>JALWZB010000115.1 GCA_027002995.1 Desulfurococcales archaeon
TCCCAAGACCTTCCTGTTAGGGCAGTGGGTTCGCATCCCATTCATGCAGAACCAGCACATGCCGCAAGACACGTTAATCTCAGACGTGACCCTAGCACCTATTATTTCCTCATCAACGTTCTCACCAACCGAGTCAATAATCCCCGCGAACTCGTGTCCAGGCACTATGGGTAGCTTGCCTGGTCTGTAGGTCCCGCGGAAGAACGCCTTATCAGTGCCACAGATACCGGCCCTGGCAACCTTAATCCTCACCCAGCCTGGAGGAGGGTTCGGTGTCGGTACCTCTGACACCTCTATAACTCCGGGTTCTCTTAGTAAGGCAGCCCTCAAGTTCTTAACCCCCAATTAGTTTTCCGTGGCTCAGGAATTAACGTCTGATGGAAGGTAGATTAAGGCCGATACACCTCTGTATTAGGTGGGGGTCGGCAATGATAATTGTGCCGGAGTTACTTGAGTCGCTGAAGTCGAAGTTAATGGAGGTAATGTTAGGTGGTTTCGTGAAGCCCAGAAAGGAACTCACTTACGACGTGGTAATCCTATCCTTCATGCCTGACCCCGAGCTCTCTGAGGGTTTAGGTGAGAAGGTATACGTCGTTAGGGCAGTGCTCGTCGGGTCCGAAGAAGGCGGCACGGTGGATTACGACTCCATGGCCTTCATTAGGAGGAAAAGAATAGACTTCGCGTTACCCTTTAAGGCCGTAGTTAATGATGACCTCGACGTCCTAGGCATCGAAGTTATGGAGGAGAGTAGGGAGTGAGGTAAATGTCGGTCGTCGCTTCCTGATGGTCTTTAATCCTACGCGGTTTATTTGAGTACTAATTTATTTGTCCGTGCGCGTTCTATGGTTGGGACCTGAACTTGAGTGCCTGTTCTGTGGAGGTGGATCGAAACCTCTGTAAGGGTTGCGGCATATGCGTTTCAGTTTGCCCGAAGAACGCGCTTGAACTCAGCCCCAACATAGGTCCTAGCGGGTACAGGTACCCCATGCTTAAGGGAGAATGTATTGGTTGTAAGACCTGCACTCTCTACTGCCCTGACTTCGCGATAACCATCGTGTGCAATGAGGGAGGTGGTCAGGGGTGAGGGTAGAGTTCTTAAGCGGTAATGAAGCCGTCGCTAAGGCAGCGTTAGACTCTGGCCTAAAGTTCTACGCTGGCTACCCAATCACGCCCTCATCCGAGGTCATGCACTACCTAGCGCGTGAACTACCTAAGAATGGAGGAATGTTCATTCAGTCAGAGGATGAGCTGGCAGCTATCAACATGGTTGTTGGGGCTGCGTTAGCGGGGGTTAAGTCCATGACCGCAACCTCCGGTCCGGGCTTCTCGCTGATGCAGGAGGGTCTAGGGTACGCGGTCATGGTTGAGGCCCCTATAGTTGTCGTTAACGTAATGCGTGCGGGGCCCGGAACCGGTCAAGCAACTAAGGCAGCTCAAGGTGACGTCATGCAGGCTAGGTGGGGACGGCATGGAGATCAGGTCGTGGTGGTGCTAGCGCCTTCAAGCCCGCAGGAGGCCTACGACTTAACAGTCAAGGCCTTCGAGATAGCGTGGGGTCTTAGAGTGCCGGTAGTGGTGCTGAGTGATGAGTTCGTGGGGCATGGGAGGGAGGTTGTTGAGATGCCTGATAAGGTTAAGGAACCCGAACCTGGGTGGGGCTCGGAGGATTATAGTAAACCTCCATTTGGTTCCGATGATCCGAGGAAGCCTCCTCCTCTCCCCCCGCTCGGTGAAGGGTACGACTTGCTGATCACCGGATCTACCCACGATGAGTGGGGATACAGGGACGTACACTCCTTCGAAACGCACTTCAAGCTAGTTAAGAGGTTAAAGGAGAAAGTGCTAGGGAACATCGAGAAGGTCTTCATGTACGAGTACTTCGGGGACGATGAGGCCGACATACTCATTGTTGCCTACGGCTCCATGTCCAGACCGGCCAGGACAGCCGTGAGGAGGTTGCGGGCAACTGGCTTCAGCGCAGGCTTACTTAAGCTCAAGACCCTGTGGCCAATGAACTACGATGTCCTAAGATCCTACGTCAAGGACGCTAGGGTAGTCATTGTCCCAGAACTCAACCTAGGTCAGGTAGTGTATGACGTGAGGATCGTAGCCGGTAATGGCACGGTCGTCGTACCCATAAACAAGGTTGGTGGTGGGGTCCCAATCTATGCTTGCGAGATTGTTGAGAAGGCACAGAAGGTGTGGGGTGAGGTGCTTGAGGAAGCACTTCAGCCGTAAGTACTTAAGGGAGGAGGTCCTCCCCACCCCCTTCTGCCCGGGGTGCTTTAACGGTGTAGTAATGAATGCCATGTTCAAGGCGTTCGAGGAGCTAGGGGTTGAGAGGCTTAAGGGCTACGTATTCGTGAGCGGGATAGGGTGCTCCTCCTGGATACCCAGCCCCCACATAAAGGCGGACACGATACACACCCTCCACGGGAGGGCGGTCGCGGTAGCAACAGGCGTCAAGCTAGCAAAACCGAACCTAAACGTGATCGTGATCGGTGGTGACGGCGACCTAGCCGCAATAGGCTTCAACCACCTAGTACACGCCGCCAGAAGAAACATGGATCTCCTAGTAATA
Source organism: Desulfurococcales archaeon (assembly GCA_027002995.1). Lineage (GTDB taxonomy): Archaea > Thermoproteota > Thermoprotei_A > Sulfolobales > NBVN01 > WAOL01. The sequence continues at coordinate 2,582 of JALWZB010000115.1, forward strand.
CTCGTCAACAACTTAGTATACGGAATGACTAGAGGCCAAGCATCCCCAACAACCCCCGAGGGTATGAGAACCGTCACCACACCCTACGGCGCGTACGAACCAGTAATGGACGTAGCGGAACTAATAGCACGCACAAACGCAAACTACGTGGCTAGATGGTGTGTAGTGAACTTCAACCAACTCAAGAACTCAATCAAGGAGGCACTAAGCAAGTACTCCAGAGGCTTCCGTTTCATAGAAGTGATAGCCCCGTGCATAACCTACGTGGTGAGGTACGAAGGAAAAACACCAGGGCAGAAAATCAAGGAGCTAATGAAGGTATGCCGACCAAACACGGAAACACCCTATGGACGCATAGGGATCCTCAAAGCAGAGGACAAGCCGGGATACTTGGACAGGTATTTTGAATACGTGAAGAGAGCTACGGAGGGGGATAAGGGTGAGTAAAAACACGCACACTCAAGTACAGGAACATACAGTGGCGATAGCCGGAAGAGGAGGGCAGGGAGTAGTGCTCGCAACAACACTACTAGCGAGAGCGGCCTTCAAGAAAGGACTGTACGTAGCACAGCTACAGAGCTACGGAGCTGAAGTAAGGGGAGGTGCTGTAGTGGCGTACGTAGTGCTCTCAAAACAACCAATAGAGAATCCGTACCCAGAGAACTACGACCTCGTAATAGCACTCCACGAAGCGGGAGTAGCGAGGAGAAGGAATGAAATACTATCATCCAAAGCCATAATAGCTGACGAGGACCTAGTCAAACCCATACCTAAAGACAACGTAATACAGGTAAAGATAGTGAAGTCAGGGACTCCAAACATGGTCGCACTAGGAATAATAACTGCATTCATCCCCGCAATAACTGAGGAACTAAGGAAAGAGATAAGCAAGCTGTGGAATGCCGAGGAGAATCTAAGGTCATTTGACACGGGTGTCAGGATTGGGTTCGAGCTGCTCGGCAAACATACGAAACTTAAGGACGTAGCAGAAAGCCTAACTAAGCTGGTGAGTTCATAATTTTCCTCGTTTTAAGCTGAACCCGCGAAAATACTTTGTGGTATTCTACTCCTTAATGAGTTTCAGTATCTTAGGCAGTAGTTCCCATCCGTGTTCTATCGTTCCTAGTTCTCCCTTCCTTGAGCATTCCTTTTCCGTTAGTTTGGTTGTTTTATCCGGCTCTAGGCCAGGGGCTATTAGTGCTAGGGGTACTGGGTCGTCGGTGTGTGCTCCTACAGTTGGTGGTGTTGCGTGGTCTGAGGTTATCAGTATTGCTACTTCATTAAGGTCTATCAGTGGCAGAATTCTGGCTACGTAGTACCTGTCTATGTCTTCTATTGCCTTAACTTTCCTCTCGCGGTTCCCGTCATGACCTGGCTCATCCGGGCCTTTGAGGTGTACGTAGACTACGTCGGCTTTCTTGAGTAGGTCTAGGGTCGCTTTGACCCTAATTTCGTAGTCTGACTTCTTGTCTTCGGTTGGTGGTGGTACCTTAGCTACTTCCATCCCGAGTATCTTGGCTATGCCTATCTCGACAGGCATTTCCGCCACTGCTGCGAATTTGAGTCCGTAGCGCTTGTTTATTGGTTCTACCTTCGGTATCGCGCCTCCAGCGTCCCTTAGTAGTATGGCGTTCGCCTTCAGCTCGCCCCTTGCTTCACGTTCCTTATTCACTGGGTGCTTGTCTAGGATCTCTATGGCTTTCTTGATGAATTCGTTGACTAGCTCAGCCGTTACCTTAGCTTCCTCGCTTTCGTCGAGGGGCTCACACCATCTTATGTAGGGTTTGAAACCCTTAACCGCGACCGAGATTTTCCCGACCTTCCTGTATGCTGGGTCAACGTTCTCCACATTATCGCTTAACCTCCTCTCCTTACTCCCGATAACCACGACAGCCCTGTGCCCGACCGTAGCCACTACACGCACGTACCCGCCGTACTTGCTTAGCTTCATTCCGTCAAGGGCCTTAGCCAATTCCTTAGCTTCCTCAGTCCTTAGAGACCTCCCTACCCTCCTGTCAATAAGCTTGTAGGTCGCGGGGTCAACGGTCGCGAAGTTCGCTCTGAACGCTACCTCATACCCCTCCCTCAGTGTTAACCCGGCGCCGACGGCCTCGATCGGGCCCCTCCCAGTGTATTCCTTATGTGGGTCGTAGCCAAGGATCGACATGACAGCGCCATCGGATTCAGGTGCTATGCCCTTACCCACAGTATACATCATGCCGCACTTCCCAGCCTTAGCGAGCAAGTCGAGTAAAGGTTTCCGCGCTAGCTCATAGGACGTTACCTCATCAGCTAACCTATCCGCCGCACCATCAAGCACGAGGTAAATTAACTTCATGATGCCACCGACTAAAGGCAGGGCGTGGAGTAATAAGGATTAACTGAGGTAACACCCCTGAGTGTTCAGGGCCTCCTTAAGTTTATTCACCCTTCATTGAGTAGCGTGGACGCCGCCCTCGCGAGCGCGGCTCCCCTAGCGTAGTATATGTATGATGGGACCAAGTCATACGAGGATAGCGGCGTCTCCTTCTTGCGGAGGCAGAACGCGTTAACACAGTTCATTAAGTCCTTGTCACCAGATGCTATATCGCTCCACACAGACGACAGGATTATGTTGACTAATGTGGAGTTACTTGCTAGCGCTGCGGAGTAGGCGTGTACGGCATCAGCCCTCTTCATTAGGACAGCATCGGCTGAGATCGTTATGTTGAAGTAGTCGGAAACGTAGAGTGAGTTGCTTAGCTCCTCAGTAGCTATCGCGTAAGCCTCAGCCATTAAAGCATAGTAACACGCTACAGCGTACCTCCCCCTAGCTATCGCATTGCTAGCCGACATAGCTAACGATGATGCGTAGTCAAGTAGCCTCGCCCCTATAGTGTAGGGTTGCACCACATCCCTAACACGCCTTATGGCGTCCTCAGCCCTCCCGAGAAGTATCTGTGCGGCCCTCTCAGCGGTTACTTTAGGGTTACCGGTATCCTTCGATGCTAAGTACTCCTTAGCTAAGTCATGCAGTTTGCTGGCAAGCACATATGCTCTAGCAACGATCATGACGTCAGCAACAGTCCCGTTACCGGCGGATAACGCGTTAAGGGACTCGTTCCCGGCTCTGAGTATCCTCCACGCGTAGTCCACGAAATACTGAGCGTATGCTAGACTATCAGCTATGTACCCAATGCTGTGTGGCTTTCCTGCCTCAGCAATTACCGAAGCATTCAAGGACCGAAGCTCCTCAGCAAGCGACGCGTATTTAGGCACGTACTCCTTCAAGGTCCCGTTAATGCCTAATGTGCTGTAATCCCTTGCAGCGATGTTCGCAGTAACCTCCGCCAGGGCCTTAAGCGAGTTAGACATGGCGCCTCCAGTATCACCCGTTCTCAACCTCTCCTCAGCTATCGAGATGAGCGCGTTTGCCTCGTCCTTAACGGTCTCATTCAGGGCTTGGGAGCTGAGAAGGTCCTTAACCTCAGAAATTATCTTTGACGCGAACGACTTCTCCACGCTTGCTGTGGGGAGGGGCGGCGGTCTTGGTGTGGCTTCCGCGGCTAACTTGAGCCTGGAGTACGTGATTTTCGGGGATATTGTGGCTAAGGTAGTAGCGAAGAGTGATGCCGCAATAACCACCAGTATCAGTGATGCGATAATGCTTGGGTAATCAATTCTGTTCACGCTTCCTTCCCTCCGATTCATGACTACTGAACCCAACCCTAGAGTTTAGATCCAGCAAATTAACTTTGGTGGTCCCCAACGCCCCTATGGCCATGCTTAATTATCTCCACCTCCGTCACTAAGTTAATGAAGTGGACCTCGCAGTCAAGACCGGTTAGCGCCTGCCTAATGTACCCATCAATGTACTCCCTTCGCGGTATTCCATGCATAGAACTAATCACCTTAAGGAGCAGTGGATTTACACCCATCATCTTTGACGCCTCCTTAATCTCTGACCATGGTGTGTCTGGCGAAAACTCAAACACGCGTGCTGAGGAACCTTCCTTAAGAACCCTCTGTAGTTCCCTGAAGAACTTACTTGGCTCGCTAATGTGGTGCAGAACCCCGGTTGATACGATAGCGTGGAATGAGTCGTCCCGGAAGGGGAGGCAGGTAGCGTCCCCCGCCACAACGTCAGATACTCCAGTACCTTCACTACCAAGCAACCTTCTCTTGGCGAGTTCAACCATGGCTGGCGAGACGTCGAGACCCACAGCATACGTTGACTCATCTCGTGATGTTAAGAGTTTCGACAGGAGATGTCCGGGCCCGCACCCGGCATCTAGCACGTAATGAAGCCCTTTCCCTGACCCTAATCGCTTAATCGCAAGTTCATGGAGCTTAGCCAGCAGTTTACTCGCTAATTTCTCATAGACCTTAGTTGCCGGTCCCGGGATACCTAACTCACTTAACTGCTGTATTTTTCGAGCAAGTACGTTTACGCCCACCGTAGCTCGCCACTAGTAGGAAAGGCGTGTCTAGACATAAAACTTGTAGGGATTAAGCAGTCACTTCAGCACCCCCACCTTCTTGCTGTGCTGCGAACACGCGCATGTACTGCCTCCTTATATCCTCCTTCAATAAGTGTAGGTACATCTGCGTGGTCTTAACGTCCTTGTGACCAAGTATGGTCTGCAGAGCTATCAGGTTCAAGCCCCGCTTGAGGGCTTCTGTGGCGAAGGTATGCCTGAGGACGTGTGGGCGTACCTTCTTAGGGTCAACACCGGCCCTTTTGGCGAGGGTCTTAAGCCTCTTGTAGAGACCCGTGTAGCTTAGAGGTATTAGGCGGCCCGACTTAATGTGCTGTAAGTACTTCTTAAGTACGGCTTCGGTTGCTGGGCCGAAGAACACTACTCTCTCCTCACCAAACTTAGCGTTCCTCACGACGATTTCTCTATTCCCCAGGTTAATGTCCTCCACCCTCACGGAGAGGAGTTCCTGGGCACGCATACCTGTCTCGAAGAGCATCGACACTATAAGTAGATCCAGAACGTCGCGGGCAGCCTCAAGAAGTTTAAGCACCTCACGCTCGCTTAACGTAGGCACCCTAGACCTCCCCCTAGGCCTAGCGACGGCCGGCACCTTCCCAACGATGCCTAGCCACTGAAGAAACGCCCTCACGTAGAGCGAGTAGTAGTGTAGGGTCATCTGCACCTTCCTCCTATCCTTAGAGCCTTTAGGGAAGCCGTTCCTAAGCCTGTCTAACCTCCACCTAGTGAAGTCCCTGTAGTTGAGGTCACCTACGCGCTCCTTACCCGTGAACTTAAGGAAGTCGGAGATACCAGCCCTATATGCCTTAACGGTCTTCTCCGACGCCCCGGCCGCCTCAAGGGAAAGGAGGAACTCCTCGAGCGCATCCCACACGCTGAACTCCTTAATGTCTTCGGGCGGTTCGGGAAGCTCGAACTTAACCACCACTAACACCTAAGGATTAGGTTTTCGTGCTTAATACCTTAAAAGGGTTGCAGAGCGTGTCTCACAAAGCGACCCGAGCGTAGGTTAGCCTGTCCCTAAACACCTCGTACGGGACGGCAAAGTTTCCGGCACCGTTAACCCTCAGTAAGATGAAGCCCCTCACAATCCCTAAGAACTCGGCAGTCCGCCCGGTCAGCACCTTATCCGCCATATTAACATCAACCGCAACCCTGGACTTAAGTAATTCCTCCTCTAGCTCAGGGCGTGCTACATTAATCATGCTCAGCTTTCTCCATAGTTGATCAGCGAGGGACTTGCTCGAGCCTGGTCTACCCCTCCTGCTCGTGGCTTCCGTGACAGCTAGAATCAATGACCTTACAAACCTACACATGTCCTTGGTAAGGTCCTTCCTCGTTAAGGACCTTATGATGTCACCTATCCTGAGCTTCATACTGGGTGCCTGACTGAATAATCTTGAGGATTTCGAGAACCATATCTCTAATTCCCTAGCCTCCTCTATGTTACGGCATAGCTTGAGTAACGCAACTAAGTAAACTGGTTGCTCCAGAAACCTCCTTAACCCCTTAATTATTATGGTGGTTCCCACCTTCAGGCGGTCTCCACCATAGAACACAGCGTAAAGCAGTGCAGGTAAATGGAAGAACGGGTTGTCAGGATTAGGCTTGCCTGACCCAAACACGTAACGCACGTACTGACCGTACCTAGTGTTGAAGTGCCTCGGGCAGAACGGCGCATGTGAGGGTGGTTCCTCCCAACATCCCTCCCTCAACATATGGAAAGTTATGGCCTCCTCGGTTCTCTCAATTAAGTCTAGGTGGACGGTCCCGGAGCATAACTTAGGACCTAGAGCTTTCCCTTCATTAAACCTAATGATGGTTCCCTCCTCAATCAAGCACCAGCTGCTGTGCGGGTCATCAAGCTGGATTAGGAGCTGTGTGTTACGCACCCTATACGTCGTCATGATTACGTTGACTGCTCTAGGTGGCAGTAACCCCACTCGGCACTCAATATTGTCGCGTGCCACCCCACTCACGTTGAATACAGCGTTAAGGGCTCTTACCACGAACAACTTCTAAACCACCTATTTCCCTCCTTTTAGCGCGCCTCCAATGGCTCCACCTATTACCGCGAGTATTAACGGACCTATGAAGTAGATAGCGACAAAGAGGAACCCTAGGAACCCTATGATGCCGCCTATAATGGGTGTTGCTAGCAGAGACGTCACAATCGCTAGGATAACACCCACAACTAAAGCACCAAGTAGCGCAGCAAGGAAGCCAGCCACCGCTCCCTTAGAGGCACCACCACCGGTCATGTAGCCAGCGATAAAGCCACCTACAAAACCACCTACTAAGGAACCCACACCCGGTATTAAGCTGAGGATAAGCATTATTATGAATCCTACGAGCACAGCACCAATCATACCGGCAGCCCCTAACAATGTGTTACGCTTTCCGAGGTTTAAAGAGTAATGACCATATTATCCAGACATCACTTAAGTTAAAATCACACGTAGGTTCGGCTTATGTCCAGCACCTCACCGGTCTTCTCTATCGCTATGTCGAACGCCGTCTCAGCTATGGTCTCTATCTCCCGACTAACCTCGTAAAGCCTGTCGGAGAATTCCCTAATGGTTAAGTAGGCTTCATCAAGTCCTAACTCCCTAAACACTAGCTCATTGTACTTCTTCAGGTGACCGTGATACTCCTTAATGAGGTTCAGCACTTCATTAACTAGGTATGGGTTCAGGTTCTTGAGGCACTTATCTATCCTGTCAACTATCAGGAGCAGGGTATCTAAGCACTCCTTCAGTAAGTCCTTTGTCGCCTGAAGCTTACGGACAACGTCCACGCCACCCTTAACCAGGATTTCCGCAGCGGCGCTCAGAGCGTCAGCAGCTTCCTCAAACGCCCGTACGACCCCCCTATACTCTGTGGCTAGGGATGGTTTGATCCCCAAGTAACGCCCTAACGTCCTATTAGTCTGTGAAAGGAGGAGCTGCCTAACCGTTAGCGCGTGAAGCCTGTCAACCTCGCTCTCCAGCTCCAGCACTTCCCTTAAGAGGTATGGTTTATTGTCAAGCAGCGCTATCTGGATGTGCTGAATCATGAATTTAACGAGGTTAGCCATCCTCCCGATAATTGTTGCGGCCGAATACTTGCTAGCGTCGATAAGAACCTGAATAGTGATCTTGTTCGGGGTATTCTCTATTATCTCGGCCCCGATCAATGCCCTTACGGTACTACGGATCACGCGTAGATGCGACTCCGAAAGAATTCCACCGGTCGTCTCAACGACTATGGTATCCATACCGAGGATATAGCCCGCGTAAATAGCCCTTATAAGCAAGCTCTCAGAAGATCCCTGACCGACTCTAATCGTTAATCTCCTCTCCCTCTTCTTCTGCAGCATTGTTATTGGTGCTAGCCTTAACGTTCCATCCTCAAGCACCTCAATGCTAACGGTATCTCCAGGAGAAAGACCTACGGACTTCACCCACGAGGATGGCAGCGATATCATCAGCGTTGACCTACCGAATTTCTGGACGCGCCGCACCTCAGGCATAACTTGATACCCGATTTAATTTAGCTAAAACGATATAAAAAAGTATAGCTAAATTTAAGCAATAATGGGTTAGGTATGGTTCAGCATTATATCCCCGAACATAGTATATAATACATCGGAAAGAGCTTCAGAGAAATCTGAAGAACGTTAGTTAAACACAGTAATATATTTACCGTATAAGCAAGTTAAGGCAAGCACAACCATTTTAACCAACGCTAATGCTCAGACACTGAGCGGGAAAAACAACGCGTGTTTCACTAAGGGAGCAAAGCTCCCTACTAAGTATGAGCTGAGGCGGCTCAACATAATAATGCGTTGGTATGAAGTACTTCGGCCTAACCTTCCTTAAAATATCGAGGATGTATTCACTAGGTGTGTGCCCATGGAGCCTAGCTTCCTCGACCATTCCAGGCGGGGCACTAACTTCATGGATAAGCACATCCGCGCCTTCCGCCTCCCTCAGGAAATCGTTGTTGGGCCAAGTATCGCCACTATACGCAATGGTCTTTGACCCAACTCGTAGCACGTAGGAAACCGACGGGATAGGGTGGATGGCATTAATAGCTTTCACGCGGACTGTCTCGTTAAGCCGTACCCATACTCCAGCCTGCAGTTCTGTGACGGTAACGTAATCCATGTAGTGGGGGATCTGTAGCGCACTCAGTAACTCCCTAATCGACCCCACTACTGGCGGTGGTGCAGCAACGTTCAGCCTCTTTCCCAAGTACTTAGCTCGCTGAATTAAGGTGGGTAAGCCCAGTAAGTGGTCTCCGTGAGCATGCGTTATTAAGATAAAGCTCAAGCTACTTACATCTAGGCAAGTACACTTGACTAGCTTCTCTAAAGTCCCTTCACCACAATCCAGGAGGATCCTTACATCCCCTTCCTCAACTAAGTACGCTGGCTGACCGAGTAACGGGTTACTGACCCACCCCCCGAAACCTAAGATCGTCACCCTCACGGTTTTGAATCCCTAACCTAACTTAATGTGGAACCCATCAAAATCATTTCCGTGGTTAATGCCTGCTTAGGAGTAATGCTCAGGTACTTTAAACACGAGCATCCTGACGATGGTGTCGTCAGGCACTTCCATGAACCTCTTTAGTGCCTTCCCTCCTAGAAGCCTCTCATTAGTCTCCCATGAAATGAACGAGGGTGTGAATATCTTTTTCTCAGTATCGAAGCCAATTATGAATCTCCACCTACCGCCACTAAGGGTGATGATGTACCTCCCTCTACCTAATCTCTTCCCGAGGTCCTCGAGTAGCGCTTCAATGTTCTTAACGTCCTCAACCTTTACTTCTGAGGTGAAGGCTAGCGGGTACTCCAGCACAGCGTTGGCGAGGGTTACTTCCGCGAAACCATCTAGCTTGCTGGAGTAGGCGTCACTCATCCTATACCTGACCACGACCTCAGGTGATGAGCGCTTAACGCCTGCTGAGGGCTTAAAGTTCCTTAACCCACGCTTAAGGATCCTAATCGTTTCCCGGCATAAATCTTTAAACAGATCCTCATGGCAACGCCACTCAATCACGACCTTGTCATCACGCACCCTCCTAAGCAACGCGGTTAGGTAAGGCGTTACTCCTTCATCTGTGCGTACGGCGAAGAACACATCAACCCCTGAAACCATCCTTATGACGCCGAACTCAACGACATACTCCTCAACACGCTTACTAAGGAACCCCTTCTTTAACTTGATTATTAGGTCACCGTACTCATCGATAATACCGCCACCAGATGCTAGTATATTAGCTATGATATCGACATTAAAGGTCCTCACACTCGCTGGGGCACTTACCTTCTCCTTACCTTTCGTCACTACTCCCGTTCTCAATATTCTCTGGAGACCTATTAAATGGGTGATACTTTATGTAAGAATTTGCGGTACAACCTCTTTAAAAATTTCGTAAGGAAATGTTGCTCATTCAATACTTCTGAAACGTATCCCCAATATGCAGAAATAGTGTGACCCACGGGTACTTAACCCTAATTTCCCTTAACACGGCCTCGCTGTCATCGTGGTACTCCACAACTTCGAAACCATCCCTCAGCGCCTCACCTAGGAGTTCCACCTTCACTACCTCCGCGGGTCTCCGGTCCCTGTTCCGCCTCATGTAAATGGCGCTCGGCGTAATCCCTGTATAATTAATTACCTGCTCTAGGGTAAAACCTCTCAGCCTGCTGGGCCTTCCAGTAATTATGATTACGTGGAAGCCCTCAGCGTGGGCGCGCTTAACTAATTCTATACCAACGGGCCTTGGTTTATCCAGGGCAAGTAATTCGTCACTGAAGAAGACTTCCCAGAAGTCATGGCCGTAGTACTCTGCCAGCTCTCGCGCTGTTGCGAGTCTCTGGCTCACGTCAACGATCACGCCATCAACGTCGAAAGCCTTAGTTAATGGTTCGTCAGGCAATTTTAACACCTTTCCTCTCAGCTACCTCCTTAAGTAAGGGTATCTCCTTAACCTTATCCTCGCTAAGGTAATCCCAAAGGATTCCCCTAGTTCTTTGCTTCGGTCCCGAACACTTAATCGTCCTAGATGGTGTGAAGATAACGTCCACAGTAACGTCCCAAGGAAGTTGAGGTATGATGTCACTCAACACCTGAAGGTCATGCACAGTAGTGAAAATGGGCGTATCCGCACCCACTTTGTTGAACTCGCGAAGGATGGCATACTCAAGTTCGGAATACCCCTCACCCTTCCCGAG
>JALWZB010000116.1 GCA_027002995.1 Desulfurococcales archaeon
GTACCCGCCCCTGAAGGGTGAGCACACCGACAAGGTACTGAGGGAGCTCGGCTTCAGCGACAAGGAAATTGAGGAGTTAAGGGCTAAGGGCGTCGTTACGTAACGTACTCAGGTAGTTGGGGTTGCCTAGGAGGAGGGAAATTAAGTCACCGCTGGACGCGTGGCTCCTCAAGGAGGAAGTCGCTGAGGAGTTAAGGAGGGTACTTGGGCCTAGGAGGGCACGCAGGGTTGCTAAGGACCCGCACGCACGCCGCAAGCCGAGGCCCTGCGGCATAACCGTGCACCCGGCCCAAGGCTGTAGCTTAGGCTGCCTATACTGCTACGTCCCCGACATGGGGTTCCCGACCAAGCCAAGACCCTATCACCTCAGTGGCGAGGAGCTCGCGTACGCGCTAGCCGTTAACCCACACGTCGTTCCGGGACGCACCCTAGCGGCCTTCGGCTCCGTCTCCGAACCCTTCCTGCCAGGAGTAGTTGAGAAGACCCTAGAGTACCTTAGGGCTGTTAATGAGTGGTTAAGCCTCCCTTGCCAGGTAAGCACCAAGCTAGTCATCAATAAGGAATTAGCGGCCGAACTAGCTAGGGCGGAGCCGAAGCTAAGCGTGCTAATCTCAGCAACCACCACACGTAAGGCTAAGATCCTAGAGCCGGGCGTGCCCCCACCTCAAGAAAGGATAGCTGGCGGCGGGAACGTTGTGAGGGCGAGGCTCAGGGCAGACCTATTCCTAAGGCCGCTAATACCCGGCGTAACTAATGAGGACGACATACGGGAGCTCCTCCACCTAGCGAAGCGACAGGGTCTCGAAGGAGTCGTGGCCGGATCCCTAAGACTAACCCCAACAAACCTACGCAGGCTCTCACTAGCTGGGGCAGACACGAATGAACTGATGAAGCTAGCAGGGTTAAAGCAACCACCGAAACCAGGGACGCAAGTACCGGTAAGCACGACGCACCTCAAGGAAACCGTTAAGAGGGAAGCAAAGAAGCAGGGACTCCAGTACCTTCCAGCCGCATGCGCGGCCAACACACTATCACATAAGCTGAACTGCTACCTATGCAGGCTAGGCCCGTGCGTCACTGGCAAGAAACACAACCTCATGGACGAGGATATAGAGTCACCGATCCTAGAACTGCTGAACCACTTAGGCATACGTAACGCTAACGTTAACATCACTACCAAGGGAAGCGAGGAACCACGGGTAGAGGTGATAGGGGTTCCTAAAACGAGTAACAGGAAGATGCTGAACCTACAGTCCTTCCTGCAGGAATTCCTTAAGGTTCGCGTAGCGTTCCGTTAATTTCTCAAGGACGAATACCATTATAGTGTTGAGAACCCAACCTATATTTAACATCTTAGCTCGGGCTCCCCGTTGCTAACTATAATTTCGCGAAGGTGAGGAGGAGTATTAAAAGTTCGCTCCTTCTTTTGTAGGGAGCTCAGTTACGTTGAGAACTTTACGTTATATATATTGGGTATTTTACTCTGTGTAGGTTGCCGTTATTAGAGCCATTTACTTACTTCCTCTAGCGGCTTCCTCGGTCTTGGTTTAGGTGTTCTTGCTGGGTAGCCGAAGGCTACTATTGCTTGGAGTTCGCAGCCTTCAGGTGGTTTTAGGAGGGCGTTGAATTCGTCGGGCATTAGTAGTGGGTCGCCTAGCCATACGGACCCGATTCCCTCTGCCCACGCCGCCAGTATCATGTTCTCGATCGCCGCTGATAGGGACTGGATCGCCCAGACCCTCTCTAGCTCCTCGTACTCTTTCTTGTATTGGCTCCTCCTTAGGTCTAGGTAGGCGGCGATGTAGAGTGGTGCCTTATACATTTCACCCTTACGTAGCGCTTCTAGCCACCTGCGCTTGACTTCCTCGGGCATCGTGCCCTCACGCATGACTTCCTCAGCGTACTTTATGTGTGCTTTAAGAATTAGTTCGTGGAGCTTCGCCTTCAGTTCCTCGTTATCCTTCACGACGATGAAGTACCACTGCTGCCCGTTCCCTGCTGAGGGTGCCCTTATTCCTGCTTCGAGGATTTTCTTGATTACATCGTCGGGTATGGGGTCGGGTTTGAAGCGCCTTATACTGACCCTGCTTACTATTGCTTCGTAAGCATCCACTTTAGCGCACCGTACTAGAATTCGTGAGTATCCCTAATGAGTTCAACCTAGAAAGCTACGAATGCGTACTCCGATTCATCACTACCTTATCCGTGCCCGGTTTTCGCGTGAGGATTAAGTGGGTTTCTCCGCCATATCATGATCATCACTCCAGCCACGCCAGCTAGGGTGGCCATCATTATAGTGCTGGCTGGCCTGCCACTGGATGTGGTGAAGATCGTGCACTAAGGTGAGGGCAGTCATTAGCGACTGCGCCCGTACCAGGTGACGGTCACGTTAACTGCCTCATCAGTGATGTATGATAAGGTTGTCGAGCTGAGCGTTGAGTGCGGATCAACACCCCAGGAAATCTGCGTGGCTAACGCGGCACTCCCCCACGCATTAGGGGTGTGGGGAGGGCAGGGTAACTAGGCTTAAGCTACTCGCCAGCACCGCAGGCAGGTGCGTCCCCCGGCACGGTACTGGCTGAAGAGCTTGGCTTAAGTCAGGAGACAACCCTAAGACACGCATACGCACTATCGACAGCCGGCCTGACTAGGATAGTGTTTGGGGACGGAAACCCACTGGTGTGTGGTGAGGTAGGGCCTGAGGCCGCCGCCCTAGCCGAGGTCATCATAGCAATCCATCATGAGGTTAGGGGGCAGAGCGCGGGAGGTAACCGCCTAAGACCCTCGGCAGGGTCCACGAAGTTTAAACGTTTTTACCTGGATAACCAGGTAAATCCTGGTGAATCATATTGGGTCAGGTAGTCAGGGTGTCTAAGAAGCTGGCGATTTACATCCCTAAAGCGGTGGCTGAGCAACTCAATATCTCGGAGGGCGATAAGCTACTGCTGGAGGTAAGGGACGGGAGAATAATCCTGGGTCCCATACCCAAGCTACTGGTGAGGAGGCGTTACTGGAGCGAAACCACCGTCGAGGAGGTTGAGACCGAGTCCGAGGAACTCATTAAGTTATCTGAGGGAGAGTGAGTGAATAGAAGAGTAGTTATAGATACCGCTTACATCCTCCCCCTATTCGGGATCCGCGTGACCAACATAGATAACGACCTCCTGTATAAGCTAAGCAATAAAGAATACGTACTCATGTATCCAGAGCTCCTAATTACTGAGCTACTCGGGAAGATCGGCAAGAACATGAGGAAGGAGAGGTTAAGAGAAATACCGCTCCCCGTAATTGAGGCGCTTGAAGCGCTCCTTCTAGAGACAGATATCCTACTAATCAAGCCCAGGCGAGAGCACTTAGAAACGGCAATCAAGCTCAAGGTACTCGGGCACGACGACATGTTTGACAACATACTTTACGCCACCGCCATCCATGAGAAGGCAATGCTCCTCATGAAGGACCCAACGTTCGAATCATTCCTTAAGAAGCATAAGCTACGCACTGACATCATAGTGAGAGAGGGGATACTCAATACTTAACGAGGTAATGGGTTCCCCGCAACCCATAAACCACATTGGTTGTTGACATAATAATTGCAAAACATAGCCCTCCTCTTATTTAGTCGATCCGGTAAGGTATTGGGAGTCCCTCCTATGCCGCCAGTCATCAGGTCACTGACAGCCGGAGACGTGGATCGCATTATAAGCATAGTTAGTGGTTTACGTGAGTGGTTCACTAGCGACGCCCTCGCCAGTATTGCTAATGATGCCCTTAGGTTCCCGGGCTTCGTTATTGAGGATGAAGGCGATGTTCGGGGCTTCATAATTCTTGAGGAGAGGGAGTGTTGCTGCGAGATACTGTGGCTGGCGGTGGAGAGGGATTACCACGGTAGGGGATACGGGACCCTACTGCTGAGGAAGGCTGAGGAGTATGCCTGCGGTAGAGGGAAGCGTGTCCTGACCGTTAAGACCTATGGTGGTGGGGATTACGAGCCATACGTTAGGACGCTGAACTTCTACAAGAGTAGAGGGTTTAAGGTGTACGAGAC
>JALWZB010000117.1 GCA_027002995.1 Desulfurococcales archaeon
ATCCGGGAAGGGTTGTTTACGGGATCCTCCCAGCGCTCGCAGGCACGTTCGTGACCTCAATCATCGCTGCGTTGGTCGCGCTCCCAGTATCGCTCTCCATGACGGTATTCCTTAACGAGTACTGCCGTGCGGGCGTGTCACGCGTGGTTTCATCCTTAATGACCGTTATGGGTGGGTTACCGTCAATAGTGTACGGGCTTTGGGGCGCTACGGTACTCCCCAACATGCTGAGGCGCTACGTCATGGTCCCTCTTCATAAGTACCTAGGGTTCCTTCCCCTATTCGCGTGCTCACCCGTTAGCGGGTGGACGGTATTCACGGCAGGGGTGCTGTTAGCTGTGATGATCACTCCCTACGTGTTCGCGCTGATTAACGAGGCGTACGTGGGCATCCCGTTAAGGTATAGGGAAGCCCTCCTCGCCATTGGTGCGAGGCCCTACTTAATGGCGAGGGAGTTCCTGCGCATGATCTGGCCCGCCGTGATCGGCGCGCTCCTCCTAGGGCTTGGGAGGGCGGCCGGGGAGACTATAGCTGTTTCGTTGGTGGTGGGTAACGTTAACAGCATGCCTTACTGCATCTTCCTTCCCGGCCAGACTATTAGCTCGTTAATAGCTAATAACTTCCCCGAGGCGTCCTCATACCCCCTCATGCTTAACGCCCTCTACGCGGCGGGCGCAACGTTACTGGCTATAGGCATGTGCCTGAACATCTTGGGACTAACCTTAATGAGTAGGTGGAGGAGGTGTATGGGGTGAGGCTGAGTAGGGATAAGGTGCTCAACGCGTTAGTGGCGGTGCTTGCAGGGGTGGTAACGCTAGGGGGGCTAGTGCCGTACGCCGCAATCATCGCCTCCACCGTTGTGCGTGGTGCTAAGGCGATCGCGTCGGTAGGGATTATCCGGTTCCTCACCTCACTGCCTCCGGCCCCAGGCTCTGGCGAGCTGGGTGGTGCGGGGCCCTCCCTGCTAGGCACGGTGCTACTCACGGTGCTCTCAACCCTTGCGGGCGTCCCGCTAGCGTTCTGCCTTGCCTTACTGATTACGGAGTTCCCTGAGAACCCCGTGTCGAGGGCGTTGCGGGCACTGGTTAAGGGCCTGCTCGAGTTGCCGACGATCGTTGCGGGCATGGTGGTGTACACGTTGGTTGTGGTGCCTATGGGCACGCCCTCAATCCTCGCAGGGTCCTTGGCACTGGCTATAGTGATGCTTCCATACGTAACCACGCACTTCGAGACTTACTTGAGCAGCGTCCCGAGGCTTTACAGGGAGGCGGGCTACGCGATAGGGTTAAGTAAGGCGGGGGTTGCTTTGAGGGTGGCCGCACCCATAGTTAGGAAGGGCCTCTTAGTGGGCGTGCTTGTCGGCGTGTCTAGGGCGTTGGGTGAGACAGCCCCCCTCCTATTCACGCTTGGATCGGCAAGGTACTACTACCCGACGTCGGTGCTCGGGCCCGGTGACTCTGCCTCACTACTCATCTATAACTTCGCCATGATGCCGTACCCCAACCTGAGGGAGGTGGCTTGGGGAGCCGCCTTAACGATCCTTGCATCCTACCTCATTATTTCACTCATTGTTCAGCTATGCGTGAGGGGTGTTGAGGCGTGAGGCACGCAGTTAGGGTTGAGTCCCTCCGAGTTAGGTTAGGTGGTAGGGAGGTGCTTAAAGGCGTTAACCTGGAAGTGCCGGAGGGTAGCGTGACCGTCGTGCTCGGGCCGTCCGGCGTCGGCAAGAGCACGTTGTTAAGGACGATCAACAGGTTACTTGACCTAGTGCCGGGAGCTAGGGTTGAGGGTAGGGTTGAGGTGCTGGGCCTCGACGCATACGCCGTCGATCCCTACTGGCTGAGGAGGAGGGTGGGGATGGTGTTCCAGATCCCTAACCCCTTCCCTCACCTCAGCATATACGATAACGTCGCCATAGCGGCTAAGGTGTGCGGCGTCGCCAGGAGTAAGCGTGAGCTCCGCAGGATCGTGGAGTGGGCCTTAAGGAAGGCGATGCTTTGGGAGGAGGTTAAGGACAGGTTGAGGGATCCGCCGCTAAGCCTTAGCGGCGGGCAGCAGCAGAGGCTATGCCTTGCTAGGGCATTAGCTATGAAGCCGAAGATCCTCCTGCTAGATGAACCCACCGCGAACATAGACGTTAGTAACGCGTCGTTAATTGAGGAGGCGCTGAAGCGCTTGGTCAGGGAGGAAGGAATGACCGTGGTCCTAGTTACCCACATGCCGCAACAGGCGCTGAGGGTGGGGGATTACGTGGCGGTAATGTATGATGGGAGGATAGTGGAGTACGGCCGCGTAACTGAGGTCGCGTCAAGACCTCACCATCCCTTCACTAAGAAGCTATTTAGTGGTGCCGCGTCCTAGGGTAGAGGTGCGGAAGGACCTTATGGCGACAACATCCATTACCGCCTCAGCGATGTCCACGGCGTACGCGTAGATCCTCCTCACGCTCTCAAGCACGTAGCTCAGCTCCGGTGGCGCACCCTCACTCAAGCACTTACTCCTAACCTCCTTCTCCCTCCTCTTTCCCTCCTTAGCCTCAATGATTACGTCCTCAGCGTATGACTGATTGAGCTCTGTGAAGGCTTTGGAGAGCTTACTAAGGAGTTGAGGCACCCCCTTCAGCAGGGGCATCACAGGCTTAATGACGTCCATCCTCCCGCTCTCCGCCAAGCTTAACGCGTGAAGGGCTATGGCGGCCACGTGGTCGGCCAGCCTCTCAACACTCTTACTAGCCAGTAGCAGGTGGAGGGTCTCAGGCGGCGTGAACCTCATGTCCGTCTTAAGCGTTAGGAGGCACTCCGTCAAGTACCTCAGTATGAATAGGTAGAGCTTATCGACGAGGTCATCCCTCCTGAACACGTTCTTAAGCACCGTGACGTTACCCTTCTCCAGCCCAGCAATTAATGCCTCAGCCATGAAGCTTACGGCCTTGAAGAGCTTCCTCACCACCACCTCGAAGTCCGTGAACTCCCTGTCCAGCACGGTGTACAGTGTTATCGAGTCGTTCGTCTGATCCAGGATCTCAACACCGAGTATCTTCCCCCTAACCACGTCAACGATGGCCTCCGCAAGATCCCCGCACCCCCCATCAGCGAACCTCACCCTAACCTCACTAGCCCCGGCCAGGTAATGCGCTATTATCCTCCTAGTCACTAAAGACAAGTTATCCCCACACCTAACCGTGAGTTCAACGGCGAAGTGATTCCCGCGCCCCCTCCCAGCCGGCAACACCCTCAAGCTCCCATCAGCCAAGGGCTCAATAACTACCTCATCACCCTGCCTCAACCCCAGCATCCTAACCCAGTTCTTCGGCAAGCTAACCACGAACGTCGAATTACCGACAACCTGAATCTTCCGCGTAACACCCGGCGTCCTGACCGCCCAAAACTAACTAGGGATCGAGGGAGAAAAGCTTACCTTAAAATAAGCTAACCCTTAACAGTAAGATGCATGGAAGGTTTTAAGGGGTTTCTCTTTATATGGTTATGCGGTGACTCGTTCATGCGTGGTGACGCGGTCCTGCTGGTCATCGGCTTGGTCTTAGTGTGTGCCGGCGTTTTTGCCCTATTAACGGGGCCCCCTAGGGTGGTGACTACTGCTTCGAGCTTCTCAGTACCCTACACGAGTTTCGAGGTGCTTTCTCCTGGCCCACATAACTTCACGAGGACATTCAGTTGCGGGAGGAACGCAACACGCTTCTCCCTTCCCGGCACCCACGCCCTCGTATTAAAGGTAGGTAATCCCCCGAAGATTAACTGCACGTACAGCAAGCTATACCTGTTCGTGAGTGGTGAGGGGAAGCTAACCCTGGTTAAGGGGGCATTCATTAACGTAACGCTTTCAGCAATCATTAATGGGGAGAGGCTCGTCCTAGACACCGTTAAGGCACCGATAAACGTGTCCGGGCTAGCCGCAACAGGCACTCCCATAACCACCATAACCACGACGATAACTG
>JALWZB010000118.1 GCA_027002995.1 Desulfurococcales archaeon
GATGTTCGAGCATGAGGCGAGGATACCGTCATTCCGAACGCCAGAGGAAGCCGCCAGAGCCCTCTCCTACATGGTTGCCTGGGCCCGTGTACGTCAGAGGATGAAGAAGGAATGATTGCTCACTCGGATCTCCACATCCACACGCAAGCTAGCGACGGGAGAGCACACCCACGAGAGGTCGTCCTACGTGCTAGGGCCGTCGGATTAGACGTCATAGCGATCACTGATCACGACACGTTTGCCGGATCCTTGATCGCTAGGAGGTACGTGATTGGTAGAGTGCCTTTAGTAATTACTGGTGCTGAAGTCAGGACCGTGTGGGGGGACGTACTGGTGCTCTGCAGGGACCCCATACCAGTGGTTAAGGATCCTAGGGCGCTCCGCGAACTCGCCAACGACAATGGCTGCGTCCTCATACCTGCCCACCCTTTCGATGTCATGAGGTTAGGTATAGGGTGGCGGGTAAGGGAAGATCTGTGGGACTGCATAGAGTGTTTTAACATGGGTAGCGACCTGATCACCAACACCATGGCTTGGATACATTGCCGCGCATCCGGAAAGCCGTGCATAGCGTGTTCAGACGCCCACGTGCTTGAAATGGTGGGTGTGGCTAGGACACTCATTGAGGTTCCGGACCTTACACTAGATGATGTCCTAGAGTCTCTCCGGAAAGGCCTAGTAACTCCCCGCCCAAAGTACTCGGTAACGGGGCTTGCTAGGAAGGTTGCCTGGGGTATTCAGCGAAAGCTACATAACCACACCCGGTACCCTGCACTCAGCGAGGATCTTTATTTAAAAACAGTGTAATGATGGGAACCGTGAAAGTAGCGTGTCGTCTGCGGTGATGCTGGGACCATGGAGCAGAGTAAGAAGGAGGCCGTAGTCACGCCAAGTGAGCTAAGGAAGCTGGGCTTCTGTCCCACACTTTACTTCTTCGATGTCCACACCCCCGCTCCTCAACCCCTAGCGTTACGTCTTAGGGCGTGGTTGGGACGTTTGGCTCACGCGATACATCACATACTGCGTCCTGGGTGGGTTAAGGAGGAACTGCTTAGGGCTAGGGTTGATGAGTTAGGCGTGGTGCTTGTAGGTAAGCCCGACAGCTACAGGATTAACGGTGCTAACGGCACGTTAATTGTTGAGGAGTTCAAGAGCAGGAAAGCCCCTAGGTTCGAGTCCCCTTGCGTGGTTAACGGCGTGTGGTTGGGGGACGCGCTACAGGTTATGGCGTACGCCTACATATTAAGTAAGGTTCACGGCGTCAAGATAGAGCGGATCGAGTTGAGGCTCCGATACATAAACAAGACAGTAAGCCTTAGGTACGATAATGACCTGCTGGTGAAGTACCTTAAGTTATTGAAGGACATAAGGGATGGGATATTTCCCGAGCCTGGGTGGGTAAGTAGGAGGAAGTGTCGGTTATGTCCCTATAAAGAGGTCTGCCCCTACTCACCATTTAGCGTATTGGAGGATCTTGGGGGCGAGCGGGACGTTGACTCCTCCGAAGCGTGAAATCAGTTCCTGAGCCCTCTTACGCGTTATGATGATTACTCCCAAATCCCTTAACCTAGCTACGGACGCGGCTAGTCTTTCCTGTGCTTCCCACTGACCGTACATAGCGCCCTTCCCCAGCAACTTGAAGAGTTCTTTCCTTAACCATTCACTAACTTTCCCGGGTTTTTCAAAGGAGTAAGGCGTTCCTGGGAGAGGAAGGAATACGTGCGCGTGCACCCTAGCACCCAGCCTAATTAATTTCCTCATGTGCTCTAGGGTTTCCCTCACATCTTCCTCGATTTCCTTAGGGAGACCGAAGATGTAGTCCACGTCGACATCGAAGCCCGCACTCCTTAAGTGAATTACCGCGTTAGTAACGTCCTCAACCGTGTGTCCCCGATGTAATTCCTTAAGCATTCTATCTGACCCTGATTGAGCCCCCACTATCACCCTCCTATTGTCGACGCTCTCCTTGAGTAGTAGAGCCGCCTCTCTATCCACGAATTCCGGCCTTACCTCCGAGGGAAATACGCCGAAGAATATCCTAGCCCCCTTCGTCCTAAGTTTCTGGAGTTTCCCCAGGAGCTCAGCCACCTTACTTAAGTCGCGTTTCCCATTCTGCGCCCCGTAGCCTAAGGCGTTGGGCGTTATGAACCTCAAGTCTCGGATGCCGTTGCTCACCATTAATTCAGCGTGGTGTATTATGTTATCTATGCTCCTGTGCCTGTATCTCGCGCCGAAGGCGTAGCTAACTTGACAGTACTTGCAGGCGTGGGGGCATCCGCGAGTCACTTCTATGGGGTTAAACAACCTGTGCTTTAAGGCGAACGCGGGGAACCTGTCTAAGTCACGCACCCTGCCCTTGTCAGTTATTATGAACTCTTCCTCGTCAATATAGGCGAGTCCTGGCCTCACGGACTTAGGGTCGCCTCCTTCGACAATTTCCCTTAGGAATTGAGTGAAGGATTCCTCCGAATCCCCCATGAAGACGTACTCGAAACCAAGTGAAAGTAGTGTCCCGTAAGGGTCCCCGGTAGCGTGAGGACCTCCGGCAACAGGTATTGCACCAATCCTCCGAGCCATAGTTACTGCCTTAATGATATCGTTAATTGTCTCAGGTAGTTCAGTCGTGATTAATGTTTGACCATATATTACCCGCTTCTTACCGTATTCCTCAACGAGGCTCACCAGCAAGTTAGGAATAGCCTTCAGAGGAGCTACGAAAATATCTACTGAGCCCCCTAACTCCTGCTCGATAGCCCCCACTAACACATTTACGCTGTACTTCACCCTTCGCCCGTAACCAAACACCAACGCTACTGAGCCCATTAACCATTCACCGCATGTGTCGCTAAAGCCCGCCAGACATCATCGCGTGGGCTCAGCTACGACCGCACCGCTCATCCACGCTATTTGCCTGACCAGAGGTGATAAATTTAATCCGTCACCCCTAAGCCGCACGTGACCTCGTGTTCGGGACTTTTAAAAAGTATTAAGTGCTGAAGGCCTAATATAAAAGAGGTTAGATTCCTTGCCTATGATCAGGGCCCTCACCTTCAACGTCAAAGACACAGGTGATGTTGAGGGAGCCCTTTCCGTAGCGATGAGTATCAAGGATAGCGTTGAGAATAGGGGTATTAGGGTATGGGACGTTAGGTTAACGTTGAGTAGCGGTGTGAACAACGAGATCCTTGATAGATTATGTAGCGAGAACATAATTTTCTCAGCTTACCAGTCTAGGATGTACCGTGTTGAGGTTGAGGAATTAAAGAATGCGCTCAGGTGCAGTAACTCTTACGCCTCAATAATAGTTACGAGAAGGAAGGATATTCGAAAGGCTGTGAACATACTTAGGGAAGTCGCCCACGACTTAGGGGTCGAGGCGACCACTAGGCTTGCCTTCTCCATCGGTGCGCCTATCGAAACACCGTATTACCCGCTATCTGTCCCTTTGAGGAGTGGGGTTACCGTTGCTTTAAGGTACGTGGATTTACTTGCCTCAAGCCCCATGA
Organism: Desulfurococcales archaeon; assembly: GCA_027002995.1. GTDB lineage: Archaea > Thermoproteota > Thermoprotei_A > Sulfolobales > NBVN01 > WAOL01. Next base: position 3,507 of record JALWZB010000118.1, read on the forward strand.
GTAAGTGGGTTGATGTGGTGGCGGAGTTCTTGAGGAAGGTGGAAGGTGTTGTGAGGGAAGCTGCCGAGGAGCACGGCGTGAGCTACTTAGGTATCGACGCTTCACTCTCGCCATGGATGGAGGAGTCCGTGGTACCTATAATAGAGCGTGTTCTGAAGCTCCCGTTCCCCTCCGCTGGGAGTGCGTGGGCAATACGACATATTAATGAAGTAATCGCGGCGGCAGTGAGAAAAGCTGGAGTGAGGAGCGTTGGTTTCAACGAGCTCATGCTTCCTGTGGGTGAGGACAGTAAGTTACTCGAACTTGCCGACAAAGGGAAAATATGTTTACGTGACCTCACCTACTTAGCTGCTTACTGTGTTGCTGGTATTGACATGATTGCCGTTCCCGATGACCCAACCTTACTGGCTTCGCTAATGCTTGACGCGTTAGCCGCTCACAAGGTTAAGGATAGGGTAGTGGGTGTGCGTGTCCTGCCCGACGTGGATGGAACAGGCTTCATTGAAACAAGAATGTTTAGGAGGATTCCCGTGCTAAGGTGATGCCCTCTGGATTAATATGGGTGTAAGGCAGGGAAAAGGGTTCGAAGGAAAACTAACTGGTGCTTAACCCCCACCGCCAGTCTGTACGGTACCTTCACTTGCCGATGGGGCATACCCGTACGCGTAGTACTGCTGTTCCTCGGGCTCCTTAGCTGTTAGGAATCCTATGCCAGCAAGTATGTTCGCTATGAACAGCAGTATCCCAGCAATTATAACACCTACCAGCAAGCCGCCGACGAACATTCCTCCAGCCCCGCTTGCGGCATGCGACGTTGCTTGAGTAATGACGAAAACCACGAATAGTATCGCCACCACTATCCCAGCAATGTAGAGGATGGCGGACGCCTTTATGAGGCCGGATCTGTAGAGGGATCCTGCCTGGTAGAGTGACGCCAGCATCAGTATGAAGTAGACCACATAGAGTAGTGAGGCTATAGCTATGACGGCTATCCCAGCTAGCCCTACCGGTGTCTTCTTAAGTAATCCCTCAGTGAAGTTCCCGGGAAAGGCTTGCGGGGGTTGACCCTGTCCTATGGTGATTTCGTGCTGTAGGGAACTTATTAAGGGGAGCAACGCGCCTATTAACGCCACCATGCCTACGATGATTAGTATTATTGATATCAGACCAAGTATGCCTGTAGCTGTCCAGAGCCCTCTTTTCCTTCGTCGACCTTCAACGATCCATGCTATGGGAAGCAGAATTGCGCCTATGATGTTTATGTAGGGTATTGCTAGAAGTATGTAGGATATCCCCAGTAACGTCTTACTCACTATCCATCACCTCTCCTCTTTTTGGTCTCCTTGATACTTGTTTACATTCAAGTACTTTATATCTGTTCTCAATAAATGAACTGCTGTTAGCTTGGTAATACCTGAAGTCAACCTCGAGTGATTACCTTGGACCTAACCTTAATTTACGCTGAGTCAGAATATGGCTGAAGCGGGGCCACAGGTAATTGAGTGATGAAGAAATGTTCGTCGACGTAGAGTCCCTGACACAGGAGGGGCTTCCTGAGAGCGTTGTAAACCTACTGAAGGAAAGGGGAATACGTAAGCTCACACCCCCTCAGTCAAGCGCGATTAAGGCAGGACTACTCAAGGGAAGGAACATACTAGTTACGGCACCCACAGCAAGTGGGAAGACGTTAATAGGCGAGCTTGCCTTACTGAGAGCTTTCTTGGACGGGCGCATAGGTATTTACGTCACACCCCTGAAGACCTTAGCTAGTGAGAAGTACGAAGAATTCAAGTTCTGGGAGAGGTTAGGGCTTAAGGTTGGCATAAGTACAGGCGACTATGACGAGCCGGGTGAGTGGTTGGGTAAGTATGACGCGATTGTTGCCACGTACGAGAGGCTGGACTCAATACTTCGGCTGAAGCCCTCCTGGCTAGCGCGTGTCGGTGTCGTGGTAGTTGATGAGATGCACATGATAGGTGACAGGGATCGAGGACCCATAGTGGAGTTAATCGTCGTTAAGGCTTCCCGCATAGGTGCGCAGGTAGTTGGGTTGTCCGCAACTATAGGTAACCCTGAAGAGATAGCTGAGTGGCTTGATGCTGAGCTAGTGATTAGTGACTGGAGGCCTGTGAAGCTCATTGAGGGCTTCTACAACAAGCGTCGCCGCGAGATAGTCTTCGAGGACGGACGTGTGGAGAAAGTCAAGGATGGGAACCTAATTAAGCATACCGCCCTTCAAGCTCTGAGGGAGTCCTATCAAGCAATAATATTCCTGCAGGCCAGAAACAGGGCTGAATCAGCTGCGCGCACCCTGAGTAAGTTGCTTCCTAACGAGCCGGGCACCTCCCAACTCATCAGTGAGCTCAAGGAAGGCTCACCGAGAACGGAGGTTGAGTCACTCGCGCCCCTCATAATGCACGGTGTCGCGTACCATCATGCAGGGCTCTCGATGAATGCTAGGAGAGTGATTGAGAAAGGCTTTAGGGAAGGTTTAATCAAGGTTGTAACAGCCACACCAACGCTCGCTGCAGGTATTAACATGCCTGCCCGCAGAGTAGTCATCTACACTAGAAGGTACTCTGAGGGTTACATGCGCCCCATCTCCGTCTCGGAGTACAAGCAGATGGCTGGCCGGGCCGGTAGACCTCAGTACGATCCTTACGGGGAAGCCGTACTGGCTGACGTGAAAAACGAGAGTGAAGGGTGGAGATACATTAACGGCACACCCGAAGTAGTTCATTCCTCACTGATTAATGAAAGAGCTATGCGTATACATGTGCTAGCACTGATTGCTTCGGGGGATGCCGAAAGCCTCAGATCCCTTCATGACATCATGAGCAGAACCCTAGCGTACAGGCAGCTAGGTGAGGAGGCCGGTGAAAGCTCCGTTGAGTACATCCTAGATCGACTCATAGAGATGGGGATGGTCAGTGTGAGTGGGACAGAGCTGAAGGCCACTAGGTTAGGGAGTTGCGTGAGTAGGCTCTACATAGACCCAATCACCGCAATAATTATTATTGACGGTCTCAAGCAGACGTTGCCAGTAGTCCACCCAATGTATTATCTTGCTTTGATAGCCATGACACCTGACTTTAGCAGGGTTAGGGTGGTTGGTTACAGGGCGCTTGAGGAGGAAGCGAACGCTGCGGTAGAGTACGGTCACATACCTGAACCAGTTACTGGTGTTGACTACTTCGAGTGGCTTAGGGCATACAAGGTTGCCAGAATCCTGAATGCATGGATTGAGGAGGAGTCCGAGGAGCGCATTATTGAGGCCTACAACGTAGGTTCAGGTGACTTGAGAACACTTGTTGAGACAGCCGAGTGGTTAACTTACGCTGCCTCAAGGGTGTGTGAGGCAGTCAACCTCACGTATCATGCTAAGGCCTTACGGACCCTCTCACTAAGGATTAGGTACGGCGTCAAGGAAGACCTCCTAGACCTGACTAAAGTGAAGGGCATCGGTAGGGTGAGGGCTAGGGCGCTCTACAACGCAGGCATCAGAAGTATCGAGGAGCTAGCTGCCGTAGATCCCGCAAAACTAGAGGGCTTGCCGGGCTTCGGGCCTAAGGTAGCGAGGGAGGTGATTGCTGAAGCCCGGAAGCTCATCAAGCAGAAGCCGTAGATTCCAAAGAATCTTACGGGCAACTAGCCTCTACTTGCGCTCAATGATCTCACGAAGGATCTTAGTTAGGTTAAATTCACCGGCAACCACAGGCTTCGTTAACCCTAGCTCCACCAGAACCTCTGGGTGTACCTCCCCTACTCGCCCGACCTCTACATCGTTGAGGAAAACCTTTGCTGCGCGCCCACGGATGTATGGTTTACCTTCGTATGGTTCGAACCTGTACTCTAGCCCTAGTGTTAGGGCTACGGACTTAGCCGTTACCAGTCCATCGGTGAGCGTGTACTTATCGCCCATGAGCAGGAACGCCATACCACGTACGCTTTCGGCATCATGTTGCTTAGGGATGACGTAGTCCCCTACCTCGAAGACCTCAACCTCACCCATCTTCTCCGAGTTTACCTTACCGGCAATCAGTATTGAGGCAAGCATGCAGTTTCTGAGAGCAGAGTAGGTCTTCATTTTCGGGTTAGCGACGGTGACGAAGGGTTCATCGGTGGCTAACTTCAAGATGTCAGGATCTATTAGCATGAAGTTCACGACCTCATTGAATCCTAGCCCAACCATTATATCTCTAATAATCCTTGTTAGGCGCTCTATGCTCGACCTACCGCTAAAGTGCGTTGGAGGTAGTGTTTCCGTAGGGAGCTCGTTATATCCATACGAGATGGCGAGGTCCTCGATTATGTCTACGACACCATGTACATCAACCCTGTATGGCGGCACCCAGACCTTAACACCGTCTGAGGTAATGGAGGTAACTGCGTATCCCATGCGCTTCAGCAGTACTGGTATGTCCTCAGTGCTCACCCGTAGTCCGAGAAGGGACTCTACATCCTCAACGTGAACGCTGAACAACTTCCCCTCTAGATGAGGGGTTGTTGGGTAGGGGTTGTCTGGGGCTCCGCCGATCACCTTCGCCCTCATTATGAGGGCCTTGCCGTAGCCCCTTTCAAGGACTGCGTAGGTCACGACATTCAGTACACGCATCATTAGGTGGGGTTCCGTACCGGTCACGTCTATGATTACGTTCTTGGTTTCTGGGGTGACCTTATTCCACTCCGCATTTAGGATTGGGGGGAATGATAGCACCTGGCCTTCGGAGTCTGTGAGGAGAGGGTATTCTCCCTCTTTAACTAGGTGGGCGTACTTCACGCCTTTCTCGGTTTTCTCAAGGATTTCCTTGAGGCTCATCTCCTCAGAATAGCCTAGCGGGACATAACGGCCATCACTAACTGACGTGTAGATTATTGGGGGCTTCACCTTGTCCAGATCGTAGAGACCTATGGATACTAACGCCCTGTCACGGCAGTACGTGGCGTGTAGTTTCTCTTGAAGCTGGAATAGCTGCCTTATGGCTTCATCGTCTAGTTCAACACCCTTAACTATGGATACGTATGCGTAGGGCCTGTACCTTGGGGGATTAACTATCCTGAGCTTGGCCGTATCCTCACTCACGGGGGGAGTGCTGGGAGGCTCCTCTACCCCCAGTAAGTACCGTAATGCCCTCCCGAGGCCTTCGGCCGAGAATAGGTCCGGCCTGTCGTGGCTTGCCTCAAAGACTATGCTATCACCGCTAACCTCCTCCACCTCACCTTTCATTAGCTCCAGTGCCTTCAGTAGTTCCTCACTACTAATGTTCTTCTTGGCAAGTCTTTGAAGATCCGTGAGTGAGACCTCAACTATCGGCATTAACGCATCACCTCCTTCGGAAGCGGTGTTGACCTAATTATGTCGACATCGTTCGTGTAGAGGTTACGGATGTCGTTCATGTTTAGAACCATCATCGCTATCCTATCAATACCTATACCCCACGCCGCAACGTTATGATTCTTCAGCCCGACAGCGTAGAGTACCTCCGGCCTAAACATGCCTCCGGGGAACACCTCTATCCACCCTAGCTTAGGGTGTTTTATGTAACCCTCAACGCTGGGTTCCGTGAACGGGAAGTAGGCGGGCCTGAACCTTACCTCCCCTAACCCTAACCTCTTAGCGAATTCCTTGAAGAACCCCAGCAAGTGCTTGAACGTCACATGCTTCCCAACAATTATGCCTTCGAGCTGATGGAACTCCATTAGGTGGGTTGGGTCAGGCGTGTCCGGCCTGAAGACCCGGTCTAGTGAGTATACCCTGTACTCTCCCTCCTTCCTAGAGTATATTGTCCTCATGGACACAGGAGTTGTGTGGGTTCTCAGGACGAGTTTCAGGGCTTCCCTAGGATCCCACCTGTACTTCCATACCCTCTCATGAACCTCCCGCGTCCTCTCCAGCACGTCAGAGGGTACAACACCTACGGTCTCCCCAGCGACGAAGTAAACGTCGCTCTCCCTCCTAGCCGGGTGGTATTGCGGGACGAAGAGGACATCAAAGTTCCAGAGGGCCGTCTCCACGTGAGGTCCCTTAGCTTCGACGAACCCCATCGACTCGACAACCTCCCTGACGTGGTTGAGGAACTCGACGTACGGGTGCTTCCTACTGGGGTACTTTACAGGGACCTCGATGCTGAGGTCGAACTCCTTAAGTATCGCCCCCTTCCACTTACCGCTTACGATGACCTCTGACGTGATCCTAGTTATTAGGGGGGCTTCGGATACCCTCCCCGCCTCCAGTAATTCCCTAAGGGTTTCCGTAGCCTCAACCTCTACGACCCTACTCTCGGTAACCTCAACCATACCACGTCGCTTAAGCTCCGCCACCCATTCAGGTAACTCACGCACATGAATGCACTCTGAGATATTCCCCAGTAACTCCCTTGTTCTCCTTATGTCGCTTAGTAACTTCTCAACACCGTCGCCAGAGTAAATCACCTTACCAGAAACAACCTTAACCACACCGTACTTCCTGAGCCTGCCGAAAGCCGCCGCGAATTCATTCCTGCTTAGACCGCAGGCCTCAGCTAACTCCTTAACTGACGGGAACTCTCTCCGCGCCTTAACGATTTTGAGCAGCCTCTCCTCCGGTAACCCTTCCTTTAAATACCTTCTACCGTCGGGTGAAAGGCACACATGCCAGATCTTAACCCGGAGAACCTTAACTAAGTTTTTGGACTCAAGTTCAGCTAGGTCTCTCATTATGTCACTTTGCTTCCTACCGACAGCTTCCGCAAGTCGTGATGCTTCGGCTCTTCCCTCCATGTCCGCTAACGCTTTAACCAAACGGTATTGCCGCTCGGGGAGGAGCACCCTTTCCTCTTTCATAATTTCCACTACCTCGCCACCCTACGTGTCATGAAGAGAAATAAAATGGTTAGCTCTCCATAAATACCTTAATAAGAGCTGTAGGAACCCTCTCAACGGTGTCAACGACGTTCATATGGGCTGAGCCGGGCAGTGTTGATGACCAACGCAGGCTAGCGTTCGTTTGGTTGCCGGCCGCAATAGCTGAGTTCGGCGGATGTAAGGGACGGAGGGATAAGTACCTTATTGACTGTTACGTTGCACCCAAACTTAACTCCAGCGTCGCTAGGTTCCTCCTCATCAGGAGGTTACCTAGGAACGCGCAGGTCGTGGGGGAACCCTCCTTCAGCGCGAGAATAATTGAACGTGTCGAGCAAGGCATGTCAGGGCTGCTTTCCGACGCATCAAGGTTGTGGAGCGCTCTCTCTAACCCATCAACAGCACTCAAGTTACTGGAGGAGAACATTCCTGAGGAGTACGTGGAGCCCCGTCAGCAGAGAAACATCCTTCGATTCCCCTTCACGGATCCCAGCGTTAGGGTGCGGGAACGTATTCTCCACGTGAACCTAGGAATACTCAGGGACATACTGAGGGGGCTATGCCTAGATAAACCAGTACCGCCAACTATGTGGCAACCAGTGCATGTCCTCGTAGGTTTAAACGTCAAGGACAATCAAGCGTACTTATTCGTGGGTAAGTCGAGGATTGCTTCTAAGGCACTCAGCGTTTTCATATTCAAGACAAACCTACGTGGCGAGCTCCTAGGCTCGGCAAACATTCTGAAGTAAGGTGGAGTTAGCAATACTTTAAATTCCGTAGAGACACTTAGGTTGAAGGAGGTTTGGAAGGGCAGGATGAGTAGATGGCCTAGTAAAGATGAAGACCTACACAAAAGACTACATCTGAAACACGAACCTGTAAGATACGAACCCATAGCCGTTACCGACGCCCTGCACGCGCTGAACCTCTACCTGAAAACCATAATTGAGCTTGGTACGTACTCCTACCTTTCAGGAGAGGAGACCGTAGCTAGGCACATTATCGAGCTTGAGAATACCATCGACAACACCGCTTACCAGTTACTCATCCATGCCTCACTAACCGTGGGTCATAACATAAGCAAAGCTATGGGCTCACTCCCACTCTACATCTACGTCTTAGGAGTAGACAAGATAACGGATGCATTCAAGGACCTAGCATTCCTAACGTTAATGGGTTACAGACCAAGTAACGAACTCTACCGATACTACGTCTTCTTAAGTGACGTAATCAGAGCGAAGGTACCCGGGGATAGGTTGGCAGGCAAGACGATGGGCTGGATCCAAGAAGAATACGCTGTCGAGCCAATAGCCATACTAAGGGAGTCGGCATGGATCCTGATCCCCGATGAGGATGAGGTCGTGCGTCCAGGCGACGTGGTTTACTTTTCGGGCGTGAAGGAGAACGTGAATGACCTGCTAAAGTCCATAGGGTTAGAAGAAATAACAGGTATGGAACCACCGCCAGGAATAGAAACAATTATGGGTCACATAGACTCCATGATAGACATAATAAACCTACTTAATGACCTAGCCCACTATCAACTCAAAGCACAGGATCCTGAAATGATTGAGGAGGTTATGGAGATAGAAATGTTCTTCGACAAGCTAAGGCTGAAGGTCTCGGAAATGATCATGGACTCCAACAACCTCGACTCCAAGGACAAGTTCTCACTCCTTACGCTAGTGACTAGGCTTGAGGACGTTACGGACGCGTTCGCATACGCGTTAACGCTTCCTGCGAAGGACGAGTACAAGGAAGTGCTTTCACGTATGGTTGAGGGATCAGGTGAAAAAGTTCGGCTATTCTACGTTGCATCAAAAGTGAACATAGCCAAGCTAGCCGACGAGCTTGAGGAACTAGGAGCGACTGTCTTGGCCGTTAAGAAGCAGGGTGACTGGATAGCTATCACACCATACAATATCGGCAAGCTCGTCGCTGAACCGGGAGACGCGCTCCTAATAATGTACCCAATAGTGCTAGAGGAGGATCTAATGGATTTCATGAAAAGGTATAGTACCGAGTCAGAAGAGGTTGGCGGCGAAGAGGAGGAAGAGGAGTAGAGATTACCTCGGTAGCAACATCTTAGTAGCTACACCCAGGAAGGTCACTAGCTCCACGAACCTAAGCACATCGACAGCGTCCTTAGCCTTGAACCTAATGGTGAACGCGTCGACACGTTCAGCGCCTGGGATAAGGCTCGCGAGCTCAGCCACAATCTCCCTCTTAACCTCAATCAGCACTTCCGCACCGTTAGCGAGTTTAAGCGGACGTGCCTTACCGGATTTTAGGACGTTCCACGCCCCCTTCACACCCTCCCTAAGCTTCTGCACTATCTCATGTAGCGGCGGATTAAGGGAGGCTGACCACGCCACACCCTTCTTTAGCGGAATGAACACCGCCCACGGCGTGTGCTTCTTCACGTGCTCCCTTAACGCCTCGTCGCCAGCAACCATCACTACGGGCACGCCGTACT
>JALWZB010000119.1 GCA_027002995.1 Desulfurococcales archaeon
ACCTAGACAGCTACGCACTAATAGAGAGACCGAATCACGTCAAAACATGGTTCATAGTGACGACTGCGTTAGGGGGGCCCGTTAGGAGTAAGGACTACCATGGCTTCCGAATAATTAAGGTGTACGGCAACGGAACCGTCCAGGTCTACGGTGAGGGGAAGCCATGGGACAGGCACGCCTCCTACAGCGTTGAGGGCGTTAAGGCCTACCTCAACGTGGGTTCAGCGGCATCAGCCGAGGCACTAACCATTACGGATCCGAAGATAGCGGCGATGTTACCCCACGTAGTGCTTGCAGTCCCGATACCGAGGAACTTCGAGGGTAAGTATAAGGTGTTCGCCCCGGGCGCGGACAGGGTATGGAGGAGATGCACGCCCGTCTTCTGTGCAGTATATGCTGAATTCAAGGAAGTGAAGCTAGGGAAGACCTACAGGCTGGTGGCGTACGTGAGGCCTGATGAGGCGCCTCCAACGATAGTCGTGAGGAGCGCGCCGCATGAGGTTCTTGTCGGTAGATCTATAGACATAACCTACAGTGTCAAGGATGAGGCGTGGGGAGTTCAGGAAACCAGCGCGGTGGTGATGATTAATGGTGAGAGGGAGGTCGTTAAGCCGATGCTCTATGGCGGCTCATACTTAATATCGTTCCTAGCACCTAAGACCCCAGGCAAGGTAACCGTAGTGATAACTGCTAAGGACTTCTCGGGCAAGACAGCGAACAAGACAGTAGTTATTAACGTGGTTAGTAGCGTATCGACAACCTCGTCAACCGTGTCAACAACAACATCATCAACTACATCAACTACGAGCACACCATTAACCACGTCAACACGGACAAGCACGACGCGACCATCAATAACGAGTGTGAGAACCACATCGGTAGCTAAACCAACACCGACAACAACGTCAAGCACCTTCACATCAACCACATCATCAATAACGTCAACAACTAAGCCCTCAAGCACCGTACCATCCGCGTCAGCGGTGCCAGCGCCAGTGATAGCCGGGGGTGTCGTGGCGGTTGCGGTGGTTGCCGTTGCCCTGTACCTCGTGCTGAGGAGGGCTCAGAGGTAAGGCTTAGCTGGGAGTCTGAATTACTGAACTTTTTAATCATTAAGCCCCTCTAAGGCTGGAAGGTGCTTGGCATGCGCTGTGAAGTCTTTACCTCAAGTAAGTACTGGTTCAAGGTCGTCGCCTCAGGCTTCGTGAGGGGCGGGAACCTAAGCATCCTAAGCGATGCGTGGGTCGTCGGCCTAGGAACGGGCTTCACAGCAATCCCGAAAATACTTAGTGAGTTAGGCGGCATGGAGGACGTGACGGGGAGCGCACACATCATCAGAACGTACAACGCGTTATGGGGAGGCAAGCACGTCACCGCGGTAGCGTCGGCGGGCGGGAGCGGGTACGCGGAAGCGATCGTCGCCATGGCTAGCGAGCGAGGGGTTAAAGCATTGATAGGGGTCGGGTTATGTGGGTCGCTAAGCAACGAGCTACGCATAGGTGACGTGCTGATCCCCACAGGGTCGGTTAGGGAGGACTGCCTCACGAACAGGTACGTGCCGCCAGGCTACCCCGCAACACCCGATTACGGCCTCCTCAAGGAGCTGGAGGGGAGCCTAAGGAAGTACGGCCTCAACCCAATACCCGGAACCATCGTGACCACCGCATCCACCTTCACGGAGAGTAGGGAGTGGGCTGAAAGCCATAGGAGGAGGGGCGTGCTCTGCGTGGAGTGCGAGGCATCGGTGATCTTCACCTTAACGCACCTATGCAGGATACCCTCGGCCGTAGCGTTAGTGGTGAGTGACTCCGTGATTAAGGAGGAGGAAGCCTTCACAGGAGGCGAGGCCCGGCCCCGCATGAGGGAGAACCTAGAGCTAGTGATACGCGCAGCCCTAGACACGGCCGCCAAGCACGCCTCAGAGTGAGTGACCTCACCGTTATTACCTTAACGGAGACTCTACATACTCGGGTGCTTAATTGCAGCCGAAAACCTGGGCGAGGTTAGGTAAGGAATTCATCCTAGGCCTCAACTACTGGCCCCGCAAGACCGGGCCGAGGATGTGGTTCCGGTGGGATCCAGCATCGATTAATGAGGACTTAAGGATCATCAAGTCCCTAGGCGTCAGGGCGGTCAGGTTTTTCCTCCTACTTCAAGATATAGCTAACCCGCATGCCGAGCCCCACCCTGAGGTGCTGGGGAGGTTAGCTGAGTTCCTTAACCTACTGGGGGAGCATGGCTTAGCGGGCTTCGCAACGATACTGGTTGGCCACATGAGTGGCAGGAATTGGGGAATATCCTTCGAGCCAAGCGACGGCGTTTACTCGGTGACTTTCCTGAGGAGGTTGAGGAGGTTCTTGGAAGCGCTGGTGAGGGGTGTTGGGGGTGAGGCGCTGGAGCCTGTTAAGGCGTGGGTTCTCTCAAACGAGTTGATGCTTTACGCTAAGCCCCGCGATAGGGAGGAATACTTAGGGTTCGTGGAGTCTGCGGTAAGGATGATTAAGTCGTTAGACCCCGGAAAGCTCGTGGGTCTCGGGGACGTTACCGGCCCTGGGGCGGAAGCCCCTAACGTAGCGCGGATATGTGACTACTGCGGGTACCACCTCTACTACTATGACGCCGACCCCGTCAGGCATGGATTAGCTTACGCGCTCGCCGTAGACGTGAACAGCTTAGGCGGTGAAGCGCCGGTAATTGCTGAGGAGTTGGGCTTCAGCAGCGCGCAGTACAGTAACGCCGAGATAGGGAAGTTCCTGAGGTCAGTGCTTGTAAGCATACTGGGTAATGGCGCTTCCGGAGCCTTCGTGTGGTGCTTCAGCGACTTCAACCTTGAGGGTGAACCTCCCTACCTGTGGAAACCTTTCGAGCTGAGGTTCGGTGTGGTCGATAGTGAGGGGGAGCTCAAGCCGCAGGCCAGGGTCTTGAAGGAATTCTCTAGGTTGCTTGAGGAGCTCGAGAGCAGGGGGATATACCCTAACTTCAGCCCGCTTAAGGACCCCGTAGCCTTACTGTACCCCGCCTTCACGTACGCGGAAGGCTTGGAGTTCATAGACTACGACCCTAAGCTGATTAAGTCATCCCTCCTCGAGACGTACGCCGCCCTGAAAACCATGGGCGTGAACCCCCTCGTGCTCCCTGAGGACTCCCTAACGAGGTTCTCGAAGCGGTTAAGGCTAGTGATGATCCCGTCAATCCCAACACTACTCTCAACCACGTGGAGGCACTTAATACGTTTCGTGAATGATGGAGGGGGCCTCTACTACAGCTACTTAAGACACGCGAACCACCCGCACGACTCCCCAACACACCTCTGGGAGGAACTCTTCAGCGTGACCCCCAACCTACCTGCTGGCAGTCCAGGCAAGCACCCGCCGGACGAGGTGGTGGTCAGGGTGGGTGATGGCCGCGAACTAATTAAGGTTCCGAGAGGGGACCCTGCGTTGCTAGGTAACCTCTTCAAGCCGATCAAAGCCCAAGTAGTGGGTGAGGGTAAGGGCGGGGACCCGCAGTTATTCCTTGCTAGGTTAGGCGACGGCAACTCCCTACTCATGTCCTTCCCCATCGAGGCGCTGGCCTACGATAACTTAAGGCCGGATGAGGGCAGGGCCGAGCTCCGAAAGCTGTATGCGTTCGCGTTGAGGGTAGCGGGCCTTGAGCCAGTAACGATGGTGAGGCCGGAGCATGAAGGGTTAGAGGTGATTCAGTGGTTAGGTGAGGGTAGTGAGGCGGTGCTATTCGTGATAAACCACTCGCTGGGGCCGGCACACACCACCGTCTCGGTGAGGGGTAAGGA
>JALWZB010000120.1 GCA_027002995.1 Desulfurococcales archaeon
CCCCCGAACTTTGGTTTGCCGTACAGGTCTGGGTCGCCGAAGCACCTGTCCCTGGGCTCTATGCCGTAGGACCCCCTAGCTATGTCGAGGGAGCCTCCTAGGAAGCCCTCAGTATCGCATATCACCACAGCCACCTCCTTCCCTGTTAGCTCACGTACGCGTTCCCTAACCTTCTTAGCTACCTGATCCAGGTTTCTTGGGGGTATGGAGACGTAGCCCTCAGGCAGGTTCGAGGAGTCTATGCCGGCGTCGGTCCAGAGGGACCCGCCCCTCCACACCAGGAAGAGTACGGGGAACTTCCTGATCGCTTCGAGGGCCCTGCCCGGGTTCTTGGAGACGTTCTCGAGCCTCACGATCCCCTCCTCAACTAGCTTGAGCATCGGGATCACCGCGAGAACCCTATCGGACTCCCTCAGAACTAACTCAACGAACCTCGGATCCTCACCAACCTTCTCCGCGAGCCTTAAGGCGTCCTCCGAAGGCTTAACGTCCTCAAGCCTGACTAGCGAGCCCTCAGCCTTAGCGACTAGCTTACTAGACAACGTTACGACGTCACCATCCGCGATACCCACACCCTGATCCTCGGCCGCCTTAACCACGAGCTCACCTAGGTCGGCGGGTCCCTCAATTACGGGGAGCCTGAGCCCATACACCCTAAGACACTCGTCGCGAGCCACGCACCACCACCGGTAATGCTTGGCGTACAACCAATTAAAGGGCTGGGGTTAAGCGTTTAACGTTCAGCAGTTAAGAATGGGTGGTGGCTTAACGCGTGCTCGCCATCGGGGTGTGCGGGAGTCCTAGGGCTGGGGGTAATACGGACGCCCTGCTTGAGGCAGTCATGGATCGCTTGAGGGAGGAGGGAGTAAGGGTTGAGGTAATTGCGCTCAGGAACCTCAGGTTCTCTCCCTGCTCTGGCTGCAGGTCATGCATTAAGCGCGGGTCCTGCGTCATCGCCGATGACTTCACGCGTCTCGTGATACCAGCTCTCCTGAGTGCGGACATAGTGGTGGTTGCGTCACCAGTTTACTTCAATAACGTCTCAGCCCTGACGAAGGCATTCATTGACAGGACCTGGTGCCTCAGGGGTAAGCTAAGGTACAGGGTTGGCGGGGCGGTTGTTGTGGGCAGGGGTTACGGGGCAGAGTCCGCGATAACGGCCATACACGCCTTCATGCTTAAGCACGGGATGATCCTAGCGCATAGGGGCGTTCATGGGGAGGGCTTCGAGGCTAGGGAAGTCCTGAGGGATGAGAGGGCGTTGAGGGACGCCGAATCACTGGCGAAGACCCTAGTAACGGTAGCTGAGGCAACGGCGAGCCTCAGGAAGGGCTGATTAAGGCGCGCGATCCGAAGCCCTTAATTTCCCTTAACGCGTATTCCTCACGGCTATGACCGCCCAGCTATCGCTGAGCTTGAGCAATGATTGGATTGGTCTTTAGGGAGCCACCTCACTTTAATCGGCGGTTATGTGGGGGAAGAAGCCTTAACTCAGTTGTTTCTCCTTGGGACACTCGCGCCGAGGTTGTTCTGGTGGCTTAGGCCTAAGGCTGTTACCTGCTTATCGCTACCTGCTTCTCTCCCTCCTCAGGCGTCAGGATCTCTAGCTCCTCCCGTATCTGCTCCCAGTACTTCTTGTTGAGGACGCATCCTGGGTCGGGGCCTAGTGGGTCGCGGAAGTATGCGTAGGCCCTTGCTCTGCATCCCCCGCATACGTTTAGGTATGGGCAGTTGGCGCAGTAGCCCCACACGTGTTTCGCCCTCTCCCTTAGCTTCAGCATTACCTCGCTCGTCTCCCATATCTCCCTGAATTCCTTCTGCCTCACGTTACCGACGGGTATGGGCATGAAGACGCAGGGCGTTACCGTGCCTTCCGGCTGTATCGCCGCGTATATCCTCCCGGCGCCGCACCCGCCTATGAATTCCGCTAGTGACTTCACTATCGGGTCGTTACCGACGTAGAAGTGTGCTGGGGATACCTCCTCACCCCCGCTTAGCTGTAGGGTGACCCTAGCGTACTGGGGGGCGGTGGACACTATCTGTAGGCCCTTATGCTTCCCCATCTCCTTATATATCATGCGGAGGAACTCTTCACGCTGCTCAGGGGTTAAGTCGTACTTAACTATCTCCTTCCCGCGCCCGACGGGTATGAAGTTGAAGAACACTATCCTCTGCAACCCTAACTCATCAGCAAGGTCTATTACCTCGGGGGCCTCCTCATAGTTGAACCTGGTTACCGTCATTGCTAGCGCGTGCGATATCCCTAACTCAGCCGCGTTCTGCAGAGCCTTAATCGCCCTCTCCCAAGCACCCTCAACCCCCCTGAACTCGTCGTGCTTCCTTGGGTTAGCACTGTCGACCGAGACCTCAACGTACCTCAGGCCAGCGCGCTTAGCCTCCAGCAGCTTCTCCTTATCCGCGAAGACCCATCCGTTAGTGGCTACCGCAGGGTACATGCCCCTCCTCG
This sequence comes from Desulfurococcales archaeon, assembly GCA_027002995.1. Taxonomy (GTDB): domain Archaea; phylum Thermoproteota; class Thermoprotei_A; order Sulfolobales; family NBVN01; genus WAOL01. Next base: position 2,468 of record JALWZB010000120.1, read on the forward strand.
ATATCTCCCTAATCACCGGGAGGAAGTGGGGGTGTATGGTTGGCTCACCACCGCTTAACGCGACGGCAGCCACCCCCGCCTTGTCGAGCTGAGCCACGACCTCCAGCTTCTCCTCGAGGCTGAGCTCGTCCGGTAGTGGCCTGCCCGCCGTCTGGTAGCAGTGCTTGCACCTGAAGTTACATAGGTTCGTGAAGTTCCAGACTATGAGGAACGGTGCCGGCATCTTCTGCGGCACGGTTATTCCGTAGAGGGCTATGCCCTTCAGGACGAGCGTTATCCCCCTCCTAACCGCTGGGTCCTTCAGCGCGTCCCTAGCTTCCTCCTCCCTACCCTTAAGCACCTTAATACCTAGCTTAAGCAGTGACTTAATTAACCCGCTGAGGAACCTAGCCCCTAACGGGCAGTTAACAGCCTCCCCGGCGAAGGAGGCTAGCGCGTGGTAGAGTATGGGTCCCTTAACCTCCTCCCCATCCCCGTACACGCACACCTCATTCCTTGTGGCCTGCCTGAGGAACCCCCTCACCGCCGGGTTACCTAGAACCATTCTTAAGGTAGCTAGTAGCGCCCCAACACCTCCTCTCTCACCGTTCCCGTTACTGACCATTCGCCTCACCTGAGAGTGTATTAGAATGTTTAAGAAATAAGAACCCCCTACCATGAAGACGGGGTTCCTTCCCCCGAAGCCCTACCATGATAACGTTCATCGACTTTAGGGAGGTTAATTAAGGCGGGGATGGTTAAAACCTCACGTATTAAGGAAGGAGCTCCTGAGGACGGGGCACTTAATGAGGAGTGCTTCTACGCTATCAGGGAGGAGGGGGACGAACACCCTGAAGTAGTCCCAGCTCTTAAGCATGCGCATGGCGCACTCAACGACGCCGCCTACGTCCGGCTCCCCACCACCTATGAGGAGCTCCTCAATGAAGGACATTATCTTCCTGAAGCATTCAGGCTCCTTCTTAAGTATTAGGGAGAGTATGTAGAGGGAGTTAATCTTGATCACGTCATTACCTATCCTCCCAACTAAGTAGATGTAGAGTGCGGGGACGTTCGTTAGTTCAATGCAGTGTCCCCGGAAGTGCTCCCTCCTGTCAAACACGTCCATGAAGAAATCCAGTTCCGGGGTGGCGAAGAGGTACCTCCTGTGAACCTCCGGAAGTAACCAGTACTTCACGTCCCCATACTCGTAAATAACGTAGGTGTTCCTCGAGTAGATATTCGCGAGGGACCAGAACCTCCTAACCCTGAAGTCGGAGAAGCCCAGATGCTTCCTGAGGAAGGTTGAGGT
>JALWZB010000121.1 GCA_027002995.1 Desulfurococcales archaeon
GAGCCACGGGCTCTCCCCACCCAGCACTATATGATCTCCAACCTTACTAAGCCTTACCTTAACCAAATAGCCACGGTGGAAACCCTTTACGGAGTTAATTCAACGGTTTCTCTCCCTATCTTCAATCCTCTCTATCCTTTCTATCCTAACCAGAACCTCCCTCCCTGAGCTGGAGGAGTTCTAGGAGCATTAGTACCCCCGTACTTCGCTCTAACCACTCTAGGCAACCTAAGCACCTCACCCTGCTCTATCGGTACCTAACCCAAATTTCTAATTCATGGTAGTTTATAGTGATAATCATTTGCCTGGAATCATGATGACTTATACTTCCTCAGGCCTTCGGAGCCGGAGCTCCGGGGTTCAAGCCCTCCGTGGGCCCGCCACATATTAAGTGTTGTATTATGCGTTATATCTTGTCAATGGTTTGTACGTTTCTCGGCTTATTATTAGCTTTTTCTCCCATTCCCTGAATGTTATTTCGAAGGCTTCGAAGAAGCCTTTTTCTCCCAAGAACTGCTAGCTCTATGGGTGTGTATGGTATGAATACTCTCGGTATGCTTAACCTAAACGCTTCTATCATGACTTCCACACTTAGAATATGTTTTCCCTTTATGTGTCCACCTACTCCGGTCAGGTATAGCGTCTCCCCTTACTTAAGTCAAGCCCTATAGCATTTGCAACGTCTTCTGGGAAGGGGCTTATGATAGCACCACTATCTACGAGAGCATATAGGGTCAACTCTTCCCGGGCTTGTAGAGTTACGGGTACTAATGGATATAGTTTGCCATGTCTTACAACATAGTCGAATACTAGTTGTTTTACCACGCCTATATCCCTGTCTAACTTGCATAAGCTAAAGCATCTTGGCTATTATGCATACGAGATCTTGGCAGTCGCTTCTAAACCCGAAAAAGTGAGGAAGAGGAAGGAGGAACCGTTAGGCCTGTTATTCTAAGAATTTACGAACTTAACAAAGAGTATAGCATAGACGAAGCAAAGAAAATTGCGGAAGAGTATCTTGCACTTACAAGGCTTAACTATTGGAACCTTAGAACAGGGGCATCAAAGCTGGCCCTACTAGTAGAGATGGCTGATATATTATCCTACATGTTGTCCATGGGTATACCAGTTAAAGTGAAATAAATTTTATCTCTCAATAATCAGGTAACTTAGCAAGCTCAATTCATTCCCTGTAATAGGCATAATCTATAGTTTTTGTTTAAAGTTATTTACTATACAAAGTTTCATGGTTTAAACTCTATAAGTTAATAATGAACTTATTACGCTTAGTTATTTGCTACGGCAATTAGTATTTAATTAGGTTACTATACTCTTGAGCTTCCTAATGCCATACCTTATATTTCAGGGAAGTATATATTATTTATGGACTATGTGAAGGTAGTTAAAGAAGTTATCCTAGCTGGAGAGTTCTAGTAGCCTAGTGTGATTAGTGCTTGTGGGCCATTGTATACCATTACCATTCTGCTCAATACATCTCTGCCTAGTAACACCTTATATGGCTGTCTATCCAGCTTTACTGCTATGACTCTTACGTTATCGATTATTATTCTCGGTATGTTTGGTGGGAAGCGTGGGTCCTTCTGGGATGGTATTACTAGTCTTACCATGTAGACTCCGGTCTGGCTTGTCCCGGAGGGTGTTGCTAGACTAGACACACCTATAGGTGGGTATCCCAGCTGGTTAAGCACTGTCTCATCAACACCAGTTACTGAGGCTCCAGTATCTATGAGTGCTCCTAGGTTATGTGCTTGTTTAACTTCTTTCTTACTGCTCTTAGCCCACTTTTCCACCACAAGTGGTGAAAGAATATCCACAGTTATCTGGGGGCCGAGAACCATTAGTGCGCGGGGATCGTAGTGAGGTCTCTCAGCACTACTATAAGAGATATTGATTACAGGCATAACGTAATCCCCATGCCCTTTGCTATTCTGTTAACACTACATCAAGCAGGCCGTAGGTGTAGGATGGTATCTCCTCTGGCTTCTCCTTCTCCGTAACCCTCTTAATGAGTACTGGTATTAGCCCATACTTCTCCACCACATCCCGGAATGCCTCCTCCTCACTATCATAGACTCCTACTAGCTTCCCATCCTTGATAGCAACTACTTTGCCTCGATACTTCTTAAGAAGCTCCTCTCTCATTCTCTCATATACTTCTAGCTCTTTTTTAAGAGCATCAATACTTGCCACTAGCCTTCACCCTCCAATCTAGTACTATGTTTAATACGACTTATAAGAGCGACCGACGCGACGAATAGTACTAAGCCAAGAATCTTTAACCCAGCGATCTGCCTTAAATAAATAATTCCCTTGATTTCCATAAACCTTACTAAAAGGAGGCCGAACCTAAACAACTGTCCCATATACTAGAAATGAGTATAAAATCTATACCTATCTGTCCCAATTTACTAACAATTAGTGGGACATTTCTTTATAAGTGCCAGCCTCCGGAGCCGGAGGTCCCGGGTTCAAGCCCCCGGCGGGCTCGCCACAAAAACATTCTAAACTACTATCGCTAGTCTTATGAAGGAATACATCGAGTTCTGAAGACCTTAAAAGGCGGTCGAGCCCTTCAGTCTTGATAGTCATTGCGTATAATTGCCGCCTATGGTATCTAGGCTCGCTTAAACACGGCAGAGGCTCCTAGGGTATGACCTTCAGCCATGGTATTCGCTTGAAGTCCTCCTCAAAGGTTACTATCGTGTCTATGTTGTAGTGCTTGCATGTGGCAACTATAATGGCGTCGTTGGGTAGTAGTTCATATTGCCTCATTACGTCTAGAGCTGCTTGTTTAATCTCTTCGTCTATTTCTAGCTCGATAAAGTATCCTTGAAGGAAGGCTATTTGCTTATTCAAGCATCTTAAGGGTTTCCCTGACTATTTGCGGTCTCCTCTCTAGCTCATAGGCCTTCATATCTATCAAGAGTTTTGAGAGGAACAAATAACGCCTCCGAGAATACAACGCTGTTAATATAACCTACCGTTTCACCACTAAGCACAGGCTCTAGGGCCTTCCTCGCCGCAGGGTCACCCGCATAGTACCTGATTATAACGTTAGTGTCAATAAAGGCTGAACTCATCCTCCGCTTCCCTCAAAGCCCTCTCGACCTTCTCCTTCCCTACTTTTATGGAGCCAAAGGCTTCCTCAGCAATATCCTTCCCTCAGTACCCTAATTACGACTACCTCCCCCTCCCTCAACCCCTTTACCTCACTAAGAGGTCTGAGAACACCTCCCTCATACCTAGCCCGTATAATTACAGACAATTTTACCTACCTCCCACACTTTAGTCGTCCGCATTAACGGTTAAATGACTTTTACCGTAATGTTTAAGCCCAGCCCTAACTCCGAGGCTAATACTTCACTTCATTTCCACTACTTTCCGTTCTCCCTACAACTCTCTGACAAGACTAGGAGGCAGGAACCTCACGGGAACACCTACAGCTTCGTCTAGGGAGAGGTATGACTACTGACACATCTACAGCTAGTTTCTTCTCACGCAAACCTATCCCTCCCTCTAGAGAGGATTTGGCTTGCCCTTCATGTGATCTCCTCAAGCTCTCACACATTCTCCGAGATTCCACATTACTGTGAGGTGGTAGGGGATGTTCCCGTCGGGCTTTAATGACGCGGTTTGGACTTAGTGAATTGCCTATAGGTTATGGTTAGGAAGATGATCCAGCCAACGCCTAAAGCCACGGTTGAGATGCTTGATGGGCATTTAAGCACGCTCATAATGTAGGTTGTGAAGTCTTGTGACCCGTGGAAGAGTGTGGAGCAGTAAATACCGCCGCACTTCCTACGCAGAAAACCGAAGAACACGCCGGCGAAGCAGGATAGTAGGACCCATATCACAGCACCTACGCTGAGGCTGTACGTCCCTGTGAAGGGGTTAACGTAGTTAGATATGTGGGCGACTCCAAAGATTATGCCGCTCGCTATTGGGGATAGCCTCTGACCTACGGCTCTATTCAGGGATCCCTGCACGAACCCTCTATAGAATAGTTCCTCGCAGAACCCTCCAAGCATCAGGCTAGTAGCTAGGTTCACGGTAAGCCCGTAAGTGCTGAGGCCATTAACTTCAAGCGAGACTATTTCAAGCACGTGAAGGATACCAATGAAGGTAAGGGCGGGGACGCACACACTCGCTGAGAGGTAGAGACCCCAGTAAAGGCTATACCGAAAATTACGTGAGATAATGCCGGCCTCAACCAGGTTAAGATCGCAAGCCACTATCCCCAGAAAGGCGAGGGCTACGAGGATCTCATGAGAGATCATATTAACAGGGAGGCCACTCCTTCCGAGAACTGCAACAGAAGCCATTACCCCTATTATACAATCAACGATAGTAAGCAGAACTGGTAGGGCCACATCAAAGGCTTTCCTCCTAAAACTCCTCTTAATAGTTATGGCACCCACCTATCTCACCGATCAGCAAAGTCGGGTTGTTTCGTTTAAGATGAAATGGGCAGAATAGCTCACCACATACTGGTAGAAAGCTGCTCTCCCCGAATCAAGCGATCAAGTAACGTAATTAATCCCCGCCCAACTACCTACACGAGGTGTGTTTAAAGCCATGGAGGTTCGTGTTAAGATATGCACGGATGCCACGGGGTGTGTTGACGCTGTCCTAACTGGTGAGTTCTCGCCCCGAACGTTCAAGTCCTTAATCAACGCGCTGCCTATAGAGTCGATAGCGTATAGGTGGGGGGATGAGGTGTACTTTGAAACCCCCGTGGACGTTGGTGAGGAGAATGCCCGCGAAACCGTTGAGAAGGGTACCGTAGCGTACTGGCCCCCAGGCAGCGCGCTATGCATCTTCTGGGGTCCGACACCAGCCAGCAGGTCCCCGGACGAGATAAGGCCAGCTAGCCCCGTGAACGTTGTTGGGAGGATAGTCGGCGACCCCTCAGTATTCTCGAAAGTAAGGAGCGGGTCTAAGATTAGGGTCGAGCAAGCGTGAGTTAAGCGTAAAGTTCCCTGTTTTTACCTTGCGTTTCTCCCCTCACGGTACTTCTAGATGGTTTTCGACACTTTTAGTTCCGTGAGCGAGGTTAGCCCTTGGTGTGGGTTCATTGGCTTCGCCCGCACCTCATGGGGCTCGGTCGAGGGGAACGCCACGCCCCACCCATCCGAGGGCAGGTGCCTCACCGCAAAGCGGGTCATCGGATCCATACGTCCACGATCCTCATTAATGCCTAAGAACTATTTAAAAGCATCGTTAAAGCAGAAACAACCTTAACCCTCACGGCTTAGGAGGCAGTAGCTGCTTCAAATACGTGGCTGTGGGGATCACGTGCTCGTGGCCTATGGTCACTAGCTCCCACCCTACGATGCGTCCCTTAGCGAGTATCCTCGCTTCCCAAACATTGTCTCCTGACTTAATGACTTCTACCTCAGCATCGCTTAAGCCTAGGGAGCGGGCTTCGGACGCGCTTAACCCTAACCTATACACCCTAGCCTCCCCTAATCTTTCGTAGATAGTTGGGATAACTCCCGGAGTGCCCTCACCTGAGGCGGTGCCTGCGATTGCCTTAGCCACGTACTTAGCGTAGTGAGCGGCAACGAAGCCTAGCGGTCTATACGTCGCTCTCCCAGTAATGTAGTCCTTACTGAGGGCGCAGTCACCTAACGCGTAAACACCGGCTAACGATGTCCTACCCCACCCATCCACGGTAATCGCTCCCCTCACGTTGCTGGCCCCTGCCCTGAGAAGTAGCTCCGAGTTAGGCCTAACCCCCGTAGCGAACACTACGGCATCCGCGCTGAGGGTCCCTGAATCCGTAAGCACGGCAGTCACGCGGCCAGACCCGAGTAGCTTCTTCACCCTTGAGCCGAGGAATAACTTTATCCCCTCAACGCCCGTGAGGTACTTCCTCAGGGGCTCGGAGAGGGGAGGGTCAATCACTTGAGGGAGTAGTGAGCGCTTAAGCTCAATTAGCGCGACGCGTAACCCCCTCCTCCTAAGCGATATTGCTGCGGCAACCCCCACCAAGCCCCCGCCAACAACCACTGCGGAGCCTCCTCTCAGGGAGAGGAGCCTCCTAACGTCATTCAACCTGTAGAAAGTCGTTACGCCCCTCAACCCGATGCCGGGGATCGGAGGTATGAAGGGCTTGCCCCCCGTAGCAACCACTAAGCAGTCGTAACTTACCTCCTCACCCTTCCCAACATACTGGATTATCACCTCCCTCGAGACGGGGTCGACGCCCACTACCCGTGCCGGGCTAACCACGTTAACCCCAGCGTCCACGAGTTCCTTAGCAACACCTAACTCAAGCCCCCCTAAGTACCCGCACTTAAGCGCCTCCGGCAACCTATGTCTTGAGTACGGAGGCCACTCATCAGCAACCACGGTAATTCCATGGGGATTCACTCCCTCCCTAATGAGGTTAAGCGCGGTGTATATACCGCCTATTCCACCACCCACGATGAGCACGTGTGTTGTGCTCTCAACGCGCTCGCTAATCGCCTCCCTGAGCCCTTCCTCTCTCCCCTCGCGACCCTTAGCTTCCCTGTGCTTGGGTTTCCCAAGGATCCTTGGAAGGAAGTTAAGTGCGGGTATGTTATCGCGAAGTGTGCCGTAGCCACGCTTTACTAACATGGTGATCACCTAAGGCCCTTAATCCGCAGTAATTCGTCCACGGACGACTTACTCAGCAACCTACCCTTGTCTGGGGCCTTGCTCAGTATGAGGGCGCCTTTCCTGCAGGCCTTCACGCATGCTGGGTCACCGCCGCATAAGTCGCACTTAAGTACGGCGCCGCCACACCCTTCCCACACCCCTTCGAAGGGGCAGACGGACATGCATGCCTTGCATGTGGTGCATAACTCGCGGTTGAGTACTACCGCACCCGTTGATTCATCAACTCTCAAGGCGTTGAACTCGCACACATCAATGCATGGCGCCGGGTTGCAGTGCCTGCAGACAATGATGTCCCACCCGCTAGCGGCGCGCTCAACCCTGATCAACGCCTTGAGCGGGTCGGGCGTCCCATGCTTCGCGATGGAGCATGCGTAAACGCATTCCATGCATCCATCACACTTCTCGGGGATCACGTGGAGTAAGTACTTCACCGCTCAGCACGCTCCCACAGTAATTGAGCCTGTCTTAAATAAGGCGGTAGTGCGTGGATTACGGTCTGCAAGAGGGAGCGCCTCTCAGACACTAGGTACATTGGTGGGTGGTTGGAGAGGGGAAAAACGCTAGATGTTGAGCTTCTTGCGCTCCTCCCAGATCCTGTATATTGTCTTAACGGCTTCCTCCGCCTTCTCTACCTCGTCCCCCTTAGGCTCGGTCGCTTTCTTCCCGTAGATCTCGTAGACCACGCCCGCCGCCTTAGCCTTCTTGATCTTCCTTAACACGACGTTCTCTGGCCCGTACAGTATGGCTTCGTACGGGCAGACCTTAACGCATTCTGGGTCGCCGCCACATAAGTCGCACTTTATTGGCTTGCCGTCCTTGTCGAAGTTTATCGCGCCGAAGGGGCATGCGTAAGCGCATTCCCTGCAGCCAATGCACTTCCCGTAATCTATTAGGTAGGCACCCACGCTCTCATCGAAGTATATGGCGTTGGCGGGGCACACGCGTGCGCATGCGGCGTCCTGGCACTGCAGGCAGTATAGGGGGACTGAGGTCTGCACTTCAGGCTTAGTGATTATCGTTATCCTCGATAGGTAGGGGTTGAAGACCTTGTGGTGGGCGAAGGAGCATGCTAGCTCACACAGGTGGCAACCGGTGCAGTTCTCGTAGTTAACCGCGAGGACGTACCTCTGAGCCATTCACGATCACCTCCCGCTCGGGTACTTATCTAGGGACCATAGGGGCGGCCCGTCCCACTCGGGGAACTCCTTACCCTCGATCTCGTCAGCCACGAACCCTATGCCGAGCCTCTCTAGGGTTTCCCTCTTCGGGTACGCGGTCTCCACGTCGCATCCCCTCCTCCTTAAGTACTCGTCAACCATCTGCCAGTGCCTCCTTAACCCCTCCTGCACCTTCGGCGTGTTGATGATCTCCGGCGGGAACGGCACGGCGTAGTGCTTCTTTTTAATGCCCTGCTTCACGTTAAACGCCATCTCCGTTAAGTAGATCCTGTCGGCCGCGTTGATCAGGTCCTCCTCAGTGAACTTCACGCCGGTCGCGGCGGTCACGAGCATCGCGGCTCCCTTGAATAGCGGGTACTTCCACACCAGCGGGACTGCCTGAGGCCACGTGTTTATCGAGCCCTTGCATCTGCTAAGAGAGTCGGCAAGCACGCACGCTTGTTCGCTGACAATCACTGCACCTACAGGATCCTTCCTGTAGTCAGGTAACCCATTCTTAAGGAGCTTCAGGGGTAGCTCCGGATCCATGTTCCTATCGTTCTCCCAGTAGGCCCACGACCTACCCCTCAGGTGATCCGCGCCCCTTGTTGAGGTGGCGTGGGCTAGCGTGAATATGCCATTTAGGAAGTCGACGTGGTACCAACCCCTACTCAAGCCCTTAACGTCGTAGCAGTACTTAAGGGCCTCCTCACCAATGAGCTTAGCGAAGTTCCTGTAGCCCTCAGCTAACTTATTGCCGAAGCCCTCCCTGTACGCTATCATGCGGATTAGCTCGATCTGCGTCTCCGCATCACCCCACTTCAGCGGGATCCCTCCCGTGTCCTCCTCAGTTATGATTCCCTTCTCGTAAAGGAACTTAGCTAAGGCGAGTGTGTCGCCGAGCGTTATGACGTCCATTCCGTACTCGTCAGCCATGTGCTCCATTCTGAGAACGGCTTCCGTGTCGGTGATGCAGTTATTGCACCCTAACGCGTATATTGACTCGAACTCGCTGGAGGTCCCGATCTCGCCGGTGCTGGGTAGCTTGTAAACGTCCTTACAACCAATCGGGCAACTGAAGCACTGCGTCCTACCGACCTCGTACCTAGCTAAGTCCTCAGGTCTCAAACCCTTGGGGAGCTCCTCGGGCCCTAAGTACTTCTCGAAGTACTTCCATCCTGGATACCAGTTCAGTAGGCCGTAATGGGTTCCGATGGTTGAGTAGACCTTCTTAACAAACTCGTTCTTCTTGAAGTACTCCTCATCCTCCTTGGCTAGCTCGAAGAACTTCTCGGGGTCCGCCACCTCAACGCCCTTAGTTCCCCTAACAGCTATTGCTTTGAGGTTCTTGGAACCCCACACAGCGCCTGTGCCTCTAGCGGCTGAGTGGTACTTATCGACCATTGTGGAGGCGAACCTCACCAGGTGCTCTCCGGCAGGACCTATTCCCGCGACACCTATGTCGTCGCCGTGCACGTCCCTTAACCAGTCAGTCATCTCGCTGGTCGTCATGCCCCAGATGTCTGACGCGTCCCTAATCTCGACGTGGTCGTCCTCGATCCACACGTACTTGGGCTTGCTCGCCCTGCCGGCAACGACGATCTGATCGTAACCAGCGTGCTTCAGTATCGCGGAAAACTCGCCTCCAGCGTTACCGTCACCCAAGATCCCTGAGAGAGGCGATAACGCGCTCACGTGAAGCCTACTCGTCATTGAGAGCGCGGTGCCTGCGAGGACACCATTAGCAAGGCAAAGTACGTTGTCCGGGCTAAGCGGGTCTATCTTAGGCTTCACTAACTTAAACAGCATGTAGGAGTTAAGACCCCTACCACCTAAGTACATCCTGGCAATGGTCGGGTCAAGCTGCTTCTTAATCACCTTCTCCCTGCTTAAGTCAATGATCAATATGTTACCTCCCCAACCATAGGTTATGCTTGCTGAGGCCATTCCCAACACCATTTAATTCTTTTTTGAAGTACTACGTGCCGTACTTCAAAGAATAGGCACCCAGAATTAAATTAACTTAAAATTCACGTACATGTGCAGACACGTTAACACTATGTCTTAACCCATCACCCGTGATTACCTGATAAAGGGACTTCATGTTAATCACAATTAAATTATACTGGATTAACACCGTTAGGGAGCGACAGACTATAGGTGACAGCCGTCAGTGGGGTCTGGCATCCTCATCCCTGCCCGTCGGACGGCAGCCCCTCAGGCGCTGGCGTACACCTCATCCGGCTATTAAGTATGTTGCCTTAACTCACTTTAACTTAATTGCTTAAGAGTTCCTCAAGCACCTTCCTTAGTTCGTGGAAGTCCCTCGCGTCAACACCGAAGTGCAGGAACTTAACCGGCCCAACGTACTTGAACATGTCATCAACGTGTATGTCACGGTCATCCACGTAAACCACTTCCTCAGGCCTCACGTTAATTCCTTCGCCCCGCAATCCCCTGAGTAACTTCAGGAGCATCTCATGCTTCCTTGGGTGGTACTCGACCGCGTGGTAGCGGAAGTACCTGAGCAGGCCCAGCGCTCTCAGAGCCTCCAAAGCCTTCCCCGGGTCGTTCCAGCTCAGCGTAGCTAGTATGAGTCCCTTAGCCACGCACCACTTAAGGAAGTCCTCGACACCCTCCCTAACCCTCACCTCCCTGCCCTTCGAGTCAACTATCACGCCTTCCCTAACCCTCCGGAAGGGAGGGATAAGCAAGGATATGTCCTCGCAGTCCCATAACGTGCCGTCGAGATCGAGTGCCACGAGCTTAACTCCCTTGACAGCCATTGCTTCCGAGCCGTCACTGCGTTGTGTGGTAGGTTAAAATTCTCGTCCCCCAGTAAGTTTGGGGTGCTGGTCTTGAGTTTAGTGGATGAGGTTCTGAGGTACTCACGTAGCTTATCCGAGTACATCATTAGGATGAGGCGCGACTTCCACATGCACCCGGAGCTCAAGTGGGAGGAGAGGAGAACCTCCTCCATCGTGGAGCGCGAGCTCAGGGAACTTGGGATTGAGGTCATCCGTGTTGCTGAGACGGGCGTGATCGGCGTTCTCAAGGGTCCCGGCGAGGGGCCCGTCGTCGGTATCCGCGCGGACATGGATGCCCTCCCGATCCAGGAGGAAAACGATGTCCCGTACAGGTCGCGAGTGCTGGGGAAGATGCATGCCTGCGGGCATGACGCGCATACAGCCATGTTGCTTGGCGCTGCTAAAGTGCTCGCTAAGATGCGGGAGAAGATCAACGGCACCGTGAAGCTCATCTTCCAGCCAGCCGAGGAAGGGGGTCTGGGGGCTAAGGCAATGGTGGAGTCAGGCGCGCTGGATGACGTGAAAGCATTCTTCGGCATCCACGTGTGGTCCATGCTACCCGCAGGTGTCGTGGGAATTAAGGAAGGACCCATGATGGCTGGCGCGGATGCCTTCACCATCAAGGTGAGGGGCATGGGCGGTCACGGCGCGCAACCACATGAGGCGGTGGACCCGATACCGCCAGCATGTGACATAGTAAACGCGCTTCACAGGATCGTGTCCAGGGAAGTGCCTGCCCTACAGCCGGCGGTGATTAGTGTGACGATGGTTAAGGGAGGGACCACCTTCAACGTGATCCCTGAGGAGGTCACGCTCGCGGGCACCATAAGGACCTTCGATGAGGGGCTAAGGGGCAAGATAATAGAAAGGATCAAATCCATAGTCAAGCACTACGCCGAGGCATGGGGCTGTGAGGGGCGCTTCGAGCTCTCGGAGGGGTACGTACCCCCAACAATCAATGACGCTAGGGTAACCAGCGTCGTCAAGAGGGTTGCGGGCAAGTTAACTGAGGTTGTTGAGAGCGAACCAACCATGGGTGCGGAAGACTTCGCCTTCTACGGCAGGAAGGCACCCGCAGCATTCGCCATACTCGGCGTCAGGAATGAGGCTAAGGGCATAGTGTACCCACACCACCACCCAAGGTTCGATGTAGACGAGGACGTGCTCTGGCTAGGGACGGCACTCTACACCCTAGTAGCGCTGGAGTTACTTGATGAGTTCCGCCAGTAGCGCTTGACTAGTGTTTTTGTGTTCAATAAATAAGTTTAAAAGCTAGAATACTGTATAACTGTACGAGGTTAAAACGGTTGGTAGATTATGTAGTAGTTGATGCTTCCGGAAGGCAGGTGATACTTTCAGAGAAGCGCTCAATAATAATCACCATCGCCATGGCCTTCGCCATCCTTGGTGTGTTAGGGATGTTCGGCATGGCGGCTATGCTGGCTCAGCGTAGCGTAGTCCTTGCCGGCACCGGTGTTTTGGGAGGGCTAGTGATGCTATTATACGTCTTCATAC
>JALWZB010000122.1 GCA_027002995.1 Desulfurococcales archaeon
CTTATTTGCGGCTTGTCGTTATCTGGGGTTGCGGCTACGGTGTACTGAATCACGCTGTTTGGCGTTAGGTTGACGTTAAGTATCCTGAGGTAGTAGTAATTGCTGGTCTCTATTACCTCTACCTTCGGTGGCTTGGGTATTATCTTGTACTTGCTTATTGGTATGTCCTTAGGTAGCTTGAACTCTATGAATATGTTGTTGAACGTCTCGTTGAGGTGGTTTATGGCTTTGAAGCTTACTGCGTGATGTTTCCCGTCGTTGCTTGGGCTGTAGTAATAGTCTATTAGCCCTAGGATATACGGTACTGTCCCCTCACCACTGTCTATGGGTATGCTGTTGGGGTATTTATTTAGCGGGGCTCCCGGCGGGTACGTTAGGGTGTTAACAGTAAATGAACCATTAGCGTAAACCGTTATTAACCTAAATCCTCTCTTATCCTTTTCACGAACGTCAAATGGCACGCCAGACATTGTTATGAAGTAGTATTTGGTCCCATTGTATATCACAACGTTATTTATGTCTGTGTGGGTATGTGCTGTGAAGACTAAGTGAACACCATACTTCAAGATCATACTGAATAGCTTCTTTGCCTCCTTAGGATGGTCAGCCCAAGACCCGTAGATGAAGCCTTTCTTGAGAAGATTATCGAAGTCATTCACTGAGCTGACCTTAATTTCAGCTATCTTATCATCTCTTATTTTATAACCGAAGAGCGGGTGATGGAATATCATTATCTTGACTTTGTCTGGGTTATTCTTCAATATGTTTTCTGCCCATAGAAGTTGTGACATTGGTACCCAACCATCCATTCCCGAATCTAATGCCAAGATCAGGAACTTCCCTATTGTTACACTATAATTTCTGTAACCCATAATGTTACTCCACGTTACGGCCTCATTCGCTTTCTCGTACTCGTGATTACCTATTATAGCGTATGATGGTATCTGAAGCGATAGCCAGCCTTGCAAGAAGTACAGCCACGCTGACATCATCGTGGGTCTGTCGACTTCATCTCCGTCGAAGAAGAACGCATCCGGATGAATTAAGTTGGCTTCAGCAACCATTTCAAACCAGTACGGCTTCCCAGCGGGTGTTTTAGTATCTCCTGTTACTATGATCTTCAGCTTCTCTGGCTCTCTCTTAAGAACCCAGACTGCATGCGGCATTACGATGTTATAGCCCTTACCTCCTGCACTGAACTTCAACGTGAAGTCATAAAGGCCTGGTTTCACATTTTCAGACACTATGAACTTCAAGACCCATGCCTTCCACTTTGCACTGTATGATGGATTACCACTCAGCTTTAACGCGTAGCTCCCGTAATACGGGTTAGATATCGTTAGGCTAACGTCAGATGGCTTTATGTTCTCTGGCAACGCTATTCTAACCTCTAAGTCTTTTCCTACAACTACGGGTTCCGGGTATGCTAGCGTGGGGTACTTCACGATCTTTGCGTAGTACCGCACCACAGAGGCTGTTGTGTTACACGCTGGGATTACGGAGGCGAGTAAGGCAAATAGAACTAATGCGGTTAATGTTTTAACTGCCTTCAAACTTACCCCTCAATCACCTTACCCTACAATATACTATATTAACTTAACGTAACGTTTCCCTAGATCTATGTACAGGAGTTAAATGTTAAATAATTACGATCTGATGGAAATGAAATGACAAAATATATGAGTAGTTATGTGAAAAATTTAAAAATTATTTTACTTCTTTGCTTTAAAGCCTATTATCGCACCTATTATTAGACCTATTATTATGCCCACTATTAGGAACACATATTGCCTCGTGTTGAGGCCTGAGATCTCACTGTTCAGCTTATTGACTTGATCCTGCAGACTCTTGATCTGGTTCTCATACTGTGATACCTTACTCTGCAGGCTCTGTAACTGGCTCTTGTATTGTTCAGCTTCTTTCTGGTATTGACTCTTCTCGCTCTTGACCTGGTTTAGCTGGTTCTGGAGGCTCTTGATCTGGTCCTCATACTGGGTTACTTTGCTCTGTAAATCCTTTAACTGGCTCTGTAAGGTCTGTACCTCATTCTGGAGGTTAATCAGCTCCTTACCTACCTCCGGTATTCTCTCTCCGAGTAGTCCGACACCCCATAGGATGACGTTCTTAACGAAAGTTGTGCCACTTAGCTTATACCCGTGATAACTGTCCCTGTACATTCCCGTATAGTGGTCATAGGGTGCATCCCCACTTAGTAGGACTATGTTGCCTTTATCGTAGAATATTTCTGCAGCCATGAGGACGAAGCTCTTCCTAGGCGGGTTTAGTATATCGTATGCCTTCGGATACGGCTTAACGAACTCATGTATTGTTGCGTCCTTACTCGTAACCGCTATCTTATAAATGTTCGGCAACGGTGGCTTAGTATCATTAAATAGTGGGTACCATTTACCATTATATTCAACAGCCAAGGCTCCGGGACCGTGGAACAGAACCGGGTAGTACACGCCACCAGCAAGCACCGCGAGCTCTGGGCTTGGCTGAATTAGTGCTGTGGGCCTGTAGTCCTTGCCAGCGTTTAGTGTTGGGTCGACAACCTCACAGTTATCATTCCTTAGGTGGGACCCAACTGCCTTTAGAATCTTGTTCGTGTTGGGTATCCTCATGTAGTCGCCGCCCTTGTAGTCGCTATCACCGGTTACCCATAGAGTCTTGCCACCCTGAGCAAACCACTTTGCTATCGCCTGTGCCATTTCATCCGTTACGCTGTACGTTGTGTCGACCTGGACGAATATTATCATCTTCGCGTCCTTAATATCATCGTAAGTGAAGTCCCCCGTAATGACCTTCCAGTTGACTTCTGTTATATTGCTCATCATTGCCTTAAGGTAGGGATCCTCGCCCATTAACCCCAACGCTATTGCAATTACCAAGGGCTTCTGTTGTGACTCCGCGTAAACCGATGTTGTTAATGCTACTGCACCTATAGCTAGTAGAGCTAGTATTACAAGAGCTACAAACCTACCCTTCATTGCGTACCTCACCACCGCATGCATAGTACACTTTCATAATGTTCGTATCATATTTTCTGTGGTGAGGTATATAAATCTGGCTTCGTTAAAGCTATGTCAATAATAAATGTGATACAATTCAGTGAATTCCACCAATATGAGATTTAATTTAATGAAATAAAACCCTTAACTAGACACTTCGATGCGTTTTGAGAAGCGTTTAACAATGTTTCCTTTTAACGTAACTTATTATGATAAACCAAGTGACCACCGGTACATAAACAAATCAAATAAACATCTAGACAAAAGCTACTAGTTGATGTAAAATTATATACTGCTCGGATAATTCATTGTATGGTGACATTATGTCGCGTAAAGCAAGACGTGCAATCTCGCGTGCTGCATCAGCAGCAATAATTATAGTTATAATTATAGCTGTACTGGGCGGGATAGCTTGGTATTTAAGTAGCCAGAAACCATCAGCAACAACCACGACATCATCAACTACCACCACAACTACCACTAGTACATCTACATCAACAACTACGACCACCACAAGCACTATCACCACTACCTCTTCAACGACTACTACTGCCTCAAGCACTACTACCTCCACAACCACCTCAACAACCTCGACAACAGCGACAACCACAACAAGTACCCCTCAAGGAGGAATAGTACTTAGGGTTCTTACGAGGCATCCGTCCGACATCCTTGACCAAGCTAAGGTCGAGTTTCTAAAGACAGACTTAGCAAAGAAGTACCACATAGTGGACATCATCTGGCTACCTATAGAACCTACACAGTGGATAGACACCATAAAGTACGCCTCACAGAGAGGTCAGTCCATAGATGTAGCTTGGGGTGGCGGACCCACAATGTTCAACATTCTAATGCAGGAGGGATTACTAGCAACTATTAACAGCAGTGACGTCATGAAAGTGCTGAAGGATATTCCTAAAGAAATTGCTGGCTCCACCATGATAAAAACCGACAAAGAAGGTCATATAAAGTGGATAGCGGCTGCAATAGCATCTTTCGGCTTCACAATAAACAAAAAGAAGTTGCAAGAGTATGGCTTACCGACTCCAGAGAAATGGGTTGATCTAGCAAGCCCTGACTTCGCAGTCACGTTACCTACGCCAATGGTCGGCGTTGCTGATCCCACAAAGAGTACCAGCAATACAAGGATGTATCAGATAATTCTGCAAATTTACGGCTGGGAGAAGGGATGGGAAATAATAACTAGGATGGCCGCTAACGCTAGAATCTATGACCAGTCAGGACTTGTCAGAGATGCTGTGATTAGAGGTGACATAGCTGTAGGTATAACTATAGATTTCTACGGATACACCGCCCAACTCCAGAACCCGAAGGAGTGTCAGTATATCTTGCCCAAGGATGGAACTATAGTCAATGGTGACCCAATAGCAATGTTGGTCACAACAAAGCATCCTTCAGCTGCACAGGCATTTATAGCGTGGGTGCTATCACCTCAAGGACAAGCCCTCTGGATGAATCCAAAGATAAATAGGATGCCTATAAACCCGAGGGTATTCACGGAAACACCTCAGGGGAAAGCTAGGCCTGACTTGAAAGCAGCGTATGAGAGAACATTGAAGGCTACGACAATAAACTTCAATGAAACACTTGCTGAGGAAACCGTACACTCAATGAGGTGGTTCTACTACGCAACACTAACGCAGGCTCATGATGTCCTTCAGAAGGTGTGGAGGGAGATAGCCCTTGCATACCTCCATGGTAAAATAAACAAGGATCAGCTAGAGAAGCTTATTGATGACTTAGCGAATCCTGACAAGTTCCAATTCAAGGATCCTGAGACCGGAAAGACCCTGACCTTCACGTTAGAGGTTGCCAAGATGCTTAACGACAAAATATTCAAGAACGTGGATTACAGGAACAAGTTAATTGCTGAGTGGACTAAGCTTGCTAAGGAGAGGTACCTTAACGTGGAAAAGGAACTACAAGCTTTAATAGGAGGTTGATTTTTTACTTGTATCGAGGCACGATAAATGCCACGCTTCTCTAGTTCATTGAGAGGTATGAAGCGTGAGTTCGACTCCTTAACAACTACTCAGTTAATATTTGTGCTCTTCATATTGATTTTCTTTCTTTTGATCCCCGTTTTCTCTATATTGTATAAGGCATTCATATTTCAGGGTCATTTATCGATCCAACAATTCGAGCAAACGTTCTCGAATCCGGACATGATAAAGTACCCTCCAAACCTTCAATTCTTCAAGATAATGCATAGGTACAGATTCGAGGTCCTGCCTAACGGGTCACGGATACTTGTTCCATTGACAACACTGGTTATAGGTGCTGAAGGACCGGACTTCGGTTATATATTCAATTCAATATTCGTGTCAACATGTGTCATGATTTTCGCATCTATAATAGGGACGATTGCAGCATTCATAATGGCTCGGTATAACTTCCCAGGAAAGAATGTGTTCAGGGTACTTCTCTTCATACCGCTCCTAGCAACACCCTTCGTGAATGCCTACGTTATAGGTAAGGTTCTAGGAGAGGGCGGGCTCCTGAATTATGTATTACGTCACGTACTCCATGCACCTTTCACCGTAGTGATTTCAGGATTACCCGCTGTCATACTCATACAAACGTTAAGCTTCTTCCCAATAGTTTACATGAATGTCCTCTCAAGCATAATCAATATAGACCCATCACTCGAGGAACAGGCAGAGAACCTCGGAGCACATGGCTTTAAGCTATTCAGAACGATAACGTTCCCACTATCACTCCCCGGCTTAGCGGCTGGCGCGACGTTAGTATTTGTGTTCAGCATGGAAGACCTTGGAGCACCCATAGGTTTAGCTGGCGCATTCGGTGACGGACTCCATAATAAGCTAATGTCCTTCTACGTCTACACGCAATTCCAGCAAGCATTTAGCTTAGAACAGGTCTCACCGTCAGCGTACGTCGTCGCGTTAATAATGTTGATGATTGCTGTCGTTGCGTTCATGATTATAAAGAAATACGTGTCACTCAGGCAGTACGCGATGCTCGCGAAGGGGGGTAGGTGGAGTCCTAGGGTCAGGAAGCTCGGACCATTAGGTATTCTGGCTGTTTACGCCTTCATGTTACCCTTAGTAGTTGTTTCCTGCTTCCCGCAGATAGGTGTGGTTGTCTTAGCACTAACTAACTGGGCGACGAGCGGTGCTGTACCAACGTCCTTCACATTAGAGTACATGCAGGCGCTGGTAACTAAGCCAGACGTTGTTACAGCCATACGGAACAGCGTCACGTACGCTGGCCTAGCAATCCTGATAACTATAATTTTAGGAACCAGTGCGGCCTACATAGTGATTAGAAGGAAGATACCTGGGAGGGACATCATAGATGTGATGACTACCATACCTATAGTTATACCGGGAATCATCGTTGCCGTGGGATATCTTATCTTCTTCGGCTCAGTATTCTTCAAGACCTTCATGGATCCCTTCATAAACCCAGGGGCTCTCCTAGTCTTCACGTACACCGTGAGGAGGTCGCCGTTCCTCACTAGGTCAGTTGTGGCTGGTCTTCAACAAACGCATGTGAGTTTGGAGGAGGCTGCGATGAACTTAGGTGCTAGTAGGGTTAAGACATTCTTCTCCATAGTGATACCGTTAATCTCCGCTAACGTGATTGGAGGGGCAATACTTTCCTTCGTGTACATGATGAATGAGGTCAGCACCTCTCTGCTCCTCGGTGCGCACAACCCTGCTCAGGGACCGATAACGTTCCTCATGTCGCAGGTCATATACAGCACTGGGACTGTGGGGGCTGTGAGCATAGCTGCTGCGCTGGGTGTGTTGCTGATGGTCCTACAGATAACTGCTATTAGCCTATCCAACTACATACTTAAGCAGAGGGTGGCTTTCCTGGGTGTGTAATCATGGTTACCGTGAGGCTAGATAACGTCGTGAAAACCTTCGGGAAGGTCGTGGCCGTTGATCACGTAACCCTAACAATAAACCACGGTGAGTTCTTCTCCTTCCTAGGACCATCGGGATGTGGTAAGACAACCACGTTAAGAGTCATAGCTGGTCTCGAGTGGTGTGACAGTGGCAGGATATTCTTCGATGATCAAGATGTAACGGATCTCCCACCCTACAAGAGGAACACTGGGATGGTTTTCCAAAATTATGCATTGTGGCCTCACATGACGGTTTTTGATAATATCGCGTACGGGCTTAAGATAAGGAAACTGCCTAAGGATGAAATCAGAAGACGTGTTAAGGAGGTCTTAGAACTCGTTAAGCTAAGCGGTATGGAGAACCGCTACCCCACACAACTCTCTGGCGGACAACAACAGAGGGTCGCATTAGCTAGGGCTTTGGTGGTTGAGCCTAGGGTTCTCCTTCTTGACGAGCCGCTGAGTAACCTAGACGCAAAGCTCAGGATAGAGATGAGGGAGGAGATTAAGAAGATCCAGAAGAAGTTAGGCATAACCACGATATATGTTACACATGACCAGGAGGAAGCCATGGTGATCTCTGACAGAATAGCCGTACTGAATCAGGGGAAGGTAATGCAGGTCGGCACGCCCCGAGAGCTTTATCGGAGACCACGCAACCTCTTCGTAGCCACGTTCCTCGGTAGGTACACGATATTCCGCGGGAAGGTTAGTGAAGTTGACCCCTCCCAAGTAGTCACGGTGAAGACAGGATCCCTAGTCATTAAGGGCATGCCTCCAGCCCCTGACATTAAGGTCAGGGAGGGTGATGAGGTCGTCATAATCATCCGCCCGCACTCCTTCAAGCTAATCCCGCCAGCTAAACCACATAACGTCATTGAAGGTATCATCGACTGGGTATCATACATAGGGCCGTACTTCGAAATACGTGTTAAGGCTTCCGGGGTAGACTTCCTGCTTAATGTAGACCCAGAAACACCCGTTAGGATAGGAGAACGTATAAAGGCGTACGTAAGTGTAGAGGAAACCATGGTCTTCCCGATCTCAGCAACTAAAGATATGGCGTACATGCAGGAACTTAAGTAACGGCGCGCCTCCTTAATGCATCCCGTAGCGCGTCAAGCCTCTTTTTACCCTCCAGTAGCGCCTCGTTAGCAACGCTCACCACCTCACCTAACTTATCATCCTCCACAACCCTCACGTCCCTATCACGTAAAAGTATCGTGAGCCTCACACCAGACATCAACTCAACTATGATTCCCTTCGAACTCAGTGACAATATCCCCGAGTGTTTCAGTCCGGCCTCACGCGCGATCTCCAGCACCTCCATAGCTTCATCAAGATCCAGTGTCGAGACGTGGATTATGGGTCCCGTAACGACTAACCATAACCGCCAAACCACCGGACCCTCAATGATGGGCCTTACCTCCTCAACACTTATTGGTGAATGCTTCTTGAACACCACGGATGACGGATCCCTCATCCACGGCATGGGAGAGTCAACTAGTACTATCCTCCCGCTACAGGAACTCATCGTGAAGGACTTCTCTCTTTTGAAGAACATCATTAATATATCCTTAATGTCGGCATCGAGGTACCCTATCTCCTCATCCTCCCGAAGCCTCCTGAGGAACTCCTCCTTCCTTATTCTCCATATCTTCTCATTAACGATAGGGTTGGTAATCATCACCCACATCCAAGAGACCGTTAAGCAACGGAAGTATTTAACCCCCCAACATAACCTCATACGGTGTAACGTGGATGTTGCTGAACACTATAAAGCCGCTCTCCCCTGGCCAGGAGGCGGTAAGGAATGCGTTACTTAGTAAGGAGTATACCATCGTAGGGATCTTTGGCCCTACTGGCGTGGGTAAGTCCCTACTCGCGTTAGCATACGGCATCGACGCCGTTAGGGAAGGGAAGTACAGGAGGTTAGTTATCGTTAGACCGGTCATAGACGTGACTACAGGTGAGGAACTAACGGTGGCTAAGGCAGGCAAGCAATTCTACGAACTCTCAAAGCAGTATATTATTGACGTCCTAGGGAACTTCGTGAAATGGTCCGAGATAGATGCCATGGTCAATGAAGGAAAGATAACGTTCGCGGACAGCCATTACCTGAAGGGCAGAACATTTGATGACTCCGTGGTGTTCATTGACGACGCGCAGACACTAAAGATTGAATCACTGATTGAGGCCCTGATCAGGGTTGGGCGTAACAGCAGGTTAATAGTTGCTGCTGATCCCATATTCCAGGCATTGAGGGGGAGGGGTAGGGACGCATCCTCCGTTCTAAGGGATATACTCGCAGGTGAGCCTAAAGCCATAGTCGTTGACCTAGGGGTTAGGGACATCGTAAGGGAAGGTGCTAAGATGGGTCTCCGCCTAATGATGGAGTACATGTTGCGCACGAGGAAACTTAAGGAGAGCGAGGCCAAAGTGCTTGAGGCCATAAGGGTGAGGTCGCCTGACGCCGATGTCATCACAGTCCTAGACCTACTTGACTACATGAGGAAGACTGAAATATCGCCTGAGCACGTCCCAAGATTCCTCGTCATAGTTAAGAAGGGACACATGGGGAGGTTAGTCGGGAGAAAGGGGGAAAGGATCACAGCTGTTGAGAAGGATGTTGACGCACGTGTCAGGGGCGTTGAACTCGATGTTGACTTAACGGAGCTCATAAGGGCTGTTCACCCAATATCATGGATCTGGAAGAGAGTTGAGGACGTTGACTTCAAGGGATCCTACGTCGCCATAACCATTGACGAGAACTTCTTCGGCTCCTTCATGGGGCGTAGAGGAAATTACGTGAGGTTCCTAGAGTACGTGATGCGTGAATTATTCGGAATTGGTGTGCGGGTCATCCCGGTTGAGGGAAGGCGGAAATCACGTAGGTCTAGATCCTCTTCGAAATCTTAATGTCCAGCACAACTTGATAGTATCTGGGCCCCACACTCCTCACAACCCTACCCTCCTCGAAGCCATACGATACGTTCAACTCATTGAGCACGTCACCGAATATCCTCTTCGCCTCGACTACGGCTTCCTCTCTTGATGTCGCGGCAACGAATTCATACACATGCACATCACCTTTGCCTTTAAGGGCTTCCACAGCCTGCGGCAGACATTTCAAGGAGAGTTCAGGTAACGGCATTAACACCCTGTCCGCCATTCCTCGATATCTCTTCACGATCTCACACGCGTCCCCCAGCACTGCTTCAACCACGTCGTTAACCTTGTTTAGCCTTATGTTCTCCACCATTAACCTGTACGCTATCGGGTTGATGTCTATGGATATTACCTTACTTGGTGAGGCATGCTTAGCAATTATTATTGAGAATAGCCCTACACCAGCGAACATGTTTATTACGTACTCACCCTTCGCAACCTTCCTCGCTATCCGTATATGCTCGTAATTGAGTACAGGTGAAATGTAGACCTCACGTATGTCCACCTTGAACACACACCCATGCTCCCTGTATATGGTCTCAGACCGCTTCTCACCAGCTAGGTGTACATACTCACGCACCCTGTAGGTGCCAGTAACTGGGGTTACTGCTGCCCACACCGACTTCACGTACCTCAGCCTTCTTACTAATTCGTTAGCGAGTATCTTGAGGGTCTCTAGGTCAACGTCCGGGGGCTTCCTGATGATTGCTATGTCCCCTATGATTTCCACCCTACCCCAGACCTTCCTGCTGACCTCTTCCCCTAGTACCTCCTTAGCTAGTCGGCGGAGTAGCCTCAATCTTCAATCACCTTAACGGTATCCTCTAATACTCATTTATTCGTTAGTTCTTCAGCCTGTGTCCGAATTAAATTCACGGAATAGTGTTCAAAATGTAGTAACAAATGTTAATTACGTGTGAGGAACCATTAATTAATTGGTGATATTAATGCCTACGTTAAGGTCAGGCTTTGTTATAGCTGGGGCTTATGCGGACAAGCTAAGGCGGACCATGTTTGCTCAGCTACGCAACGAGATAAAGGAAAAGAAGATTAGGTCCAGCGATGTTGCGTTCCACGTTGCCCAACTAAATAAGGTGCTCTACAGGCTCTTCGTCGACGAACTCAAGATAGACAAAGGTGACGTGGTCCGTATCACGATCGACTACGAACTGACCGATGGAGGCATTGAATGGAAGTTCGACACGCTAAAGGTGGAGGTGTTTAGGAGGATCCCGCAGGAGGAGGTTAACGCTGCGGTCAAGAAGGTCGTAGGGCAGGCAACAGAGATAATGTCGGCTGCTGTGGAGTATGTCGCCGAAAAGCTAGGGGAGACGGAGGACGGTGACCAGATCTTCGTGCTGAAGCTAGGGGACAGGGTCGTCGGTGCCTTCGAGATGCTGGCAATCGATAATGACTTCGCATATATTAAGAAGGGAGCTGCAATAGAGCCATCACCCATAATTATTGAGAAGATAAAGCTACAGCTGGATGGGAAGAGCATTGAGGAGGTAATTAAGGACAGCATCGAGGTCTTCACCAGGGAAGCGAAGTACGTGGAGCGCGAGGAAGCTGAACACCTAATTAATTATATCATGTCGAGGATAGAGAAGGCGTCCAGCGAAGAGGAGGAAACTGAGGAGTAGCTTAAGGCGGGTACTAGCCGCTGGGAATGAAGCCTATTTTTTGGATAGGTACTCTGTAACCTTATCATCGAATCTACTCCTAGCTTTCATCACTACCTCTGAACCCATCGTGAGGGTTTCCCCAGCATCAACAAGTATGTTATCCCCGACGATCACTGTCTCCACGCGTAAGTCACCGTGGGTGACTGCCCTCACTATGTCGTCAATCCTTCTTGGTGGGGGCCACCCCGGCGGTGATGACGTGTCGAGCATGACAATGTTCGCGGTGGCGCCGATCTCTATGGGGCCTAATGAATGTCCTATTAGTTTATTATTCGTTACTACGGCTGCGTGAAGCACATCGATTTCACTCACGCCAGTACGTAGTGATGTGTCTCTTACTACGTCAATCATACTATACGCTGGCCTGACACCTATCCCTAGCCCCTCACCCTCGCTCCAGCGGCCTAACCCATCACCATACCTTATCACGCTACACGCATTAGGTACAGAGCTTTTCGGGTTAATGTATGCTACATCATCCAGTCCTTCCCTCACCCCCTCACCTTTGAGGATATATCCACGTAACCTGTACTTGCTCAGCAATTCAGTAAACTCCTCAGTTGGTTCCCC
>JALWZB010000123.1 GCA_027002995.1 Desulfurococcales archaeon
ACCGTAGAGCTGTGAGCCCCTAGGTAACTAGGGGGTGAGCTACTGCGGTGAGGGGCTCCGAGCGGAAGCGTGATGACCCGCCTACCGTATTAAAAATATTCAAAAATAACTAGAAATAACGGTAGACGGAGAACGCTAGGGTTTAACCTGAAGGAAGTGCTGGGGAGGATTAGGAAGATACGTGTGAAGGGCTACGAGATTGAAGTGGAGCCTACGGCGAGGATTTCCCTCACAACACTGCTTTCCGAAATAGACTTATGGTGTAGAAGGCATGGTATGAGGTTTGTTTTTGTGTTTGATGAAGCACAGTACCTTAGATTCTCAAATGTAAGATATGATGGGATACTTGCATGGGCTATAGATAACCTTAGCAACGTAATATTCATACATACTTACAGGTAGTGAGGTCGGGGTTTTAAGAGAGTTCCTCAGAGTAGACGATCCCAAAGCACCTCTTTTCGGTAGGTATATGAGGGAAATATACGTTGATAGGTTCACTAGAGAGCAAAGTATGGACTTCCTTATCCAAGGATTTGAGGAGTTAGGGAAGGAGGTAGAGCTAAGGGAAGTGGAGGATGCCGTTGAAACATTCGACGGGCTTGTGGGTTGGCTAACACATTATGGATACTACCGTGCCGTGAGAAAACTTCCGCATAAGAAAGCTATGGCTAAAGTGTTTGAGGAGGGCTCTAAATTAGCCCTAGAGGAGCTAGTGAGGGTTATAGCTCCGTCAAGAAAACGCTACAGCGCCATACTAAAGGCCGTCGCTCACGGCGCCGAATCATGGAGCGACATTAAAGCCTACACAGTAGCGAGAACAGGGCCTATCACGGATAAGAGATTCACAGAACTTCTGAAAAACCTAGTGAAATACGGCTATCTAATAAAAGAGAACAATAAATACAAAATACCGGATCCCATAATAAAACACCTTGCCACAGAGAAACTATAATCCTCCCCCATTCTGCCACCAAACAAACTCCTTAAAGAAAGGATGACCAAATCTCAAGTCACACTTCAAATCAAGCAACTTTAATGCACAGGGATACGCTCCTAACGTTTAAACCAGGCTTTAGGCAAACGCCCACCCCCCCCCCCCCCCCCCCCCCGCTAACGATTTTCCCCCGCAGGATAATTTCTTAGTTAAGTTGAGCTCCATCGGTACTTAAGTAAGCCTAGACTCTGCGGTTCTAGGTTTGATCATAGCTGATGATCAGCTGAGACAGGTTTCTTCATTCTTTTAGTCGTTCCTCGTCTCTCATCATCCTTGGTTCCTGTTTATTAGCGGGTTAGATATTTGTTGTGTTGAGTGATGATACGACGGTCTCCTGACCTTCGAGGGGGTGATGTGTCTTCTCTTCACTGAGGTTCTTTATTTAAGGGAAATCCTTTATTAGAACGTTTTAAGCCCTCATAACTTGAGGTCGGGTATGACGCTTAGGGAGGAAGTTGAGAAGGCGGGTCTCCTGGTCTACGGGCGGGCTTGCCCCAATTGCGGGGGATTCGTGAGTGATAAACGTTTAGAGAGGGGTTTGCCCTGCTCCTCATGCTTACCTGACCCCCCTGCGGAGCCATCTGTTCATGAGATTTACAGGAGGCTTAGGGAGCTCGGCACGCTTAAAGCGTATAGGGCGTTGCATGAGGTTACCCGTACATATGAAGAGATCTGTGATTTCTTCAGGAAGTGCGTTGGTAATGACCCGTGGAGCATTCAGAGGCTGTGGATTAAGCGAATAGCTAAGAAGGCTTCATTCGCGATGATAGCGCCCACCGGCGTCGGTAAGACGACGTTCGGGGCTGTCGTAGCACTCTACCTAGCTATGAAGGGACACAAGTCGTACTTCATAGTCCCCACAACCGCCCTAGCCATGCAGCTTGAGAGGAAACTTGAGGAGATGTCTGCGAGGGCAGGAATAGTCGTTAGGTTTGTTGCGATCCACTCGAAGCTCAAGAAGCGTGAGAGAGAAGCACGGGAGGAAGCCCTAGAGGATCCGCAGGGCTTCGACATACTCGTGACTACCTCAAACTACCTGCTCCGTAACCCGGATAAGATACTCAAGCACGACTTCAAATTCATCTTCGTTGACGACGTCGACGCCATACTGAAGGGATCTAAGGCCATAAACTACGTGCTTCAATTACTGGGATTCACTGAAAAGGACTTAGAACGCGCGTTGCAAGCCATTAAGCTTAAGAGGGAACTCGTGTTCAGAGGGGAGAACGCTAAGCTCCTAGAGAAGCTCAATCAGATAGAGGAAGCCCTTGAGCGTAGAAGACGGAAGGTGGATAAGGTACTAATAATAGCGTCAGCCACAGGCAATCCACGCGGCACCAGGGTTAAGTTGTTCAAGGAACTTCTAGGCTTTGAGATTGGCGCTAGGCCAGAGTTCATACGTAATATCGTGGACACCTACAAGCACCCAGAAGGCGATATTAAGGAAACGATCCTACAGTTAGTTAAGAAGCTTGGTAAGGGCGGCTTAATCTACGTCCCTATAGACAAGGGTGTGGACTACGCTATAGAGGTGGCGGAGTACCTGAAGGAACGAGGAGTTAAGGCTGCAGCCGTGCACAGCAGGAACGTCGCAGCCATAGACGAGTTTGCTAACGGAGAACTTGACGTGTTAGTAGGTGTGGCCACGTACTACGGGATACTCGTCAGAGGTATTGACCTGCCCGAAGTGATCCGCTACGCAATATTCGCGGGACCCCCGAGGCACAAGATAAACCTCAGACTAGAAGGCGTGAAGCCCCAAGACGTTCTTAGACTACTTCCTCTTGTTAGGGATGCTGTAGAGAATAGTGAGCAACGACGCATGATAGACGCCCACATCGTCAGGCTGAGGAGGTACTTAAGGAGGGCGGGAATGGCCTTAATTCAAGTACTCAATGAAGTGCTCGAAGGTAAGCGCGAACCAGCAACTGCTGCTGAGAAGGAATTCGTGGAGGCCTACCAGCTGCTCAAGGATCTCCTAACTAAGCCCGAAATCCTTGAAGCAATCCGTCGAAACCCCAACGTAGCTGTCTACGAGGAGGACGGCAACCTGTACGTGCTAATACCAGATGCGCCAACCTATATCCAAGCGAGTGGTAGGACCTCAAGGCTCTACCTGGGAGGCATAAGCAAAGGTCTCTCGGTAGTGATAGTGGATGATGAGAGAATACTTAACGGGCTTGAGAGGAGATTGCGCTGGATGATTGATGACTTCAAGTTCATACCATTAGGTGAGGTACGTCTAGATGAAGTGCTGTCAGAAATAGACAGGACTAGGGAGTTAATACGTAGGATAAGGGAGGGACGAATACCACGTGAAGTGATAGGTAAGGAAGGACCCTTAAGGCTAAAGACGGCCCTCCTAGTGGTTGAGTCCCCAAATAAGGCGAGAACCATAGCTAAATTCTTTGGCAGACCAAGCGTCAGGGAGTATGGCCGTCTGAAGGTCTATGAAGCAAACCTAGGAAACTATACCCTACTCATAACGGCTAGCGGCGGACATATCTACGACTTAGTCACGGAGCTGAAGGAGGAGCTACCCACGATCCACGGCATAGTTTGCCGCAGATTAGGCGGTGAGCACGGACCTAGGTTCGTGCCTGTCTACACTACGCTCAAGAGATGCAATAATTGCGGTCATCAATTCACGGTCGAGCTGGACGAGCGGAACCCGCGGTGCCCCTACTGCGGATCAACTAATGTAGTAGACTCCGTCAGGGCTGTCGAGGCGTTAAGGGACGTAGCACTGGAAGTGGATGAAATCCTGGTCGGGACAGACCCGGACACCGAGGGAGAGAAGATAGCGTTCGACATAACTAACGTGATCCTCCCAGTGAACAGGAACGTGTACAGGGTGGAGTTCCACGAAGTAACGAGGAGGGCAATAATTAACGCCGTGAATAACCCCAGAAAGATAAACTACGATTTAGTTAAGGCACAACTCGTCAGAAGGATAGAGGATAGGTGGATAGGCTTCTCACTCTCACGTAAATTACAGACGGAGTTCTGGCATGAGTTCTGTAAAAGGAAGTTAAAGGCACTACTTAAGGCTAAGAGGGACCAGAAGGAGGGTGCACGCATAGACAAAAGAATACTGAATTACCTCGAGCGGTATGCTAAGCTCTGTAAGGCCAATCCTAAGGAATACAGGAACCTCAGTGCCGGAAGGGTTCAGACGCCAGTACTCGGCTGGATAATAGACGCGTATGACCGCCACATGAAGTCAAAGACACTCTTCCTGATCCTGCGGCTTGAAGAGTTAAGGTTGGAGATACCGATACCAGAGGATAAGCGGCGGAAGATACACCCAAGTAAGGTCAAGACCGTTATAGCGGAAGTGAAGTACGAGGAGGTCACGGAAACCCAAGTTAACCCGCTACCCCCATACACCACTGACTCAGCACTCTACGACATCTCCTCAAAGTACGGCATCCCGGCACCTAAGGCCATGCAGATACTGCAAGACCTGTTCGAGCTTGGCTTCATAACGTATCATAGAACGGACAGCACTAGGGTCTCGGACGTCGGTATTGGTGTTGCTAGGGAGTACATGAAGGAGAAATTCGGCGATAAGTTCGAGGACTACTTCCAGCCCAGAACCTGGGGTGAGGGAGGGGCACATGAGTGTATAAGGCCTACCAGGCCTATTGACGCAGAGACGCTAAGGAACCTAATTAATGAGGGGATCATAGAGCCTGTAAGGAGGTTAACCCGCGCGCACTTTGCTGTGTACGACCTAATATTCAGGAGGTTCATGGCTTCCCAATCAAAGCCCGCGATCGTAAAGAAGGTGAAAGGCGTAGCTAAGGTGACGGTACTACTTAGTGACGGCACTACAGTGAAGCTTGACCCCCTGAACTTCGAGGTGTATTCCGACGTAATATTCGATGGGTTCACGGCATTCTACAGGTACTTCAACGTACGGCGAGTACCTGGGGAAGGGAAGTACGTGATTAGCAGCGGGTTTACGCTTAAGGAATGGTACCGTGAACCCCTACACACTCAAGCCTCACTTATACGGGAGATGAAGGAGAAGGAGATAGGTAGGCCCAGCACGTACGCTAAGATCGTGGATACGCTCTTTAAGAGGCACTACGTAGCCTACATCGCGGTGAAGGAGAAGGGAGGGAGGCGTGAGTTAGGCATAGTGCCACTACCGCTAGGCAGGGAGGTTTACTCCTACTTGCAGTCAGAGTACGAAAAATTAGTTAGTGAAGAAAGGACAAGGTTCCTTGAGAGGAGAATGAAGGAGGTTGAGGAAGGGAAGGCGAGATATGAGGAGTTACTTGATGAGTTATATGATGAGTTAAGGCAGTTTAGGATTGTGGAGGGCGAATGCTTTGAGCACGGGTAAGGAATATCGCAGGGTGGTGCTTGCAGTAGCCCGCATGAACTTGGATGTAGGGACTAGGGAGTTCGTCCGTAAGACTGATGAAATCGCGCAACACCTAAGCAATAGGGTTTCAGCGCTTCTACTGTCGCCACCTGTACTTCCCCTATACGAGGCACTCATAGGTAAGCGCAGATATGGTAACTACAGAAGTAATCTCAAGACGTTAGTGAGCAGACTTTCTTCAATATCTCGGCGTAGAGGCATAACCTTAGTGTTGACGCCAGTTCTCCGAAGGGCAGGCAATAAGCTGTACTTAAGCAACGTCCTGATACCCTCGGTGGGGCCGCCCATATTTCGGGGGAAAAGCGTCATACCTGTATCAAGTAAGGTTTCCGGAAGCCCGAACATAGAGATGATTACTATAGAGAACGTAAACATATGTTTCGCTATACTTAACGACTTAGAGGTACCTGAGGTTATGAGGGCTTACGCATTCCTTGGCGGTGACGCGATCGTTGCGGTATCTCCCCCCATAATCACGCGTAGGCGGCCGGAAATGACATTAATGCTCGCTGCTGCGAGGGCCAACGAGAATGACATACCGATCATAGGGATCGGTGGTTATGCAGAGAATGGTAGCATCCAGCAACCCACGTTCATTATAGAGAGGGGCGGTCGCGTGGCCGAGGTTGCCAGGGATGCCGAACCAGACATATTCGAAGTTGAGGTACCCTCCATAGGCAGAAGACCTCAGCCAGACATAGCGAAGAAGTACCTGAAGTTTGTTAGGGATTACATCGTGAAGAACTATGAGGTCCTAAGGAAGTACCTAATTTTCTAGCCCAAAGTAGGTCACACTATCACGCTTATAGCCCTCCTAACATAAGACTCTGGGGGATAATGAGTTGGGCATCTCTGACGTAGGCAGAGCCATCAAGGTTCGAGTAAAAAGCATAAATGACTTAGTCCGCATGGCAGCATCGAGCATCGCTATGGGGCAACCTACGTACATACTGCGTTGTGAAAGGGAGGGGAAAACGCTTTACGGCATAATGGCGGTCTTTAGGGATTTCTACAAGTATTATGGGATACCCCTCTTTTACTATATCATAGATGACAGTAACTCCGTGCCTAAGGAAGCAAACTACGCATTACTACGTAGTAGTGACTCCGAAGAGAAAATAGAGTTCTCAAAGGCCGCGAAGACAGGCTACGTAATAGTTCCCATAATTAACGTCGCTGAAATGCCTGACTTCCTAGAATAACCTCCAAGGAACAAGCTATGCAACCACTGCTCAAATAATCTTTAAAAATCCCAACTCCCCAAAATTACGGGAAGGGCCCGTAGCTCAGCCAGGTAGAGCGGCGGACCCAGCGAGGGTGGCCGAGGCTCTTAACCCGTAGGTCCCGGGTTCAAATCCCGGCGGGCCCGCCACACCCTCCAATTATCACAACATCAATTCTCCTGGAAGCCCGCATTAAACACTTAATTCCTAGGGAGACCTAACGATTAACGGATGACGTGAGATCGCCGGCTGACGCAATGATGACGGCTCGTGTTACTGACACCCAATCACTGGTTTAATGAACTCAAGCCATCCGTATTTAAGGACATTGAACCTCAATATTACCCCGGTAAGGAGGGCTTAACTTCGTATTATTAGGTTACTGATATATGTTTCGTTACGAACCCAGAGTTTAGGGAGGAGAGATGACAGAGGACTGTGTGAAGCTTGCGGAAATCTATCACATGTTGTCGCCCGTGCGTGTAGCCGTACTTAGGGATCTAGGGAGGCTGCGTGTAGAGGGTGGGTGGGAGACCTACCAACGCGGTGATGAAGCTGGGATACCTTACTGGATGGCTACCTTTTTTGAGAAACGAGGCGATGTTGAGGTCAGGGAACCTAAGCTGACGGACACTGACATAGGTAAGTACCTGATGATAGAGCGTAGGATGAAAGGGAGTTCCTTCCATCCGCTAAAGGAGCGATTCTACTTAGAAGCTAGGGAACTGATAAGGAGACTCAAGGAGGAAGGAAGAGAGAAACCAGAGAACATCATGAAGGCAGTGAAGGTTGAGGGGAACCTGAGCGACATAGTCAGGATAAGGTTAAGGAAAATACTGAATGCCGCGTTCCTAAGCACTAAGATAGATGAGATAATAGAGAAGCTACTACCAGAGGAAAGGGGGCTTCTCCTAGAACTCAGTGCAGTAATTCAAAAATGGTTTGATGAGGTGACGAAAGTTGACCAGCAGTATTAACTTAGAGGAGCTCACGAAGGAGGAGGAGATAAGCTCTCTCCAAGCACTCTTCACAGACTTCCTCAGGAATTTCCGGGACAGTAAAGGGAGGTTCAAGTACAGGGAGCGAATAAGGGAGATGATACTTCGGGAATCAAAGTCCTTAACAATAGATTACGAGGACCTAATATCCTACGACCCCCACCTAGCGGACATAATTGAGGAGAGTCCTGACGAGGCGTTCCCAGCACTCAGTGAAAGCATCAGGACGCTAGTGAGGGACGAGAACCCCGAGTATGCTGACAAGGTCTTCAAGTTCTATGCCAGGCTAAGCGGGTGGGTGAAGTCCACACCAATACGTCACATTAGAAGCGAGCACATAAACAAGTTAGTTATGATTGAAGGAATTATAGTTCGGAGCACCCCCCCACGACATAAGCTTTACAAGGCAACATACCTCCACATACTTCCTACCGGAGAGCAACACGAGTTTGAGTGGCCTCCGGGAGAAGGGGAGGAGATAGGGGATGAACTCGAGAAACCCACTTACTGCCCCGAATGCGTTGCGGCATACGAGGAGGAGTTAGAGGAAGGGAGCGCTAAGAGAAGACAGCGTGGCATATTTAAGCTCCTCCCCGAGAAGTCAAAGTACCGTGACTGGCAATTAGTTGTTGTTCAGGAAAGGCCCGAGGAAATACCTGCTGGCCAAATACCTCGATCCATTGAAGTCGTCTTGGTGGACGACCTAGTTGATGTAGCCAGACCCGGCGATAGGGTCTCCGTCATAGGGATCGTCAGGCTATCCAGAAGTAAGAAGCCCTCGAAACCAATATTCTCTTGCTACATAGAGGCAAACAACATCATCGTCGCGCAGAGATTCCTAGAGGAATTAAAGCTAAGCCCTGAAGATGAGGAGAAGATACTCTCACTATCCCGCGATCCCCTCATACGAAGGAAAATCATAGCGAGCATAGCCCCCACCATCTACGGCATGTGGGACATAAAGGAGGCCGTAGCCCTCCAACTATTCGGAGGAGTATCTAAGGAAGCCCCCGACGGGACTAAGATACGTGGCGAAATACACGTACTCCTACTCGGTGACCCTGGAACCGCAAAAAGCCAAATACTTCAATATGTTGCTAGGATAGCGCCTCGAGGAATATACACTACCGGTAAGGGAAGCTCGGCCGCCGGACTCACCGCCGCCGTCATCAGGGATAAGCAAACAGGAGAGTACTTCCTAGAAGCCGGTGCCATGGTCCTTGGTGACGGCGGCGTCGTGGCCATAGACGAGATAGATAAGATGCGTGAGGAAGACAGGGTAGCGATACATGAGGCCATGGAGCAGGGCACGGTCAGCATAGCTAAGGCCGGTATCGTCGCACGCCTTAATGCGCGGGCATCAGTACTAGCTGCGGGGAACCCCAAACGCGGGCGTTACGAGCCGGAACTGGGGCTCGCTGGGAACATAAACCTTCCGATCACCATATTATCAAGGTTTGACCTGATCTTCATTTTGAAGGACGTGGCAGAGATAAAGCACGATGAATCCTTAGTTCGCTATGTGCTCAGAACGCATGAGAGACACGGGTCAGTGACCCCGGAGATACCGCCCGACCTACTTAGGAAGTACATCGCCTATGCTAGGAAGAACGTGAAACCCGTTCTCACTAAGGAAGCTCAAGAGATAATTAAGGAGTACTATATAGAGCTCCGCAAGAAGAGCGCTGAGAACCCGAAAGCACCTCTAGCGATAACTACGAGGCAACTAGAGGCGTTAGTGCGCCTAGCGGAGGCACATGCGAGAATGGCCCTCAAGAACAAAGTTGAGGCGGAAGACGCTGCGGAGGCGGTGAGGCTCATGAATACCGTCCTACAGAAGGTAGGCATGGATGTTGAGACTGGAGCCTTAGACATAGACACGATAATGGTTGGAAAGCCTAGGAGCCTGCAGGAGAAGGAAATAGCGCTACTTAACCTAATCAGGGAACTAGCGAAGGAATCGGACTTAGGATGCGTTAGGAGGAAGTACTTAAAGGCTAAAGCACTGGAGTTAGGCATAGTTGACGAGAAGACCTTCGATAGGCTCTTAGCAAGCCTCAGGAGAACCGGGGACATCTACGAAAAACGTGCCCTATGCTACGCACCAACGGATTAACGTTAACGGCAATATACAAGCTTAATAAGCCGAACAAACCCTCTCTACTGGGTCGGGATAATGTGTGAGCTAGTGGTGCGCCTCAGCAGCGGTAAGGAGATACCGATCGATGAGACAACACTATCCATAGTTTACAAGTACATAAGGTCAGTATACACGCTGGAGATGCTGGCTAGGGACCTAGGACTCGACAGCTGGGAGGAGGCGTACGAATTCATTAAGAGACTCCCGGCTTGGATAGCGTGGACGCCATCATCGTTCTTCGAGTACACGAAGCGCAGAATCTGCGGCGAGAGCTAAATGACGACACCCTGTGGAGACAGAAACACGTACGTACTAACGGTAAGGTACGGGAAAGAAAGACTAGCGGAGCTGGAGGTGGGCGACGCTCTTTTCCCCACTGACCCAAGCGTCAAGATAGAGAGAACTGTCTTCGGCGGCGTTTTAGTGCTTTGCACCACGTTACAGTTCGACGAACTACTTAACGCTCTACTAGCATTTCCACCAACAACCCTCGAGCGCATAGTTCCAATCATGGCGTGCTGCGATGCGAGTAAGGATAAGGACGACGTTGTAAAATGTGTGGTCGACGTAGTGCTGAGGGAAGGGTTAAGGTATAGTGAAGTCCGATTCGGCAGACGCGGGTGCTTGAGTAAGGATCAGCTTAGGTCACTTGAAAGGAAACTTCGTGAGTTCTCAACACCTTATTCAGACAATACCCTACTTGTTGAACCACTAGATAATGTAGTATGTATCGGAATTGTCAAGGACGCTATGGATAAATCATTTAAAGAAAAAGTAATGAAAATTCAACCTTACAGGAGGTAGGGCCTCATGCATTACTAATCAAGAACGACCAACCAACTTTTTTAGTAATGTACCGTATTGATAAGGAGGGAGGGCTTATGGGTGAACTAAAGAAGATAGAGGTTATTGACATCCCCGTACCTGAAGGAACTAACGTAATAGTGGGGCACACTCACTTCATTAAGAGCGTTGAGGATCTCTACGAAACGCTAGTGACGTCCTCAACTTCCATTAAATTTGGCATCGGCTTCGTTGAGGCTAGCGGAGCAAGGCTAGTACGCTCGGATGGCAACGACCCCGACCTCATTAAGCTGGCGGAAGAGGTAGCGCTGAAGATAGGGGCGGGACACACGTTCGTCATATACTTAAGGAATGCGTGGCCAATAAACGTCCTCAATGCCGTGAAGATGGTGCAGGAGGTATGCCGTATCTACACGGCAACGGCTAACCCCCTGCAGGTAGTAGTCGCTGAGACAGACCAGGGGCGGGCCGTCCTCGGCGTTGTCGACGGATATACACCGCTTGGCGTGGAGGACGAGAAAGCGAAGAGGGAAAGACACGAATTCCTTAGGAAGATAGGGTACAAGCGCTAGGGGTTTTCTTGAATGGGTGAATACTTATTCAAGTGTTTAGAGCGGGTGGACAAGATTTTTGACGGGAAAGTTCTCCTTACTGTACTTAAGGAGGCGACTTCGAAAACTGTAAAAATACGGGGTGATCTAGACACTAACCGCATACCAGAGAGCAGGATTAGAAGAATAATCAGTAATTCCTTCAGTGGAACTAGGTGCGACTACGTATTACTGCTTAATAATGAAGGTAAGACCGAGATACTTGTGCCCGTGAGCGATGCCGCAGTAACTGCTAGAACAGTGATTTTCCCTCGAATAGCTAGGTTAAAGGGAATACAGCTCCTTAAGAAGCAAGAGAGGGTAGAGTTAGAGGCTAACGCTGTCTTCTCACGATCACTAATTAACGAGAACGTGAACGTTGATGACTTCTATTACGTATTCGAAGGACGCGTCGGCTTAGTAGAACCGCATAATGATGTGGTAGCCGTGAGAATACTTACGGATAAAGGGACGAGAGTCATACTGAATGGTGAGCACGTAGAGAAAATCAAGAAGGAGAACATAGAGCTCCTCAAACCACAGCCCCTCCGCCAACGCGCCGCGGTTAAGAAGGTAACCAAGAAACGGAAGAAAGCTAAGAGGAGAACAAAGAGGAGGAAAGCATCGAGGAAGAGAAAACCTAAGAGAAAATCAAGGACTCGAAGGAAAAGGCGGACCTCAAAGAAGAAGCGCTAGTATGGCTTTCTGAGCGTGCAACCTGTTCTCTGCCTGATCCCACACTACTGATTGAGGACCATCTATAACTTCATCCGTTACTTCCATCCCCCTATGCGCCGGCAGGCAGTGCATGAATATCGCATCGCTCTTCGCTAGGCTCATTAATTCAGGTGTCACCCTGAACCTACTCAGATCCTTAATGCGTTTCTCACGCTCAGCTTCCTGCCCCATACTCACCCATACATCAGTGTAGACCACGTCAGCACCCTTCACGGCGTCTTCAGGGCTTCTCAGCACCTCTATGCTGGCACCGGTCCTGTTGGCGTCCTCCATAGCTAACTTCATGATCTCGGGGTCTGGATCATAGCCTTCGGCCGTGCCGATCTTTATGTTAATCCCTAGCTTAGCTGAAGCTAGTAACAGGGAATGAAGGACGTTGTCGCCCCCGTCACCCACGAATGCTATGGTGAGGCCAGCTAATCTCCCCTTCTTCTCAAGTATCGTTAGCATGTCACCAATTATCTGGCACGGGTGTTCTTTATCACTTAAGGCATTAATCACTGGAATAGTCGCGTACTTAGCTAACTCAACTAGGTCACCGTGGTTGTACACCCTAGCAACTACTCCGTCGACGTACCTACTGAGAACCCTTGCAGTGTCCGCTATGGTTTCACCTCGTCCCAACTGCATTTCCTTCCAACCCAGCGATATGACGTAACCACCTAGCTGCACCATTGCTTGCTCGAAGCTTATTCTGGTTCGGGTGCTTGGCTTCTGGAATATCATTAGGAGGGTCTTCCCCCTTAGTACAGGGATTATCCTCTCACCAGCGTAGAATCTTCTCTTGAAGTCAAGGGCTGTCTGGATAATGAATTGAAGTTCCTCCGAACTTAGGTCAGCTATGGATATTAAGTCTCTCCCACGAAGGGACTTCACGTTTCTCCCTAGTGCTAGGGACGCGGTCACCGTAATAAACGTTAAACAAGGTAACGCAATATATTAAGTGTGCCCGCAATGGACGCTGTGAGAGTCATTGCTGAGATAGCGATGCCGCGCCGGAAGGTTAAACCCAACTTCACTCCATACCATGTAATCAAGGCACTCATGATAATTAGCAAGGGCCACGTGGGTCGCCCTAAGCTACGGGAGGAACTTAGGTTAGGGGATGCTAGCACGAGAACATTGCTCAAACGCCTTAAGGAGGCTAAATTGATAAGGTCGTTCCGCCCAACCGGAACCGAGCTAACAGAGAGGGGGCGTGAAGTTCTCAGGGAAGTACTAAGTAGTCTAGTGGTGCTCGGGGAGGTACCTCACGGTAATATCTGCAGTAACTGCGTCACCTCAGCGGTGGTTTTAAGAAATGCTACAAACCTCCTCAGAAGAATGGGGGTTGTAAGAGTTAGGGATCTAGTAGTTAAGCAGGGGGCGGATGGGGCATTAATACTGCTGGTAGGTCCCGGCGGAAGGATCTTGATGCCCGTGCAGGATGGGGAGGTACCTTTCACAGACCCACTGGTCTTAGATATAAGGAGAAAGGTTTCGTTGAGGGAGGGCGACGTGATACTTGTCGCTATGTGTAGCCCTCGTGATGAGTCATGTACTGAGCATGCAGTGAACGCCGCTATCGCAGTGCTGGAGCGGGGTTAGTGAGATGCGTAAGGCCATAGCGCTTTACACGGGCGGGAAGGATTCCCACTACGCGATAATTAAGGCCTTAGAGAAGGGTATTGTGACCACCTGCCTAGTAATAGTGAGGGCTGGCAGGGAGGACTCCTGGATGTTCCACACTGTGAATATTGACCGGGCGATTCTCCATGCCAAGTTAATGGGTATACCTTACGTAACAGTGCGAGTGAGCGGCGCGAAGGAAATTGAAGTCGAAGAGCTTAAGCACGCGTTAGGAACTCAGGCTGTAATGTGCGTCGATGAAGTTGAGTACCTAGTAACTGGCGCTGTGGCCTCAAGATACCAAAAAGAACGTGTTGATGTGCTAGCGGAGGAATTGGGTTTAAAGCACTACGCCCCCCTATGGGGTGCTGATCAAGGTAAGTTATTCCTTGAAGAAGCAAGCACCTTGAGCTTCCTGATAACAGCTGTTCAAGCATATGGCTTGAGTGGCGAGTTACTAGGCAAGCCCGTAACCCCCAGCTTCGCAGCAAAGTTGCTCTCTAGGTTCAAGCGATATTCCATAAGCCCCGTAGGGGAAGGCGGTGAGTTCGAAACATTCGTTATCTCTTCACCAATGTTTAGGGGAAGATCCATAGCCATACGTAAAGCCTCAATGATGTGGAACCCGAACACCTTCACAGGGTACTACGTGATTGAGGATGCTGGGATCTTACCTTAAAATTAAAGAAAGGCCCCTACTTCTTGAACCATGCATCCAATCCCTTGACCCGTACCTTTATGTTCTCCCTGTACGCCTTCCTTAGCCTTTCATATGCGTTCTTAACACGCTCAGGAGAGAAGTCATGCTCCCTCACGAGTATCTCCATTAACTCCTCTAGGTTTGGTTCACGCCATTCAACCTTGTACTCATCCGTGACTGGCGGGTTAAGGAACAGCTCCTTAATCTTCTCGGGTGGTACAGGGAAGGACGCGCCTGGGAGAGCCTTAAGCGCCTTCTCCAACGTTCCGTACGTGCGTATTAAGCGATACGCTGTCTTAGGCCCTACCCCCTTAACACCTGAGGGATTGTAGTCTGTCCCCAGCAATATTGCTATGTCTATTAGCTGCTCCCTCGTGAGGTTGAGTACCTTCAGTAGCGTGTTAAGCTCTATGATCTCCGGCTTTATTTCTACGTAGACGTTCTTGCGCGGCAACTTCCTCCTTCCTGAGATTGTTAAGTTCCTGAGCAACCGGGGCGCACCGAAGAGTAGCGAGTCGTAGTCCTGTGAGGCAGCTGCCCAAGCATCACCTTTCTTAGCTAGGTGTGCTGCCTGAGCCTCTCCCTCGGAAGGGGCTTGAACCCACGGGACGCCCATGGCGTTAAGCAGTTTCTTCGCATCCTCAACCATTTCATTCGTTAACCTAGAAGACATCTGCGCATATCTTCTGGCCGCCTCTAAGTCACCCTTACTCAGTGCTTCAGCGTACTTCTTCGCCGCCTCCTCCCTCACGCTCATCCTCTCAGCTATTTCCTTAGCTTTCAGCTCCGGCGGCTTACCGTCAAACACGTAGACGGGCTTTATCCCTGCTTCCATAAAGTTAATTGTCCTGTAGAAGAGCCCACTTAAGTGACTAGTTATTCTTCCCTGCCTGTCCTTTAAGGGGGTTCCGTCAGGTTGCCTTATTGCCGCAAGAAACTGATATAGCGCGTTGTAAGCATCTATAGCCACTACCTTTCCCTTAAGTTCCCTTAGGTCCCCTACAACACGTACTGCTTCCTGCGGTATTAGTTCCTTCAAATTCACGCCCAACAACTATCCCCATATACCTAACCTCATGGACGTAGTTAAGTATTGCAACTCACCACCGGATTGTTTTTAAGGCCACCTACTTACCTATGATAGGTCGTGAGCATGAGTCAAGCAAGCGAGCAAAGTAAGGGTCCGGTGATAGTTGAGGCTTCAACGCCGCCAATATGCAGTAGTTGTGGTAGGGTAGTTCCTCCCGGCGAGAAGGCCGTTAAGTTCTACTGCCCGAACTGCGGCACGATATTGATCTGGAGATGTAGGAAGTGCAGAGAACTAGTGATACCATATAAGTGCCCGAACTGTGGTTTTGAGGGTCCTTAAGAGGTGGGTTACATGGCTAAAGTATTGGTTGCGTTAAGGGTAAATCCCTCAGATGAGAATGTGAATCTTGACAAGTTAGTCGAGGAGGTAAAGAAGAACCTGCCTAAGGATTTCGAGATAGTAAAGCATGAGAAGACATACATAGCATTCGGGCTCTACGCACTGAGGTTGTATGTGATAATGCCAGAGGAATTTGAGGGCGGAACCGAGAAGCTGGAAGACTACCTAAAGAGCATCGAAGGCATATCTTCAGTAGACATAGAATACGTCACTAGAACAGAAGCGTTCTAGAAAAACAACTCGTTTTTAGGCTAGGGACAGTTGCTTTAAGTCACCAACCTTAAAACCTGTAGGATATGCTAGCAGGTATTAATTGCATCTCCTCAGATTAGCTTAAGAATAACCAACAATCCCTATAAGCTCTAGAACTACAATCGAGCTTAGGTAGTGATGGGTAATGCCTCTTGAAGTTACTAAGAAAAGAGAGTACCTTCTTAGGGTGGCTGAGGCGAAGAAGTATGAGGCTATGCGTGGTAAGGCTAGGATACCTGAGCGAGTAATGCGGTTAATAGGGATAGATCCGGGTGACGTCATAGAGATCTCCGGGCGTAGGACAACCGTAGCGATTGCGTGGCCAGCTTTCCCTGAGGATGAGAGTTCGGACATCATCAGGATTGATGGCATAATACGTAAGAACGCGGGCGTGAGCATAGGTGAGCGAGTAATAGTTCGGCCAGCCGACGCTAAACCAGCCATACACGTGAAGTTCTCGGTAGGGACCCCAACTATCGAAATAAACAAGAGTGAGAGCTCCATACGTGCCGTGAAGAAGAGGCTCCTAGATTATGCCATGGTGGAAGGTGACCTAGTACCACTGCAACTGCTAGGACATCTAGCCCTCCTCTACGTGGTTCAGACCAAACCTTCAGGTCCTGTAGTCATAACTAGCAGGACAAGAATAACCATACTGGACAAATCACCCACAGTGCTAAGGTTACCCAAGGTAACTTACGAGGACATAGGTGGCATGAAGCACGTGGTAGAGAAGGTGCGTGAACTAGTTGAGCTCCCGCTGAAACACCCAGAGCTATTCAGGAAGTTAGGTATTGAGCCCCCTCGCGGTATACTCCTCTACGGACCTCCAGGCTGCGGTAAGACCCTCCTAGCCAAGGCCGTGGCGACGGAGTCGGAAGCATATTTCATAGCGGTCAACGGTCCTGAGATCATGAGTAAGTTCTACGGTGAGTCAGAGCAGAGGTTAAGGGAGATCTTCGAGGAAGCAAAGAAACACGCACCAGCAATAATCTTCATTGACGAGATCGACGCTATAGCACCTAAGCGTGATGAGGTCATAGGTGAGGTAGAGAGGCGTGTAGTCGCTCAGTTACTCACGCTAATGGATGGACTCGAGGGACGTGGTGACGTAATAGTTATAGGCGCGACTAACAGGCCACACGGCCTTGACCCAGCCTTGAGGAGGCCGGGCAGGTTCGACAGGGAGATAGAGATACCCTTACCTGATAAACAGGGAAGGCTTGAGATACTCCAGATACACACAAGGAACGCCCCCCTCGACAAAGACGTTGATCTGAAGAAAATAGCGGAGATCACACACGGATTCACAGGCGCTGACCTAGCAGCACTGGTTAAGGAGGCAGCAATGAATGCCCTTAGGAGAATACTCCCTAGGATAAGTCTCGACGAGGACGAGATCCCGCCGGAGATACTGGATGAGCTCAAGATAACGATGAAGGACTTCCTGAACGCCCTGAGGGAGATAAGCCCCAGCGGCTTGAGGGAAGTTATGATAGAGGTACCAGAGGTTAGG
This sequence comes from Desulfurococcales archaeon, assembly GCA_027002995.1. Classification (GTDB taxonomy): domain Archaea; phylum Thermoproteota; class Thermoprotei_A; order Sulfolobales; family NBVN01; genus WAOL01. The sequence goes on from JALWZB010000123.1 coordinate 17,389, forward strand.
TGGGAAGATATAGGCGGGTTAAGCGAGGCCAAGCAGCAGTTAAGGGAAGCTGTTGAGTGGCCCCTGAAGTACCCTGAATCGTACTCGAAGTTAGGTATTGAGCCTCCTCGCGGCATCCTATTATATGGTCCGCCTGGTTGTGGTAAGACACTGCTGGCTAAAGCGGTGGCGACGGAGTCAGGCGCGAACTTCATAGCTGTGAAGGGACCCGAAATACTGAGCAAGTGGGTAGGAGAATCAGAAAAAGCAATAAGAGAGATATTCCGTAAGGCAAGGACCTACGCGCCAGCCGTGGTGTTCTTTGATGAGATAGACTCGATAGCACCCATAAGGGGTACTTATGGAGACGCGCACGTTACAGAGCGCGTGGTTAGTCAGCTACTGACGGAGCTTGACTCCATAGAGAAACTCACGAACGTGGTTGTCATAGCCGCGACTAACAGGCCAGATTTAGTGGATCCTGCCCTGCTTCGTCCAGGACGCTTCGAGAAACTCATATACGTGCCTCCACCCGACAAGAAAGCGCGTTACGAAATCCTTAAGGTGCACACAAGCAACATGCCGTTAAGCAGGGACGTTGACCTACAATATATAGCAGCAATAACTGAAGGGTACTCCGGCGCCGACCTAGCCGCGCTAGTGAGGGAAGCCGCCCTAATGGCTTTACGGGAGGACATTAAAGCAACGGAGGTGAAGATGAAGCACTTCCTAATGGCGAAGGACCGAGTTACGCCGTCACTCAGCGAATCAATGATTAAGTTCTACGAGGACTGGCTAACTAAGATGCGGCGCCGAGCCCCCACCGCCACCCGAAGGGAGACGTACCAGATTTAGTGCAACAATAACATCTTTAAGGCTCGGTGGTAGAGGTGTAGCGGAGGGTACGTGGGTTGCTGATAACTCGATTTTCTTCCAACATAGTGTTGAGGATACTGGAGATATTGAATGAGAATACTGGGATAATGAAAGACACTGACCTCTACGAAGCCCTAAGAAGGGAGTTTGACATATCGTATCACGAGATGATGAGGTACCTAATGATGCTGGAGATCAGGGGATACATCCACGTTTCCTCATCCCGAGAGAACTTGCGGGTAGTATCACTTAACCCCAGGATTAAGGAGTACTTAACCTCTAGAACTTAAGGTGGCTCCACACCGTAGACGTTTGAGATGTTGTCCACCATTACCTTATAAAGGAACTCCTGAAGCTCAGCATCAGCACTCAGTAGTTGGTTAACCGCCTCCGCTATTTCCCAGGGGTACATGACTACTCCAGGCCTCTTAGGGTCGTCTATATAGTCACTTTCGGCCTCAACGCATAGGGCACCTAGACGCTTAGCCTGCACTAGGGCCTCACTCCTCCCTACTATCGTAGCACTGAGACCTTTCTTGCATGCGTGAAGCGCCATGCCTGTTGATGAGTGATGTAGGATCACTAACTTAGTGTTTCGCACTCCCATAGAGTTCACCATGGTTTCCACGGACTCCACTGTTATTTGACCTCCCTGCTCTAAGTGTAGGTGCAGGACGCCTCCATGATCACGAATAATTTCCAACGCCGTTAACAGCAACGCGTCGTTAGCCGCGAACGACTCAGGTATGCTCTTGTAGTGTGGCCTGCCGAACTCCCCTATCCCCTGAAGTTTACCTTCGTCAATCATCCTCGCCAGCAACTCCATTACGTTCTCACGCACGAGTGATATTACGTTTGAGGCGCTACCCCCACTCCTCTTGATTAAATGATCAATGAATGCCGGATGTACCCCTGCAATACATGCAACCTTAACGCCGGCTCTCCTGGCTTCATCGCATTGTCTTACATGCAATTCAATAGCCTTGACAGCACCTTCCAGCGTTTGAGGTAAGCCATAGTGTTGCGGTGGGAGCGAGACTAAGGCTATGAACCAGCCTCCCTGATCCCTGAACTTCTTACTAATGCGGAAAGCACCCAGCCCCAGCGGTGAGGCATGCGCATGCGCGTCCGCTATTGGTACCGTAGCTCTCATGCCTCTCGTTACCTCCATAACCTTTGAAAAGATCGTTATGTATTAAACTCCTCCAAACTAAAACTTATTAAGCAATTCCAATCCTACTTTTCACGGTGTTGAATAGTGTCAATCGTCGTACGTGAATTTAACAGTATTGGTGAATTCATAAAGAGCGTAGATGACGAGTTAAGCGAAATGCGCAGGAAATTGGGAGAGCTTCTAAGAAGGCTAGAGGAACTCCGTGTGAAGGTGGAGCAAGAACGGAAGATCAAGTCCATACTCAGCAAATTAGGGGCTGCGGCATCGGCTAGCACACAGTCAAACGTTGTTGAGCTCAAAACCATTAAGTTAATAATGAACCCTACAGCAGAGCAGGAGGTGTCGGCTTTAGAGCAGGTCGTTGAGATGCTCAACAATAAAATCACCCAACTTCAGGCGATCAAGAAAGACTTAGATGTTCTAGGAGGAATGGACATCGAGGTAAAACTCACTGCAATATACATAGACGGATTACCTAAGAACATACTCATAAGAATCATGTAAGCTACCAACATAATAAGATCAAATTCCCACAGATTTTAAATAAATATTCAGCGAGTCGCCGTCAGAAATATTCAAAAGCATTAAACTCTATTTTAAGGTCTTCATCAGGAAAACACGCTATGATAGCATTACGCTTTAGTTAGTGGTCAGATATATAAAACATGAACGATAAAGGTTCTATGAAGTCCTTGAGGCCCGGGTGGACATCTTGAAAGGTATTTTCCGTGGATTCCGCCTAAAGTTGAAGAGAAAGAAAACGCCCGAGGAGAGAATGAAGGAAGTTGTTGAGGAAAGAGAAGTTCCTAGGTTAACGATGCGAACACGTACATTCCTCAGCGGTAGGGGGCATTTACTGGCCTCGTACCCTCTCTACGAGCCGTGGGCATATGCTTTCATAGTTGAGGATCCGAAGACAGGGAAGATAGTGTATAATGTTGAGGAAGTAAGCATGAATGAAACGGAGCTTAAGACGTACAAGGAAGTTATAGATTACATTACCTGGGAATTGGAGCCACCTGAAGAAATAACTGACGCTAGGGAGTACCTAATAAAGTATGCTCGCAAGGCGATCCGCCTCTTCCAAATTAAGTTAGGTCGCACACCTGGGCTTTCCTGGGCCAAGATAAGTTACTATGTCGAGCGAGACCTGTTAGGTTATGGCCCTTTGGACCCTATCTTCAGAGATCCAAACATAGAGGACATATCATGTAACGGTGTGGGGATACCTGTATACGTATGGCATAGAAAGTTCGAGTCCCTTCCCACAAATATCGTCTTCCGCACTGAGAAGGAATTGGATGAATACATTCTTAAGCTAGCACACATGGCGGGGAAGCACATATCTGTGGCATACCCGATACTTGACGCGATACTTCCGGGAGGGCACAGAGTTGCTGCTACCTTCCAGAGGGAGGTGTCAACGAAGGGCTCCACGTTCACTATAAGGAAATTCAGGGCTGACCCCATAACCATTATTGACTTAATAGATTACCGAACAATATCTCCTGAGATAGCTGCTTACTTCTGGCTAGCCATGGACTACAAGATGACAACACTCATACTTGGAGTTACCGGTGCTGGGAAAACCAGCACGCTGAACGCCATGGCTAACCTCCTCAGACCCACATACAAGATAGTGACTATAGAGGACACGCCCGAGCTGAGGTTACCGCAGGAGAACTGGGTGCAGCTTGTTTCCAGGCCCTCATACCTAGCTACAGGAGGCATAGGTGAGATAACGCTATTCCACCTAGTTAAGGTCTCACTCAGGTACAGACCCGACGTAATCATAGTAGGTGAGGTCAGAGGCGAGGAAGCATACGTCCTCTTCCAAGCAATCGCCAGTGTCTCGTGGGACACGCCCGTACTAATTAAGGACTTAAATGGCAACACGTCCCTCGTACCAATTGGTAAGTTCATCGACTCCTTCTACAGGGAAGGGGAGGAAAGGGTCGCTAAGGAAATTAATGGGTACTTCGTCCTCTCTCACGAAGGCTTCAGGACCGTCTGGAAACCCATCAAATACGTCCTCAGGCACAGTACCGATGAGATCTATGTGATCAAATACGAGGGAGGCGGCGAGATAAAGGCAACAGGGAGCCACAGCGTATTTGTTCTTGACCCAGAAAGCTTGGAAATCGTCGAGAAGCCCGTCAAAGAGTTGAAACCGGGAGAACTGCTGGTATCATTCGTAAGGCTTAATCCACAGGATAAGGGAGGGAGTTACCCAATAATCGATGTTATTGAAGAGGTTGGAGACCCTGAAAAGGACTTCGTTGACAATGTTCCTGTGCATATTGTAGATAAGGTCAAGAAGAACCCGGTAAGGCTGGCCACGTATCTCCGTTTAGAGCAAGAAAAGAGCTACAGGACGCGGCTCAAGTTACGTAGGCGGAGAAGCAACGTAGAGATACCTGCAGTGATTACGTTAGACGAGGACCTCGCATTCGTATTCGGTGCTTACCTCGCCGATGGCTCAGTATACAGGAGGAAAGGAAGCGTCCTCATATTCTCGTTCGGGAAGTCAGAGAAGCAATCAATAGCTGATAGAGTAAGGAGAATCATGAAGGAGAAGTTCGGTATAGAGCCGTACATGCAGGATAGGGGCACCTACGTCATGTTCTTCTATGACAATACACTATTAGCGGAACTATTCGCGAAAATCCTTGGGAGAACGAGGCAAGAGAAGAGAATACCACAAGTAATGTGGGAAGCGCCAGCCTCCGTAGTTAAGGCATTCTTTGAAGGACTCAAGACCGACACCAGAAGAACACTAAAGAGAAGATACACATCTTACACTACATCATCACTTAACTTAGCGCATCAATTAGTATGGTTAGCTAGGATCAACGGTTTCTACGCTACCCTCCAAGTAGAGAGAGGAACAGGGAAAAACGCTGGAAAAACATACTATACGGTTAATATATACTTCGATACATACTACAGGAAACCTAACACATCAGAAAAAATACCGGCCAAGGCGATATTAAGACTCATCGAAAAATCACGTGCGAAGAACATGCCGTTTAGGCTGACCTACATTAAGAGAAGAAAGTACCTATCGAAGACTAAGGTAATCGAAATCCTCGAATGGATCATGAAGGAGGGAGAACTTACACCTGAAGTTAGGGACTTAATAACTAAAGTGAAGAACTTCATGAACGGTAACCTCACTATCGCAGAAGTTAGGGAAATAAGCAAAGAACCGTATAAGGGTTATGTTTACGACATTTCAGTACCGAACACGGAGTCGTTCTTTGGAGGTAACGTACCCATACTACTGCATAACACAGGTCACTCAGGTATGACCACACTACACGCGGAATCAATAGATGCCGCGGTCAAGCGATTAACATCCCCACCCATGAACATCCCGCCATCATACATACCGCTCATAAACATCGCCATGGTAATAAAGCGGGTCGTCAGAACAGATGAAACCGGCAGGCCCAGACCAGCCAGGAGAATAACGAACATCTGGGAAATCGAGGACTACGAGAAATACAAGGAAATAGCCAGGTGGGACCCAATACGCGACACCTTCAGCTTAAAATTAAGCGACAGCATAGTCCTAAAGAAAATCAGTGAGCTAACCGGCAAACCAATGGAGAACCTCATAGAAGAGATAGCGCGAAGAAAAGCCATACTGGAATGGCTAGCCGCAAACCGTATCAGATCCTACCGAGAAGTAGCAACGTACGTACAGAAATACTACATAAACCCAAGAGCAGTCCTCAGAGAGATAGGTATAGGCGAAATCTGAGTTCCGTATTTCTATTAAGCACTTTATCCTGACTTAGTTAGTAGCCATACATAGAGTGCTGTGAACACCGCTAACGTAGCGTCAAAGTCCGGATCCGTTCCATGCGGATCCTTACCTGTCCAATCAAGAGGTGGGAGAGAGTTAATTATTATGTATCCGTCACCCTCAGCCCACGCAGCACTAACTATTTTGTTTGCGCTAGCATTTATGTAGAACACGTAAGTTGGGTTAGCATTGGGTGAAGTTACCACAACGCTATAGTTGCTCCACACGCTATTCTGTAAGTTATACAAGCTAAACACGTCCACCATGTCCTCCCAGTTAGCTCCCGCGCTCGCAATGATGTTGCTTGAAGTGTCTATTACAAGGTTTGAGGGATATACTGGTGGCGCCCCAACTATGTTGACCCAAATCCACCCGTCATTCTTAACATGATCCATTACTATTGCCGGGTCTATTGGGGACTGCATTCCATGTAGGTTTATTATGATCGCGTTCTTTGGCGGGTTATTAATTAGCAAATTATCCAGTAAGCTCTCATTATTTATGACTATGTAATTAGATATACCCACTGAAAGAAGTTTATTCTCAACCAGCGATGTCAGCTTCTGGAGATCCTCAGTTACGTTTCCGCCACCTATTCCTTGAGCCGCATAGTTATTCAGCGCCAGCAGGTAGACTGTCGGGAGATTCTTGAAGTACGGGTTATTAATACCCCACTCCACAAGTAAGTACTCTAAACCTATGTAGAATTCGTAATACCTACTTCCCGTGTACCTGTATGGATCTAGGAGCATCAAGACCACTCTATAAATGTCTGACCTATTTAGTGGGAAGAGGGCATCGAATACGAATGATCTAGGTCCGTGCTCGGAGAAGGGCATATCCTTGTAATGCACGAACCTCCAGCCTTGTGGTGTATACCTGTATATTGCAACGTAGAATATTCTTAGATCCATCCTGTAATTATCCCCGTAGTTCATTATGTGGACGTAGTAATCGTAGGTTATCTTCGCTGATATCCTAATGTAGTCAGCATTCGTTATATCCTTCCCAATCAATATCTTCATTATCATAACATCATCGTCAAGCCCCCCATAGTTGTCGGCATTACTATTTATGGTATCGAGCGCTAATTCCTTCACACCATTATTATCGTAGTCCTCAACAACCCCGAAGCCACCTGGGTAGTTGTATACCTCAACGGGGTTAGTATCTATCAACATATATGTGTTTCCATAGTCGTAACTGATGTATTCGTTCTGGTAGAAACCATCAATATAGACAAAGTCCGTACCCATGTAAAAAGTACCTAAGAATCCTGTGTACTTGTAACAGATCCCTGAGGCATAACAGTACCCTACAACGTAATACCCAGGATGATCATAGTCGTCAAATATGAAGGACTTTGATATTCCACTGATGTAAGCATTCGAAATCCTACCTGTGGGTCTCTCAGCATAGACATCAGCATGCGCAAGAATCTGATCAGCTCCAATTAGCTTGAAACCCGACGTCGGATAGAACAACCCTCTCCACGTCCCTCCCCCGCCCCCCGCAAGGGTTGCGGGCGGCACTAGGTAAGCTGCTCCCGTACCGGCATTTGGTAGCACGTTACCTCTGGCGGTCACTACCCTAAAGTAATATTGACTAGCTTGATCCGTCGGTATGGCTAATTTAATTAATAAGGAGTCGCCGGGTTGAAGAGTAGGGTAAATACCCCTTACTAAGGACTCGCGATTAGGTGTCCCTGGGTTTATGACAGCCCACTCCACTATAGATGGCGTTACTTGAGGTGTTCCTATTTGGGAGAAGTCAATTATGGATACTATCTTACCCGTAGTCTTATTTATCAATATTAACGTGTGTAGCGTTACAGGTACTGAACCTGTGTTATTGATCCAGATCCCAGGGAATATCCCCCTTAAGAGATTCTGTTGAGTCTGCGGAACACCGCTAACCGTTAATGTCTCCTCATTACGTAACTGCAGGAATTTTGCCTTACTAATTATATTCTCTTGCCTCGACAGCGTGGACATCTGAATACGTAACATTAGCGGTATCACGGCAGTAAATAGGACGGCAAGTATTAATACCCCAGCTATAAGCTCGGACTGAGCTTTCCTTGACAGACGTACCCTAACACACCTCATCACGTACCACCCCCGAGTGGGGTTGAGATCCTCTCAACCCCATAGAACTTCGGACCTATCTGAATAAGGGTGTAAAACGTGAAGTCATAATCCTCCCAATCCGGAGGAGCGGTGAATTTAACCATCACGTAAGCGCTTGGGTAAGGAGTGGTATTAAGCGTTGGAACCCTGTAGATTGGTACTTTGCTTAAACCGAAACTCTTAAGGCTTAAGCCACTAGGCGTTAATAACACATTATCCCCGGACACGTTCTGTGGATTCAAAACCACAGGAACATAATCCGTAGAATTAACCTGAACCTTAAGGTAACTAACGTTCAAACCACCCCACAACTGAAGCGTTGGACCACCCTCAACATAAATACTCGGCGGAGATCCAAAAGTAATCAACGGCACAACTAAGAAATAATCTCTAGCACCATAACTCAGAAGAACTAACTTAAAGATGAAAGTATGATTATAACCAGCACTAGGATCGTTAGGGTCAGCCGGAATATAGGAATGATACACTAAAGTCACAAACTCATCAGCGGCCGCCGCATTAACAGCATCCGAAACATCCTCCTGAGAAGAAATAACCGCAGCCTGACTAGTAAACAACGCAACAATAGCCACACCAACAGCCAACGACGCACCAACAAGCAAGATAACTGCTATAACATTTGCTTGACCCTCTCTAAGGGATGCGTACAACCTCAATACCTTACTATGCCTCCAACTCATAGTCGTTATCCGCTAGATAATTCCTCCCTAAAATAAATAAGTTTATGGATAAAAACGATTTGAAGATAAATGGGTAATAAATAATTATATCGAGTTGATTGTAGTAAATTGTGAATTTAAGTAATTATTGTTACAAACCAGGGCAAAACCTTTAGTAAGGCCAGGAGGAGCTGAAGGAACTGAGCTACAACTATAATAATTAGTAATAATTTACCTCTATCCCTAAAGGAAGTCAAGAGAATATCCGACAAAATAAAGTAAAGGAAAGGAATTACGTAGATATAATACCAATCGAGTTCGCCATAAAGCAAATTAATTAACGATAGTGAAGCTACTGCAAGCACTAAGGCCCTAAGTCTACATAACTTACCGCTTAATCCTTTCCATAAATAAAAAAGATATGATGGGAAAAGTAGATACCATGAAATCCCTGTAAGCCCAATGTAAATAATTAGATAATGCTTATTTACCTGAGTGAATGTCGAGTTAACTATGATAGGAATACTAATTACTGACGAGTTAACAATTGACGTGCTCAGTGAGATTAATATTGATATGTTACCAGGATAGAACCAATATTCAACCCTACCTAGAAGCTTAAGTAAAGCAATAATAGCTAACGGGAATGAGAGAGGATGTCTATGACTCATGTAGGAGATCATCTTAAAATTATGATTAAATATTTCTAAAAAACCATAGCGAACCGCGTCCATAACAAACGCGGAGGAATACACGGTCAGTGAGGTCAGCAGGAAGACAATGAAATTTAAAATAGCAGTACTACATCCGCAGGATACTTTAGCACCTTCCTTGATACCCTTATGAGTATGGGTAGCAAAATACGAGTTAATAAGTTCCCAAAGTAAATATACGGGAATAACTAGTAGCGGAAAGATAGCCTGCCACTTACAAGCTATAGATGCACCAGTGAAAATACTAAAGGCAATTAAGAACACAACAGATGTCCCTGGCCTCATGCTTTCTTTCTTTTTTACCCATATAAAAAATAGTGCTAGAGAGACTGCAGTAAAACTAAAGGCTGATGGGTCTAGTAAGTAGTACCGGAAAACATTAAGGACTAATGAATCAGTAGTAATAAGCAATGTTGTAAAGAAAGCAACATCTCCAGATATCTGACTAAAAGTTAAGTAAAGAAATAATACCATAACGCCGTAAAGTAGGAAATTAAGTAACCAAGGAACCCCAATACTAAAGAATAAACCAATTAGGTACTTACCCAATGGAGGATGCTCAAAATTACATTGTAATGGGGTTAATCCTCGGAAAAGCATTTTCCCGCAGTTAATGTACAGTACTTGATCCATGTAAGAAGGTGGATTGGAATAAGGAGCTAGGGAAGAAAATAATAAAAAGACAGCTATAGATGCAGAGATTAAAAGAATAACCGGAGGTTGCAACACTTTCCTTAGTACTTCCCTGCCTGTCAATAAGATCACCACCAAGATATCATGTCACTTAAAGAATGCTAACCCTAAAAATACCAATTGTCTTATTCGGGTTAACTTAAATATACAAAGCTGTAAGAGTGTTTCGAAAAACTAAGTTTCTAAACTAGTTTAACTCGAACTCGAAGCAGTTATAACTGTTGAGTATACATTACCAGCCGCTGTGTAAACCTTCACTTGATAGGATGCTCCAGCTACTATCTGCCCGCTAGCCGCATTAAAACTAATAGTAATTATAGTGTCTGTACCAGGACCTACGGTCGCTGTAGTGGACGTACTAAGACCAGTACCTACAATCTCTACTTTATTTATTACAGCGCTGGCTGTTCCTGTGTTCTTTACGTGTAACGATAGTGTTCCATCAGCAGATAGTGTGGAATCTGGCATTATTTGTAGGGATTCCGTTGATCCGAAGGTACCCCATATTCCCATTATCCATCCTATTACTCCTATTGCTATCACTAGGGTTACCGCTATTATGATAACTGTTGCGAGTATTGGTGATATACCTTTCCGTAGATTCATTGGACTAACACCATAGTATTTCTTAGGGGGGTATTAAAAAATACTATGTTTAAGGAGTTTGTCCGTGAACAGTTATTACTTTATTAACTTTGTTATCAAGAGAATTATTCGGATAACTATTTTGACTGAATGTAAGTAGTTAGGGCATTATAAATGTCACCTGATTTCGTATATATTCTTATAGTATATAACGTGTGGGAGGCATAATTCTTTTTAAGAGTAATATTAACTATCTTCTCTTCCATTGGATTTACCTTGATGCTTATGTTTATTATTTCTTTACCTACTATTACTACCTTATATATTTCTGCAGGGGAATCACCTTGGTTAAGTAGATGAAGCCTGAGTATCCATGAGTTGCCTTGCTTTTCTATATAGGTGTCTGTAGCGTATATCTTCAGTATTTCTGGTTGCTTTACATTTGACGTTATAATGCCTTGGAGCCACCCTATGAATGCTATTGATATAGATATTGCTACAGCTATTAGTACCATTATCGCAATTTCTTGGGAGATTCCCTTGCTCATTATCACTTTTATCATTCCTCTCCGAGTGTGGGTTTCCCTAATATGGTAAGTACCGCCTCCAGCTCTACTTAGTAGTTATTCTTTAGGCATAAATACTTCAGTCTTAATTCTAATAATGTATAATGAAATAACATTTTGATTTTAGCTGTCCTGTTATAACCCGATTAAGGCGAGGGTTGCCAGTATTGTTATTGTTGAGAGTACCACCATTATTGCGGCGTGTTTGAATCCTGCCGCGACGCTTAACTCGCTTACTTTGCCTGCTACTAGCCCCATTATTACTGCATTGATTAGTGTTCCTGCCGAGAGCACCATTATTAGGGGTGCTAGGTCGTTAGGTGTTACGTTCTTGGAGCTCTGGAGTAGTAGGTTTATGATAATTATTGGTGACGCTGCTAGGAGCATTGTGCCGAAGTAGGGCATCACTACGTAGGCTCTGAGCTTTCTCCTCATCTCTACTTCCGCTTCTGCTAGGTCCTGGGTGAAGCTTGAGAGGGCATCGATTATTTCTGGGGACCCGCCTCCTACGACTATTGAGTCTGCTAGGAAGCGGAATATCGTTATGACGAACCACTCCCGGACCCTTCTTAAGACCCTCCTTAAGGCGGTCTCTAGGCTCATGCCCGATGCTAGGGCCACTGCCGCCTTACTCACTATTGGTGTGAGGTTCCCGTAATCCCTGTTTGCTAGGGAAATGATGCATTTTTCTGGGCTAAGCCCTGTTTTCCTTGCTTCGCTGAGGTCCCTCAGGAAGTCTGCGGTGGCGTTTACTAGTCCTTTGCTTCCCCTCATTTCGCGCGTGTAGCTTATCCATGCTGGGACGAAAATAACCAGTAGCGCCATTGCTAAGGAGATTGTTACTGACTTTGCTTCTAACATGCCTATTCGCCCAGAGAAGATCCTATAGCCCCCTGTTACTACTAATGTAGTGGCGAATGCTACGAAGGCGAAGGGTAGTGCCGTTAGTGCCACTAGGTAAGGACCGTATCTCTTTACGGGGGTTTTTGGTTGTGATGCGTGGGCCATGAATAGCGTCATAGTGCCTAGTGCGGGTAGGCCTATGAAGTTATAGAGTGCGGGCATTAGTAAGTTGATTCTCGCAGTGCCGGAAAGCCTGCTGGCTTGTATGGCTGATAGCGTGCCGGATACTGAGAAGAACACGAATATAGTTATCGACATTATTACTCCTAGGATTATGTAAACCTCTAGGAAGGACCCTAATCTCTCTATTATTGCTTTAAGCTCCGTTGTCCTAGCTGCAAAGAGTTCCCTTGTCCTTGTTTCTAGGTAGTGAACCACGTCACCGCCACTTCTTAGGGTAGTTACGTAGCCAAGCATCGTGTCCCTGAACTTCGTGCTTGGGTGGTACTTAGTGACTGCCTCTATTGCTGATAAGGGGTCCTTACCAAAGAACTTCATCTCCATGACTATTCTTTTAGCTTCTTTCCTTATGGCTTTGAACACCTTTAGTTCGGAGACCCGCTCAAGGATCTTGTCGACGCTTACACCTCCTTTAACCATTGTTGAGACATACGCCATGAAGAATGGGAGTTCATTATCTACCTCAGCTTTCCTGGAGGATGCCAGGCTCGCCGGGTAGCCTATACCTATAGCGAAAACCATTGCGGGGACAACAGCTTCAATTATTAACATTATTACTAACGTGACCGTAGTTATGGGAATCACTAAGGTAAGCGTCGCTAATATTATGCCTAGTATAAATGCTGCTAATGCCGTGTACAAGATTATTCTTGAGGCAAATATCACTGGATGCTCGCTGATCCCTGCCTTGAGAATCGCCTTATCGAGTTCAAATTTCTTCGCTAGACCCTTCCCCCACTTCTCAAAGAGTGCTAAAGCTACAGCATCCAGAACCTCCCTAGTTGTCGGCTTCCTAACCTTTAAGCGCCTCCTCGAGATCCCTGCTGCATGCGACCCCATCCCGGCAAGCACCTCAAACTACTAACCTCTTAGTCAGGAACACTCAAAACTTTTCCTATTCCTCACATGACTTCTTTGGTTCTTAAACCTTAATGTTCTCCTATCAAATCAAATAGCTTTTTAGAACATTCTCTTAAAACCTTATAGTAGAAATGAAATGATAATCAAACTTAAAAGTAAGGTATCTTTTATTTTTCTTGACGTAGGATACGCAGTAAGATTGGGGGGTAACGAGCTTGAGGAGGAGCATGAAATTCTGCTTACCTGTGGCGATTTCCCTTATACTTATTTCTGTGGCTTCCTACTTCTTACTAGTCCTTAGCAGTGTAACCACTGCAGAGGTGGTAACTAATCCCTATGCGTACAGCGTGAATATCTCCATAAAGCCTGTTGCGGTATACGCGTTGTCTCCGCAGAAGGTATTCTTGGTAGGTACCGCCAACGGATCCACAGTTGTTGAGATACTAAATGTAAGTAATCCCCTAGCACAACCTGAGGTGTTACAATCCTACCCGCTCGTAGGTAATCCAACGGTCGTTGCGACAAACGGCTACCCCGTGGCGCGAATAGCTGTTGGAACAGATGCTGGTGACTTAGTTCTTTTCAAGGTGGATGGCGGGAGAGTATATTTGCTTCTTCACGCCGTACTAGGAACTGACTTCTCAATAAGCAAGTTATTAATACTTAAGGGCACAAAGGATTACAAACTCGCCGTAATGGCTGTTGAAGGCAAAGCACCTAAAGGAGGTGTATGCACGAAGTGTCATGTCTACGTGTTTGACGAACTATCAGGCGGTGCGATGAGGATAGGGCTTAATGAAGGAAACGCATCTCTTACAATAAATAATGTGTTACCACAGGACATCTCAGCCGCACTCGTCGTAAGTAATGGTAATTACTATTACGATGCGCAAAAGTTCGTTGTTACATGGTTACCAGCTAAATTCTACATAATCTTAGTGAATGCAACATATGTAACTAAAAACGGCACTATAGAGAAAGCAAGACACGCCTTAGTAGACATCATTACGTATAATAAGGAGTTACATGAAATGTACCACTACGGCATCAACCTAGGGAGAGACGGCACGGCAGAAATACCGGTTCCCTGGGGATTTGATGCTAACTTAACACTTATGGATGTAGACGGAAGAAAGTATACTAAACATATTGAGGCTCCGAACATAAGCGAGGTGACTAAGGTTTATGTGTCCTTCAAACTCAATGCTCCACCAGTAACTGCCGAAGCATCAACATTATATACCGTTCCCCCATATGAACTGGCAACTCCCCACATAATCAACGTTAACAACATACCAAATTCATTTAATACCGTAACATCCCTTAATGACACCCGAATAAACCCGGCGTCAACAGGGCTCTCCTTACTTAAAGGTGCCAGTTCATCTAACTTTGTCCTCTACTACTATGATCCATCCACAGGAGAGGCCCACATTGAGGTTTATACTCCATCATTCGAAAAACTAAGCGAAGTCTCTGACTACGTTGGCGTTAAGCTAAATTCTTTAGGTGCTTTCACGTACCCCGACGAGAAAATCGTCATAACAGCGTACAAGGAAGGCAAGATAAAATATTACATAGCGTCTGATGATTCGTACAAATTCTTCTACGAACTAACACTCGGAGGCACATTAAATAAGGTGGAAATAGTCCCATCCACCGAAGGTTACTACTATATAGCCCACACAACTACAGGACTTCAGGTGGTTCGCACATACCCATACCAAGTACCTATCCTCAGGTACGGAACTAGAGTAAATTATGCAGAGGGATCCATAGACGGCGACATCGGCGGGAACTTAAATTACGGTGTCGTGGCGTACAGTAATCGCCTTATTGTTCTGCGGAATATTGCCCCACTAATTAAAGGAGGGAAACCCACTAACTTAGAATCAATAAGTGTGCCGAAACTCTACGTGAAGGTGAATCCTCCTGAAGGCTTATCTGTGAATGGAACTAAGGTTTCCTTAATATATCCTGGAGGGATCTTAGAGAAAATCTTGAAGAAAAGCGATATCGCCGTATTTCCAAACATACTGCCTAATGAAAATTACACGTTGATTGTGAACTACACCGAGCCTTATGTGAATAAAGTTGTGTTGAACATCACTCCAACAGAATATAAGGACATATATATTACAGTAAACCTTACCTATAAACTGTATTCCTTAAAGCTGAACATCAGAGACTCTGTGAGTGGTACTGAAATAATAGCCCCTTATGATGTCCTAGTCGACAATAAAGTTGTGTTGAAGAACATAAAGGATAGTACATTAACACTCCCCGTGGTCTACGGGAACCACACCATAACCATTAGGCCAGCAAGCGGCTACGAGAATGTTTATGAGGAATCAACCATACATACGTACGTAACAGGGAACACTACTGCTAACATTACGTTAACCAGGAAGAAGTACACTCTCAACGTCGTGGTGATGGATAAGTATTCGAAGAGATTACTTGCACCAGTAGTTGTTGAAGTAGCTAAAGGTGTGTCAAAGATCATTGGTTTCGGTGGAACTAAGGCGTCATTCATACTACCATACGGTAATTACGTTATTCACGTCTCGCCCTTGAAGGGATATAGTAATATATACCTGCCCACTACTGCGAGCGTTACGCTAAATAAGCCGAGTACCGTGACATTAGTCCTTGACAGAGTGAAATATACTCTCAACATATCCATTAAAGACGTAACAACTGGTGTCCTAGCGGGGTTATTCGATGTTTACGTTAATGGAAGTAAGGTTGCATCAGGTGTGAGGAGCCTAACCAATATTACCCTACCATACGGCGTTTACGTAGTATCAGTAACTCCGGAACCTAAGTACGCAAACGTTTACAGTACCCCCCGCCCACAGACCGTCAAAGTATTCAATAACACTGAAGTTACCTTTAAGTTAAGTAGGAAGTTCTTCAAGATAAAAATCATTGTTGTCGACGATGTGGGGGCACCTATAAAGAATGCTGAGGTGAGATTCTTCAGCATAGACAAGGGCACTTATATCTCAACACTACTGACTGACGCTTCAGGAACTGTTCAAGGATCACTATTTTATGGGGGTTACAGGATTGATATCCTAGCTAAAGGGTTCTACCCCGCCCACCGGAACCTTATATTGAATAAAGATACTGAACTCACAATAACGCTTCAGCCACAATTACTCACTGTAATAATGCGGTACGCAATAATAATTATAGTAGTGTGTATAGCTGCAATAGCAATAGTAGCCATCCTTAAGATAAAGGCCAAGATTGCTGAAAGATTACCTAAGGAGGAACTCTTTTAAACTCACCAGACGATGCTAAGCAACGACCTTTCTTAGGCGATAAAATCACAACCCGAAAATTAAATAACGTAAATAATTACGGTTGAGACTTACTTTATCGGGTAGTAACACCAAGGTGTGCGCGGTGAAGGGCGGAAGTCCTGCCATATCATCTCTGGTTGTTGAGATCTTAATACTGATCCTTACGGCAATACTTGTGCCCTTAGTTATCATGTGGGTTATAGGGGTCTGGCAAACAACAGAAGAATCTTTTTCACTAACGCCCACCTTACACGTCGCCCAGAACTCTACAGGCAATCCAATCCTGGTACTACACATCACTAATAATGGGAAGGACTCTGATGCTATAATACGTATAGCTATAAAGGCGGGTAATGGTTACTACATCAACACCACAACGATCAGCATACCCGGAGGGTTCACAGGGTCCGTAATCGTAGGGGGTTGGGAAATAAGCGGTAACCCGCAAGCGCTAAAACCTGGTGAAACGTACCGTGTGTACATATATACGAAAGTACATGGCATGTTACTTTATGATGTAGTAGCCTCGACATAGCCTCCTCCCTGTTCTCAATAGCATATTAATCACTACTTACCTAAACTAGAGGGAGGACATAATGTTCGCACACACGTTGCTGAATAAAGTCATTGAAATCACACGCAACCACAACCGATGGAGAAGAATTGAGTGTATTAATTTGATAGCGTCTGAGAACGTCATGTCTCCCTTGGCGGAGGCCGCATACTTTACTGACATGATGCACCGGTACGCAGAGGGCAAGCCTGGGAAGAGGTACTACCAGGGCAACATCTACACTGACCAGATAGAATTGCTGGTGATGGAGCTCATGTCTAACTTGCTTCAGGTGAAGTATGTCGAGCCTAGACCCATAAGCGGGACAATAGCCAACGCGGTCGTGTTCAGGAACCTCGCTAATCCAGGTGATAAAGCACTAATAGCGCCTGTTCAGGCTGGTGCACACGTTTCACACACGCGTTTCGGTACATTAGGTGCGTTAGGCATCGAACAGGTAGAGTTACCCTTTGACATGGAGCGCTGGAATATAGACGTTGATAAGGCTGTTAAGATGATTGAGGAAGTGAAACCTAAGTTCGTTACCTTAGGCGCTAGCGTCTACATGTTCCCTCACCCAACTAAGGAGATAGCCGAGGCAGCACACGCTGTCGGTGCTAAGGTAGTCCATGACGTTGCCCACGTTCTAGGACTAATAACCGGTAAGAGGTGGCCTAATCCCGTACATGAGGGTGCCGATGTTGCCACATCGTCAACACATAAGACATTTCCGGGCCCGCAGGGCGGGCTGATATTCACAAATGATAAGGCACTATATAAGGCAGTAGCTAAGACCGTATTCCCGTGGTTCGTCAGCAACCACCACCTTCATAGATTGCCCGCGATGGCTGTAACCGCCATTGAGATGATGGAGTTCGGTGAGGCGTATGCTGACCAGATAGTGAGGAATGCTAGGGCATTCGCGGAGGCACTGGCGGAGGAGGGCTTCAAGATACCGACAGAACACCTAGGTTTCACACAGTCCCACACCTTCGTAGTTGACGTGAGGGAATTAGGTGGCGGGGCTAAGGCAGCTAAGCTACTGGAGGATGCGAACATCATACTGAACAAGAATCTACTCCCATGGGACCCGCCTGAAGCCGTTAAGAACCCCAGCGGCTTGAGGATAGGTGTGCAAGAGATGACTAGGTTCGGCATGAAGGAAAGCGACTTCAAGGAACTGGCTAGGTTCTTCAGAGAAGTGCTAATAGAGGGCAAGGATCCGGCAGAGATCAAGAAGAAAGTCATAGAATTCCGGAAGAACTTCCTGGAGGTTAAGTACGGATACGACATACCTGAGGAATTCCAAGACAGCTCACTGAAGGTGCCGATGCTGTTATGACCCTCACTAGGGAGCATACGGGTAAGGTTCACTGGAACCTTCTCAAGTGGGTGGAGCTCGCTGAGGATCTTAGGAGGATTAAAACGCACGCCATTTTCTTCCCTGTAGGTAGCGTAGAACAGCATGGTCCGCACCTCCCCCTAGGTCTTGACTACATCATAGCAGACGAGGTCAGCAGTAGGGCATGCCGGAAGTTACAGGCGAGGGGTATCCTGGCGTTGAAGCTCCCTCCACTACCCTTCGGCATGAGTAGCATGTGGGGAGCATACCCTGGCACAATAACGCTCTCGGCCGAAACACTGTACGGCGTAGTGAGAGATGTCCTGCACTCACTATGGAAGTCGGGCGTTAGGCTCGTGGTAATAGTGAACGGCCACGCCGGTAACGCGGACCTGCTTAGAGTGGTTGCTAGGGACTCTGCTGAGGGGTTCGAGGGCTTGACCGTAGCTGTAGTCACTGTGTGGGAGATTGTTGGCGACTTAATCAAGGAGTTGTTCCAGACACCGTTCTTCCACGCCGACGAAGTTGAGACAAGCGTTGCGTTGGCCCTTAACTTGCCCGTTGGCGAGCCTCCGAGAAGCGCTCCTCAACCAAGTGAGTTTAGGATGTATAGTGAGGAGTGGCACTCACTGGATCTAACGACCCGGCCCAAAGCGTATGTGTACTCAAAGGAATCCTCGAGAGTTGTTGGTCTCGGCGCCTTCGGCTCACCGTCCTTAGCAACCAAGGATAAAGGTCTGAAACTTCTGGAGGGGATGGAGTCTAGGATCGTCAAATTCGTAACCGACTTACTCCACGGACTTGAACGTAAAATGATTTAACACTAACCTATAATCCGGTATTCTCTGCCTGCGTGAAGGTACACTAGTCCCTCCTTAATTAGGGAGTCGAGCAAGCCCCTCTCCTCGGGACTCATCTTCTCAATTTCACCAACACTTAACGGAAACTTTTTCTTGAACTTGTCAAGGAACTCTGGATTAACTAAGTAATCCCCAATGGGTATCGCTACACCCTCATTGACGTACACTTCAATAGGTTTGCTCGCAAGTTTCCTGGCCTCACTTAGCGTGACCAGACCCTTGCTGGACAAGATACTTAATAACGGATCAGTGGCTTTCTTGTCTTTCCTCTGTCTTGCCTTATGTGTCGGTATACCCTTCTTTAGTAAGTTTATTTCCTGCTCTAACCGATCAACCCTGGCTTTAAGTTCCATCACCATTGATTTTAGTTCCTCAATAACGCCAACAAGTTCAGCTACCGAAGCACTGGATCGCGAGTCGCTGCCTCCGCCTTGAGTTGCTTCAACATCGTCCAACGCTGGGAAACCCACTCTAACTAAGTACCCGCCTCTCGACGAGCGTATCACGTAGCCAGCTTCCCTAAGCCTGAGTAACGCATGACGAACAACATTGTAGGGCAGACCTAAGGCGTCTGCTACCTCCCTAGGTGTGGCGCCCGGATTGTTCTTCAGGAACGCTAGTACTTTTCTGTCAACGCCGCTCAAGACATCATCAAGAGATATAGGTTTGCTAACCTAATAAAGTGTGGTCGAAGGTGCATGGGCAGGTCAACGGAGGAGAAGGTTCGAGAGATCGTTGAACTAATTGATGAGAGTGATGATTACTGGCGTAAGGCCGCATTCTACTCTGACCCTGACGTCAGCGCGCTACTCGATAGCCTTTACGAAAGGTGGGAATCCAGTAACATGCAGGGGGTCCCCCTAGACTACGCGACTGATGAGGAGGTGGACTTCCTTTACCATAAGGCTAAGTCATTGACGCGTGAGGACGCGAGAAGGAGTGAACGTGCATTTATTAAAAAGTCCATGGGTATTGACGAGGGAATTCATAAGGGTAGTAGTGAGAAGCGTCGTAAGAGAAGGTTTTTCGGTCTGCTCCCTTAAGCCTTCTTCCTGGGGTAGATGTAATCTTTAGGTGCTTTGCTGAAGGGTTCTAGGTATTTCCTCAGAACCTTCGGTATTTCTACAACCCCGTCCTCCCTCTGGTAATTCTCTAAGATGGCAGTTATTGTTCTAGTGCTTGCTATCGCTGTTGAGTTCAGCATGTGCACGAAGTCCCTAACCATTCCCTTCCTCCTAAGGTACTTTACATTAAGCTTGTATGCCTGCCAGTCGAGGACGTTGCTACAACTCACGAGTTCCCTGAACTTACCCTGTGCTGGGTACCACGCCTCTAAGTCGTACTTCATGGCCGCACGGAGATTTAGCTCGCCTGAGGCAATGTTAACTACCCTGAACGGTATTCCGAGGCCCTTGTAGAGTTCCTCGGCATTACCTATTAGGAGGTCGAATACTTCCCAGCTCTGCTCTGGCAGGGTATACGCGAATTGCTCGACCTTATGGAACTGGTGAACCCTGAATATTCCTTTAATGTCCCTGTTAGCTGCTCCGGCCTCCTTGCGGAAGCATGGACTGACACCCACGTACAGTAGCGGGAGGTCTTCCTCTGGTATTACCTCACCTGCGTGAAGCGCTGCCAGCGGGTGTTCGGCCGTCGCTATTAGATATAGGTCCTCGCCATCTATCTTGTAGAGGGCGTCCTTGAATGCCTCAAACTCCTCGACTGCCCGCATGTACTTGCCTTTGAGGAAGTATGGCGGGAGGACTAGCCTGAATCCCTTACTCGTTAGGTAGTCTATGGCGTATGAGAGGAGCGCCATGTCTAGCCATACTAGGTCGTCGAAGAGGTAGTAGAACCTGGAACCCGCTACTTCGCCAGCCTTTAACGTGTCACCTAGCTTCAACACGTTCTCGAGCATATCCGCGTGACCCACGATCTCCCTATCAGTAACCTCATACTCCATCTTAACGCCCTTGCCCTCAGTCTCGGCGAGGAAGTCCTTAAGGTGCTTACGCTGCACTAAGGCCTTACCCCATACCCTCACGACCGCGTTGTACGAGTCGTCAGGCCCTATAGGCACTGACTCATGAAGTAAGCTGGGCATCTGATCAAGTATCTGCTTTCTTCGGGTTTCAGCCTCCTTCAGCCTCGCCTCATACTCCCCTATTTCCTTCAGCAGTTCCTTAGCCTTCGCTATTAACTCACTCCTCTCCTCAGGCTTAGCCTTCGCTATACGTGAGCTTATCACATTATGCTCGTGTCTGAGCTTATTCAGCTCCGTCTGCAACCTACGCCACTCAGCATCAACTCTCAGGAACTCATCCACTAAGCCGGGATCCATGAACCTTTTCCTGAGGTTCTCCCTCATTAAGTCCGGATTCGTTCTCAGTGTTTGTAGGACAGACCAAGGCACCTAAATCCACCTCTTTACTCTCACTAGGCTGTTTCAAATTTAACGATACGTTTAAATGCTTTTGATTTTTCAATTGCTTGATGCGTGTGTTCGATGACCCGCTTCGCGGTGAGGCATCCATCCCTCAGATGGGAGCCGCATGCCACTCGGCTCGACCCCCATGGCTCCGCACCCTATGAAAAGAGGGGTGCGAACGAGGAGAGAACCAATGAAAACCGTATCACAATGAAAAACTACAGTGATACGGTTAGAGGAAGCGGAAACGCTAAGTCTGAACCTGAAGATATATCTCTTTTCCGGTTGTTCAATGCGCCTTACTGTCCTGTAGACCCCTTACCTCCTTATCCTTAATTAGGATTTCCAGAATCTCCTAGTTCTTATGAAGTTTCTCTCAAGGTCGTATAGGCCCATGTAGAAATCTGAACCTTCCTTACCAAGAACCCTTTTCGCTGTACTTGGACCTACGCCGTACATGGCAAGCGCCTCAACCGCCTTCCTACCATATGTTAGCACGAGTTTCGCAGAATCAAGTAATTCTTCGAAAATCTTCCTTTCCTCACCACTTAATACGAATTTATAGTTACGGCCTCCACTTAATCCCCTCCTAGCTATGCCTAATACGCGTTCTCTGTCCTTCCCAAAGTACGGCGCTACTAAGCCGCAACCGCATTTAGGGCAGGTAATCCGTTCGGGAAGTTCCCTTACCTTAACTACCCACGTATGCGTACACATCATGCATATCATGTACGCCTCCTTAGCCTGAATTCTCCTCTTAACTAATTCCACCAGCGTGCTACTCGGCAACACGCTAGAACGTGCAACACCAGTCACTACCTGACCAGCGTATCTCAGTAAATCACTCACGATGACTGAGGGCTTCATTAGGGACACGTAAGTTAGCTTCACTGACCCGTCG
>JALWZB010000124.1 GCA_027002995.1 Desulfurococcales archaeon
TGACTTAGAGGATCAGATAATTAGGCTAGAGAAGGACATATCAAACCTAATGGTACTCTACATGAGCAATGAAGTAAGTGAATCCGCATACAAGGCAGCCATAGACTACCTAAGGGACGCGAAAGCCCGGAATGCAGAAGAGAAGAAAGACGTTGAGAAACACCTAGATCTAATAACTAAGCTTGAGTCAGAAGCAACCAGCGCACACAGACCTGCACCGATCCACACGCCCGTTAAGGAGTCTAGCGAACCTGAGGTTCAGCATGAAGGACCGATACAGGTCCAGATAATCGAGGCATAAACAAACCACCAACAAAACCAACAGGTGAGGGGAGGGTTGAAAGGTGAGTTTTACAGTAGGTGAGAAGGGGGGCGGGCTGAGGAGGCTGCTCTTCCTTATTAGATGGAGAACTAAGGGTAAGGGTGACGCTAGGAGCAAGAGGAACGTGATAGCAGGGCTTATTTCAAGCATTGAGATAGTAAAGACGGACCTGGAGGAGAGCATAACTAGGCTCAAGAAAAGACACGGCCACCTAGTGAAGCAGGCAATATCAGCTATGTTAAGGAAGGAGAATGACAGGGCCCTCATATATGCTAACGAAGCAATACAAGTCCGGCGTGTAGTGAAGAAACTCCTTGTGGCTGAGAAGGTACTAGAGCAGGTTAAGCTAAGGCTGGAGACCATAGAGAACATAAGTAACTTACCTGGTTCAATGATCGAGGCGGTTAACCTACTTATGGCTGCTAAGGACTATGTACAAGGAGTCATGCCAAGCATGGCCTATAGCCTAGAGAACCTAATCTCCAAAGCAAGAACGGTGGTAGCTGAAACCACGGACGCCGTCGACATAAACGCTGAGGCAGCCATAGAGTACACCCCTGAGGCAAAGAAACTCCTAGAGGACATTGAGAGGATAGCAGAGGAAACCGTGAAGAACCAACTACCTGAAATCCCATTGGGGCTTATGACCCCAGGACAGGGTAAGGGGCTGGAAGTACGAATTAAAGAAAATGCGATGAAGGTGAGTGCCGCACCAAAGATAAGCATCAGGAAACCGAGGCCTGACGAGATAGACAGGGCAGTACTGGAGTATATACTCACACACGGAGGTTTCGTTGATGTCGGCGACCTAGCATCTAAATTAGGTGTCGGGAAGCAGGACATAATGTCATCCCTCCACAGGCTAAAGGAGCAGAACAAAATAACGTTCTGAGCGGCGGGCCTAGAGGGTGGGGGCAATGAGCAGCAATGCGCTACCTTACTTAGAGGATATGGCCCGCCGTTACGCTATCCAAGCGGTAATGCATGATAGAGAGGGAAACTTTGGCGAGGCCGTTAAATACTACAAGAACGCTATAAGGGTATTAACAAAAATAATACAATTATATCCCGACAATGGTTTAAACACCATATACAAAGACTGGATAAGACAGTATAAGAAAAGGATAAAAGATCTTGAAAGCTTACGCACGACCCTAGTTCCGGCAGGAGGTCCCAAACCACTTGGAAATGATGAGGAGGATGTTAACGAGTTAGTGCTTAAGGAGAAACCCGAAGTCACGTTTGACGACATAGCCGATCTCGAGCATGCTAAGAAGGCAATAAGGGAAGCGATAATATTTCCAACGAAGAGACCTGATCTCTTCCCACCGCAACTCGGGTGGCCTAGGGGAATACTGCTCTTCGGACCGCCCGGCTGCGGCAAGACGCTACTGGCAGCCGCCGTGGCGAATGAAATAGACGGTGTATTCATACAAATAGATGCGGCATCCATAATGTCGAAATGGCTAGGCGAGGCCGAAGGTAAGGTAGCTAAGTTATTCAGAAAAGCTAGGGAAATATCAGCTCAAGGGAAGCCAGTCATAATATTCATAGACGAGGTAGATTCACTCTTAGGAACTTTCAGCACCGAGGTGGGTGGGGAAGTCAGGGTTAGGAATCAATTCCTACAGGAGATGGACGGACTGCTGAGCAAGTCAAAGAAAATGTTCATATACGTGATAGCAGCCACGAACAAGCCATGGAAGCTCGATAAGGCCTTCATTAGGAGATTCCAAAGAAGAATATATGTCCCGCCACCTAACAAAGAAGCTAGGGTCCAGCTACTGAGGCTACTTACCAAGAACATAAAATTAGCGCCTGACGTCGATTTCGAGTTACTAGCTGATATGTTGGAGGGATATTCAGGAAGTGATATAAGAGATATTGTCATGGCGGCCCATCTCAGGGTAATAACGGAGCTGTTTGAGAAGAATGGAGGAGAAGGAGACCCAAGACCCGTAACGCTGGAGGACTTTAAAGTAGCTCTCGAGAGCATAAAGCCAAGTATCAACAAGGATCTCATTAAGGTATATGAGGCATGGTATGAGAGGTTTAAGGCTGAGTGAGCCCCCCACCTAAGACCCCAAAAGCAAAATATAATGCCTACCTCATAAAAGGAAACAACGGGACTTTTCTCCCAAAATATTATGGTGATGTCGAACCTAAGCTTGCTCGCTGTTTCTCTTCAGTACTTAGCGTGTTTAAGTATTCTGTCTAGCAGTTGATCTTCCGTTGGTGGACCCACGAACTCGACGGACCTATTTATGGCGACGGTGGGCACCGTCATTACGTTGTACATGTCGGCGATGTCAGGGTTCTCGTAAGCCTCTATGGTCTTACTTATTATGGATTTCTTGCCGCTACGATAGGATTCGTACGCGAACATGTTTGACAGTAATGATGCGTACGGGCAGTATGGACACGTGGGGGTCACTACAACATCAATGACCATTTTCTTAGAGATTTGTGAGAGTATCGATTTTGTACGTTCGCTGAGACCGGAGTCACCTGATCCTATTCTAATAATTGTTTCAATAAACCCTCTGATCTCCTCACCTGCTGGCATGCCTACATATCTTATGTAACCATCTAACAACACTACTGTTGGTACCCTCTCTATGCCGTACTTTGCGAAGATCTCCCTCTTGTCCTCACTGTATTCCACGATTTCATGCATTATTAGGGGTTTCCCGTTTCTTTGAGGGCTTGCCTTAACTACGAGCTCTATTAGATCGATGGTGTTGCTGCAGTATCTGCAGTTCTCGGCAGTAAATGTTATTATTCTAACGGGGTTACGTACTTCCTCAAGTACTGTCTTCAATTCTTCGATATCGGATTCACTTAGCGGTACCTCGAACATGCTGTCTATGTTATACATTTCCGTTCACCTTAAGGACTTATGTTTGCTAGAGTTATAAATATTAAGTTTAGATTCATCAAAAATAGATAGAGTGTTTAGCTTCGGGTAAGCTACAATGACAGGGAAACTATGAAGTTAGTGATTCTAGTCCACCACCTCTCTATGGAGGTATCCACTACCATGTATGAGGCTCTGCTATTATAGTAAGGCGGACCTAACCTACTGAAGAGAGTAACAACCTTACCTCCGTGATTAAGCTTGAAGCCGCGGTCAACAGCTTCGTGACCTCGAATGACGGCGTTGAACCTGAACGTATGTAGAAACCACTCAGTAACGGGTCTGCCAAATAGGTACCCAACTCCTCTAGGGGATGGGATTCTGTAGTGGTTAGACTCTATGGGATCATTCCAGAGTATCTCGGTCATAATATTGAAG
>JALWZB010000125.1 GCA_027002995.1 Desulfurococcales archaeon
ACCACGTATATTAGGTACGTTCTCCCGTACTTCATGTGCCAGTACGCCTCAACCATGGCGGCGGCCAGTATCGCTTGGTCTTCGCAGTCCCCGTAACCGTTGCTTAGGGTCTCGCTGGCGTACTGGTAGTAGTCAGTCACCCACTCGTACGTCCCGTTCACCGACAGCACAACGACCTCAGGCGTGTCGAAGTTGTAGTATATGTGGTTCAGGATCCACTCATATATCGCCTTGTACGGGTCCCCGTAGGCGTTGAAGTTTATTGACCTCACAGCCTCCTCAACAGTATCTGTCCACCAATCTATGTAGTTCGGCTTGAAGGAGTCGATGAGCCCG
This sequence comes from Desulfurococcales archaeon, assembly GCA_027002995.1. Taxonomy (GTDB): domain Archaea; phylum Thermoproteota; class Thermoprotei_A; order Sulfolobales; family NBVN01; genus WAOL01. The sequence continues at coordinate 337 of JALWZB010000125.1, forward strand.
CCGCGCTCCTGCGTCACATTCATTAACTCCTCAACGCCCTCCTTCAGGCTGAGGTACTCGTTCTTCAGGCTAATGTATTGGTTCCTTAATGACGTGTAGTTGCTTCTGAGGGACTCGAGCTCCGTGCTTAGGGTTCCGTAAGCCGCCTGTAGCTCGGAGTACTTACTCTTGAGGGCGTCGTACTTGCCCTCAACCTCGTTGAGCTTCGTGAGCGTTGATGAGTACTCCTTATAGAGGGTTGAGTAGTTGCTCCTTAGCGAGGCGTACGCCTCCCTTAGCTTGGAGTAGTTGGCGGTTAGGGCCGAGTAAGCCTCCCTCAACGCTGAGTAGTTCCCCTTAAGGGCTGAGTACTTACTGCTTAACTCCGCGTAACTCCTTTTGAGGGAGTCGTACGTGCTCCCTAGATTCACGTATTCTTCCTTGAGGGTGGAGTAGTTAGTGCTTAGAGTCTCGAACCTCCTCATGAGTCCCTCATACTCCTTACTTAAGCTCCCGTACCTGGCTTGGAGCGCTGAGTACTTCTCCTCCAGCACCGCGTGCCTTACCCTGAGGTCGCTCAGCGATACCCACGAGTACGCTGAGAGCGCCGCCAGCAGGGCCGCGACCACCACGGCCCCCGCGAACCCGTACTTCAGTGCGCGCGACACCGCGTATCCCCCAACCATAGGCGAGAAAACGAAAAGGAAAGACGGCCGGACGAAGGCTTCAGGGCGCCGCCAGTAACTCTGGTTCTCGGAAGCCTTAAGACAACCTCATAATTAACGCCCGTAACGCGATATCACGGCACGTGCTTAGACCCCGAGGTGACGCATAACGTGATATCACGTAGCCAGTAGTGATTATCACCTTAACCCTGCTTGGGAAACCTGCGGTTTTTATTGCTGCTTCGGCCTTTGTTTATTGGTGCGCGTCGTGGGGCGTGTCGGCTTCTTCGTTACCCTGGGCTTCAACGAGTCCAGGGCTTTAAGGGCGGTAGCCGACGCCAAACAGTGCGGCGGTGAAGTTGTCCTCATTATTAAAAGGGATCCCGTTGAGGCTGGCAGGAAGGCCGTCAATAACGTCACCTCGTTCGCTAAACCCTTAGGCGTACCCGTGCGCATCATAGAGGTTAACTCCCAGGACTGGTGCGAGGTCATCAGGTTGGCTAGGATTATGAGAGAGTACGACGACGTCCGCGTGATTATTGGAGGTGGCTTAAGGATCCCTCAAGCCTTCACGTTGCTGGCGGCGCTCGACGTGTGGGGCAGGGTTAGTCGCCTGGAGGTGCATGACCACGACACTGGTGAGGACATCACCATACCTAAGTGGCTAGTCCCCCTCATCACCTCCCCGGAGAGGAGGGGTAAGGTAAGGGTACTGCTCGCCCTCAGCACCGACACCCCCAAGACTAAGGCAGAACTAGCTAGGTTAACGGGGCTCTCAGAGCAGACAGTGTCGAAGTACCTCTCCTACCTCATCAAGGCGAGGCTAGCGAAGAAAGTAATCCCGAACAAGTACAAGCTAACGGAGCTCGGCCAGAAGCTGAAGGAAGCCTACGCAGAAGGCGCCCTTGGGGGAGTAGATAGGGAGTGAGTCACAAGCACTAACTGCAGGCCCATATCCTCATATCCCTAAGTACCTTTTACTGTCCCCTGCCTAAGGTGCATGCTGACCTCCTTGGGTTACTTTATCACGGTTCCTCCCGCCTCCTCCTACCCATCGAGGAGTGTGCCTCAGAAATTAGGTTAGGGGGAGATCAACACATACGAAGCCCCAGAACTTACGGGTTTACCAGGTATATCCGGGAACCTACAGAGGCGTTGAAAGACCCTTGAACTAGGAACCACAGCTACCCATAAGTAAGAAAGACTACTTAAGCAATCCCGCAACATTTAAGGCTTACTTAGGTAGCATACTGTAGGTGCGTATGTTAGGAATGCTCAGCAAAGGCATTAGCCCGGTAATAGCTGCTACCCTCCTTATCCTAATGTCAATAACTATTGGCGTCGTACTCTATGTATTTTCCTTAGGGTTCGCGGGCTCCGTCAATGAGGTGCCAGACACGGGCATCCTAGTTATTGAGGAGGTAATTCCCCGCAAATGTAGGGAAGGTATCGTGGGTTTCGACGTGATCCTATCCAATCCCTCAGGAATCCCCGTTAAGGTAGGCAACCTCACAGCGCTAATAATAGGTAACAACAAGGTAATCCGAACAATCCTCGTAATGACGGAGTACCCCCTTACAATTCCTGCTGGAGGGGCGGGTAAGGTCATCATGTATCCCCTAGACAGCGTGCCCCCCGGCAATTACTACGTGAAGATTAGTGGGCTAGGAGGCGGGGAATCCATAAAGCCAATTAAGGTTACATCAAAGGTATGGGCGAGCAGAGTAATCCTCCTAACGCTAAATAATAACGCAAGTAACCCAGCAACTACTGAGGACGATAAAGCATGGTACAGCGCGTACATCGAACTAAACCAAGCAACCGGACTATACCTCATCTGGTTCAACTTCACACCCAAGCCAGGAGTGACGCTAACATACAGAAGGGCTGAACTACTGAACGCCAACAACAACTACCCAATATGGGTCGGTAACAACCCATACGAAAGCGTCACCCCACTCTCTTACCCAGAACAAGACATCCAATACTGGACCCCAGTTCAAGGAAGTGAACTCCCGGTAAAGGTAGTTTTTACCTCAATCGCTGGGTAACTCCCTCAACATCAATATTAACTACTACGGCTATTCACCCTCTCAGCGACTTTCCTGAGTCGGTATTTTATGATACCTAACGCGGTAGTTGTTAATGCGTTCAATAATAACAGTGTGTTGAAAAACCTTAAAGGGAACACTGGTTAATCACGACGAGAAACTCTGCGTAGGAAACACGCATGGGAAGGCGTCTACTATGAGCAAACATAGACCTCCTACTAACGGATAATGTTAGAAAGATCTTATGAATAGAATATTGTGCGAACTAAACAAGCATTCCCCTAAGTTGAACTCATTAGGGGCGTCCACGAAATTCTAGTACGGTGCGCTAAAGTGGATGCTTACGAAGCAATAGTAAGCAGGGTCAGCGTAAGGCGCTTCAAACCCGACCCAATACCTGGCGAGGTAATCAAGAAGATCCTCGAGGCAGGAATAAGGGCACCCTCAGCAGGGAACGGGCAGCAATGGTACTTCATCATCGTGAAGGATAACGAGGAAATGAAGGCGAAGCTCCACGAACTAATTCTTAAAGCACACATAAAGTACGCTGAGGAAGTCGCACACGAGGACACGATG
>JALWZB010000126.1 GCA_027002995.1 Desulfurococcales archaeon
CCCCTGTTCTCCGCGTAGGTAGAGTTTCCAGGGCTTTACTGGTGGCGGATCCGGGCGCTGACGTTACATTGCATGAGGTTAGGTTGTTGAGTGATGACTACATTGAGCTTTCATTTAGGGTTACTGGCAGGTTAGGTAAGCATTCCTTGGGCCCGTTACTCCTGCGCCTAGCTGTGTTAGGTGGCGTAACGGTGCTTGAGACCTCATTAAGCGTAGCGGCTCAAGTCAGGGTGGCGCCAACCAGTCTAAGGGTGGCGGCACACCTAGCGCCTCCAGGCGCACGCTATGCGGGCACCACACCAGCAGGGGTTAGTGGGGCCGGCACAGAATTCCTTATGATTCGCGAGTACTTTCCGGGGGATGACACACGCAGGATAGACTGGAAAGCGTTTGCGAGGACGGGTAAGCTAGCCGTCAAGCTCTTCGAGAAGGAGTCGTCGCAGGGAGTTATCTTAGGGGTGGCGATCCACGATGGTTTCTTCCGGGGTAAGCCCTCGGCCTTCGAGGTCCTAGCAAGGGAGCTAGCCTCCCTAGCTTCCTCCCTCATTAAGGCTGGTCTATGGGTTAGGTTAGCGGTAAGTACGGAGTACGGAGTAATTATAGGTGAGAAGGCTTCGTCGCCCTCAACGATAAGCAACGTGTTCCAAGTTCTCGCATCGATTGAGTGGCCTAAGGAACCCTCACACGCTGTAACCGCTAACCGCGTGCTTGGCTGGCTTATCCGCGAGGTTTTACGTTCAACGCGGGCAACACCCTCAATAGTGGTTATGACTGTTCTTGATGTGGTGGATGAGTCCGACACGGTGATGCTCTCATTACTTAAGAAGTGGGTTAGGGCTCAAGGTCATGAGTTCATAGCGATTGCGACACCGCCGCCCGTACTTAGGATTGCCGGTGGGGACGCCGACATTAACAACATAGGTGAAGCAAGGAAAGCCGTGACTCAAACACTACAGTTATCGCGAGCATACGGTGTGGATGTCCTTATCACACATTCTCTCAACGAAATACTAAGGAGGGTAGCTGCTGCGGCACTCAGGGTTTAACAGCTTCTCTACTTACTCCTCACGAATTTAAGAGATAACTTAAGGAATTCCCTGCTCCAAGGCGATAACGCCAGGATTACGATGCCGTAAAGTATTAACCCTGCTAACGCGTGTAAGGCGAGCACGGGTGCGTCATGCCAGAAATTCCTGACTAAGATGCTGGAGGCACCGCTGACGTACATATACAGACTCATTACAATCCCCCCAGCAATGCCAGCTACGGTTTCGCGTTTAGGGAAGGAGAACTCCACCTTACTTTTAGCGAGCCTATACATGTAAATCAGCAGCGGGAGACTAGTTCCCAACCACGCTAGGGGGTAAGGTAATACTAGGTAAGGATTATCAGTTAACCCGTAGGCATGAATCATCACCAGCATTCCAGCAGTACCTAGCCCTAATGCAACCACACAACGAATCAAGGACGCCATAGGTGACTTGAATATGGGTGTCCTACTTAATTTAATACCGTGTACCTGGAGGTCAGCTCTCTCCGAGGATGACGCGACCGTACCCAAGAGTATGGATATCGTGTATAGTAGTGACTCCGCCGTTATTATCACGAGTAATACGTAAGCATCAACATACGCTAACTTAAGTAAGCTTAGTATGGGCTTACCCATCATCACTATTAGGAAAGTAATCCCTAGATTCACGGTCATGGCTATCCGGAGGATGTCCTCGACATCCCTGCGGGAAGGTACCCTCAGCAACTTAGGCGTTAGCCCGCTACCCATCGCGGATGAGCTACGCGTTATTATGCTTCGCGGCACATAAGCCACACCGAGGTACGCTGTTAGGTTAGTTGACGCCGTGAGGGCCGTTACTAAGGGTTTCTCGACATTTATGAGGAGGCTTGAGAAGTAGGCGATGACTGATATGTAGGCATTCTTAACTAACACGGTCACCTCCTTCAGACTAAACCTTGGTTTAGGTATGGTTATTCTTTGGCGCCGTAGCAACGCATACCTAGTAATAACCGCCGCAACACTTCCAATAATTGTGGACACCATCACCCCAACTAGGCCAGCCTTAATCATCACTACTAGTGCGTAAGCCACCGCTAGTCTTACTGTTACCCTAACCATTACCGCCTTACCTTCAATGTAAGGCCTAGAACTTAGTACGATAGAGCGTAGGAAGTAATTGAAGGCCTCACTCACCGCAAGAAGGGACGCGATGAGGAAGGCGCTTAAACCCCAGCCAAGAACGCTGTTGTACCAGAGACCAACTAGCATGAAGACAGCTAGTGATATTGGAATGTAGATTAACGTTAGGGCATAAGCGGCTGAGACCATCTCGTATTTTTTCCTAGCATAGAACCTTAGGGACCACATACCCCAGATCCAGTGCGCCATTGTTAGGACGTTCGCAACCCCTATTATGGTGATCCACAGCCCGTAGTCCTCTACTGATAACTTCCTCGCTACTATTAATGTGAAGAGTATCGTCAGTAGTAACCTGTAGACTTGGCTGAGGTAATTCACTATTGTCGAGTACCTCACCCTAATACTCGCAAGTTCCTCCTGCGTGTATTCAACCTCACCATTACTGACATCGCTCATTACGTAGCTACGCCTCTGATTTCAAGAGTGACGGTTAGGATTTTATCTCTGAGCTCAGCAGTAGGTAGTATGTGTGATTTATTACCGTTATTGCAACATCACCGCAGTGGGGGCGACAATGCGTCATGCTTTACTCGCTGCTGTCATCATAGCTGCCGTGGCTTCAGCTGTAATCGCTTATTATTACATTAATTATGGTTCGACGAATCGTGATCCGTTAAGCCCGCTGAGGACCGTGCTGGGTAATGCCCCAGACTCGCTGACGCTGACGGGCCCCGGCCTTAGTGCGGGATCCACGGTACCTAAGCAGTATACTTGTGATGGCGTAGATGAGTCGCCCTCTCTGAGATGGAGTAAGGGTCCTGAAGACACAGTATCGTACGCTGTGCTGATGTATGATCCTGACGCGCCTAGGGGCACGTTCTACCACTGGGTTATTTACAACATCCCATCAAACATCACTGCGCTTCCTGAGGGCGTTCCGAAAAAATTCAGGACATCCTTCGGGCTTCAGTGCATTAACGACTTTAAGAGGTACGGGTACGGAGGTCCATGCCCTCCGCATGGCTCGACACACAGGTATGTTTTCGTGGTTTTAGCGTTGAATACTAAGCTAAGCCTGCCCAGTAACGCTGACGCTAGGGCATTCCTTAACGCTGTTAAGGGTCACGTACTCGCTTACGGTGCCTTAGTGGTCAGCTACGGACACTAACGATTTAAAGGATCCCATTATCCTTTAATTATTTCCTAAGCAAGTTGTGGTGGGGCGTAGAAATTGCTGTCTAAGGTGCTTGAGGCTGAGGAAGGCATTGAGAAGGTAATGGGTGATGTCCTCAGAACGCTCTTCCTGTTCTCCGGCGCCCTCTGGATGCCGGAGTTAATCGGTGAGTATGAGGGCTTCGTGAGAACCTTGGGTGAGGAGCCTGTGGGGAAGGA
>JALWZB010000127.1 GCA_027002995.1 Desulfurococcales archaeon
ATCTAGCGTTTAGGCTGTGGTGCATCCATTAGGTTGATATGTAAAGTAACTACTATGTTTTCTTTTAATCAGTACAAATTTTTTATACTAAACGAGCATATTTACAATCTGAGGTAACATCAATGATGCGTGAGTTGAAGGCAATAATAATTATAGTGATAGGTATCATAGTGATGATAGCGTTGGCGTACACGAACCCAGCCACGTTCTTCGTAGGGCAGATAGTGATTCAGGTTCTAATGCTCCTCGCCGCTGTTGGCGTGACGATGGGCCTCCTCAGCACGAAAGAGGAGACCTCATCGGAGGGGAGTGAGTAATGGCTGGGTGGGGCACTGCTGAAACAATATTCGCTACCCTGGCCATATACTTCGCCATAGTCCTGATAATAGGTATAATAGTTGAGAAGTACGTTAAGAGCCTCGCCGATTACATCTTAGGTGGTAGGAGGTTAGGTCCTTACGTAATTGCCTTCAGCGAGCGAGCCAGTGAGATGAGTGGTTGGGTAGGCTTAGGATTGCCTGGTGAGGGCTATAGTTCGGGCATTAACTCCACGTGGAACACTATAGGGTGCTTCTACGCGGACCTGCTTTGCTGGACGACAATGTCTAGGAGAATTAGGCGATTCACTGAGTCCGTGGGTGCGCTAACAATACCTACCTACCTTGAGGCTAGGTTCGGTGAGGAGAGGGGCGTGCTGAGGATCGTGTCTGCCGCTATCATAACGTTCTTCCTGAGCGCCTATGTGGGCGCCCAGTTCCTCGCTTCAGGGAAGGTCTTCGCCGCGATCGCGGCGACCTCAGGTATAACGACTAACCTTCAGTTGTGGATTATTGTCGGCGCTATCGTCATGATAATCTACACTGTGTTAGGCGGATTCTTCGCCGTATGCTGGACTGACTACGTGCAGGGCTGGTGGGCCGTCATAGGCTTCATACTGATAGTGGTTGCCGGCTTAGCCGTCGTTGGCGGTCCGTTAGGGTTGGCTCAGAAGATGGCGGCCACGACGGTCAACAAGCAGGGGCTGAACCTGCTCTCCCTGAATAACTTCTGGGGTTACGAATACACAGGAGCTTTACTGCTAATCATAATGTTGTCTTACATAGCCATAGGTTTCGGTTGGCCCGGTAACCCACACATAACAGTTAGGTTCATGGGGATTAAGAAGCCTAAGGACCTTAAGAAGGCAGCCATAACCGCTATGTTACTCCTGCTTGTGGTGTACTACCTAGCCCAAGCCACTGGATGGATAGCTAGGGTAATACCTAACGTAGCCGCTAAGGTACAGCAAATGGGCTCCACGGAGTACACCATGCCCATGCTGGCGTTAAGCGTGCTTCATCCCGTAGTAGCCGGCGTGGTCCTTGCCGCGCCCGTAGCCCTCATGATGAGCACTGCGGACTCACAGCTACTCGTTGCGGCATCAGCCATCGTTGAGGACATCTACAGGAGGACCTTCAAGAAGGGGTTGGAGGAGAAGAAGCTCGTGCTATGGAGCAGGATCGTTACCTTCGCAATAGGCATCGTAGCGCTCCTCTGGGCACTATTCTTCAGCAAGTCGGTGTACTACTTCGTGCTGTTCGCGTGGGGAGGTCTAGGCGCTGCCTTCGGCTCGGTAATGTTACTCTCCGTGCTGTGGAAGAGGATGACGGCCAGTGGCGCCTTCGCCGCCATGATGGCGGGAGCATCCGGTGTCATTATATGGAAGAGCTACGTTAAGGGATACATATTCGCCCCCGGAGGGAATTACAACGCGCAACTACCCCTACTGGCGGCATCCGTACCGATAATAGTGTTCATAACAACGCTCATAGGCTCCTCCCTCATCGAGAAAGACGGTAAGCGCGGGTTAGTAGCTGCCATAGCAGCGCTCATTGTTACGCTCTTCACGTGGGTCCCGTGGGTGTACGCCAGGTACTACATAGACCCGAAGTTCGCTGCTTGGTGGTACGAGCTACTCATAAGCTTCCCGATGGCGACTATTGTTGCGATAGTGACTAGCTACGCGACCCCCGCACCTCCCGCCGAGAAGGTTAGTAAGGTGTTTGAATTAATGGAGAAGCCCACGCCAAGCGAGCTAGAGGCTGTTGAGCCCGAGCCCATCGCGTTAAGCGAGGTGGACTACATCAAGCACTACATAAAGGCTACGGGCCTACTAGCTAAGATCAAAGTTTAATCAACTTCCCACACCTCTTTTTCTTAATTCCCTAACTCTTCCCTACAGGTCCACCTAGCTTACGAGGTTTTAAGTCATTATATGAAGTACTGAGGCGGTTGGGGCTGGTGAGTAGGTATGGGTTCCTTGAGGAAGATCCTCGTCATAAAGCCGCTTAAGCAGGTTCCGGGAGGACCTAAGGTGATTGCTAAGCTCTACTACCCCTACGAGATCTTCGAGCTCGACGTCAGTGTCAGGAAGGTTGTGGGTGAGCCGATAAGGTTCAGAATGCCTGTCCTCGTTGATAGGGCTAGGGCGAGGGCGTACGCGACTGACGGCATTCCTGAGACGTTTGAGGATGAGGTTGACGAGGACTTCATAGTTAAGCCTAGAGTCAGTGGTGAGGCGTCGGCTAAACTTGCGAGGAAGTTCGCACTGTATTACGTCGCTAGGTACTGGAGGGTGATGCTAGCCCCTGAAATCAAGGTTGCTAGGTCGGTTGAGGCCTACAAGCTGTACTGGCTCATAAGGATGGCTGGTAAGACCTACCTATTCGACAGCATACTCGGTGATGTTGAGGAGGTTGAGTAGGTTCTTTCTAGAGCTCTACTTCCCTCCCGACCCCGCGTTCCTTGGCGAGCTTATAGGCTAGGCCGGCGGCGCAGGCGTCTTGAATCGCGACCCCCACGCTCTTGTATATGGTGATGCCCCCTCCCTTGATGGGCTTGGGGCATTTGCCAGCTACTAACTCCCCTAGCTCGCAGATCTCGCTTAGGTTAAGTAGCCCGCTCTTAACGGGCTGGATTATGTCGCCTGTCTCCTCCATCACCGCCTTCCGGCTGTCAACCACTACTGCTTTAGCCTTAAGTATGGCGTCATCATCAATTGCTCGTGAGTCAGGCGTGTGGGCCCCTATACTAACAACATGCACTGGGGGTTCTAGCGCTCCGCCAAGCACGACCGGTTCCTTAGTGGTTGATGCCTCAATGACTAGCCGAGCCCCGCGTATCGCCTCCTCAGGGCTTGAAGTGATTATGGGCTTAAGCCCGAGGCCCTCAACGTACTTGGCGAAAGCCTCGGAAGCCTCACGCCTGATGTCGAAGATACGTACCTCCGTGGCCTCGAAGTAATGTAGGGCGAAGCGTAGTTGATACCTTGCTTGGTACCCCGCACCCATTATCGCTACCGGCCCCGCCTCGCTAGGGGCCAGGTACTTCACAGATAAAGCACTAGCGGCCGCAGTTCTAAGGGCCGTAAGAACGGATCCCTCCATGACGGCTAGGGGTGACCCGGTGTCAGGGTCGTAGAGCGTGACGAGAGCCTGAATAGTGGGTAAACCTCTCTCAACGTTAGCAGGCACCACATTAACTACCTTAACCCCAACACCATAACCAGGAACGTAGGACTGCATAACGCCCCACCAATTGCCTTCAACCCACATAACCGTCCTGGAAGGCGTGACCGTTGCTCCCTCCGAGAACTTCCTGAAGGCGTCCGCGATAGCCCCCACCAAAACCTCAGGCGTTAAAAGATCCTCAAGCTCCGAACCACTAATCAATAACACCTTAACCAAGACCGCCTAACCTCAATAAAACGTCATCAAAGACAGAATTAAACATATCCTCAACAATCATCGAACACTAAACAAGAATAACGCAGGGACGAGGGAGGCAGTAATGCCCATGCATTAAGCCTTCACCAGATCCGATACATCCCTTCGCACCACCCTCTTACACATCAGTCAAACAAAAACTCTACACGCTATCTTGAGTGACATGAACGCTTTTTAACCTTAGAGAGGTTAAGCAGATATATTCCGTCTCTTTTTAACCCGCTAATTCTCCTCGAAAGGTACCCCCCAAGTGCTCTCCGTCAGCAATGTCCCTCTTCCCCGAATAATACTCATTCGCCATTCTTTAGAAGGCCACGTTTTTAAGAGCCCTAAGGAAGTTCCCTAGATAAATGTCGTACTCTCTTATTATGTCTTCATCCACTCTCGCATTCCTCCAAAGCTTTATTGCCTCTTCTCTCCTTCCCTTGAGGTAAAGCCTTATCCCGTCTATCTCCACTGGGTTTATCCCCCAAACTTTAAAGTTAGGATCCAGCAAGCGTGCAGCATCCAGCCATACTTCCTTTGGCAGTCCCAACTCCTTCACTAACCAGAACGCCCACAGGTTGTAGGTACTACCCCTGAGCTTCGCCATCGCTCCCCGGTTCACGTCTATGTACTCTCCCTGTACGCCCTCCCTCTTCGTGAACATGCCTAGTTCAATACCAGCCTCCAGAATATCCTCTAAAACTTCCCGTATCACGTCAAGCTTGGAACCTGGATAAAAAGGAAGCTTACATCCACTGTTTTTCATAATCCTACGTCTAAGCTCATTTGAGTATTTATGTACTATATCCTCAAAAATCCTCCCGGTATGCCTATCATTATCCTCTCCAGCTCGTCCTCCCTTCTCTCCATCACCTCTGTTTCTGGATGCTTCCTTGAAGAAGCTTAATCATTCTTAGTAGGCCGAGCACGGTTCCACACCTTAGGGAGGTTCGGGGTCTTCCGGGGTTCGTGATTCCGTCATTACCTGGTATTCCATTAGAAGATTAAATGTGTTGCACATCACCTGCATTAGGTATTAATAATGTAGTTTAGGCTTACTACGTTAACCACGTTACGAGCTACACGGGATAGTTTCTGATCCTCAGTTACGAGTGTTAGGCCATGTTTTGCGGCTATGGCTATGTAGGATGCGTCATAAACCGTTACTCCTTTGGAGACAGCTATTCGGAGGATGTCCTGCTCAAGACCTCTGGGTTCGAGTATGATCATCTCTTGAATTAGTTCTATGAGGTCCCTAAGCAGCGAGTCGGCCTCGTTAAGATCAAGCCTGCGTAGCAGGTGAGTCTCCTTCCAGATAGTATTGATGACCTCGTAGATCGTTAACCACTGCAGTGCCTGTCCACCAAGCGGTACCAGTCTGGCCTCTCTGAGCGCTTTAATAATGCTTGACGCGTCGAACAGGTAAGTAGGGTTCCTCATCTTGCCTCCCTGTCCTCGCGAATTAACCTTACAACCTCATCCACGCTTATCTTAGCCAGTGTATCACGTTTCTCCCTTAGCCTTTCCTCTAGCTTCATTAACTTACGGCGACGCATCTCCTCTAGGCCCTCCTCATAAACTCGGAAACCTTGATGCTCAATCGCCTAATTTGTGACTACCCCAGTGCAAAGGTTACGTCGCACACCATTCTTAGCCCTTGCCTCTTTGTGGGTCCGTGGTTTGCTTAGGTTATTAGGTGTACTCTTATGTTTAGTTTATTAGCTATTTCAGCTTGCTTCTTGTCGCTTGTGAGTAGTTCCCCGAGCTTCAGTGCTTGCGCTACGTAGAGTGAGTCGTAGAGCGTTATCCCGTGCCGTAGCGCTATTTGTAACGCTGCTTGCGTGTAGCTTGTTTCCGGCTCTAGGATAATTACTTTCGTTTCTATGAGCCTTAGGAGTGCTTGGTAAAGTCTTAGGGCTTCGCCTTGTTTTATGACTTTCCTTAAGTAGCAGTGTTTCCATATTGCGTTCCCTACTTCCTTCACGAGATGGTCTACGGAGTATAGAGGCTTTGTCCTCCTGATGTACGTGCTTATTGCTTCCCAGCCTTCCTCATGAAGCACGTACTTCGTTAGTGCTGATGCATCAATAACTATCACGATCCTCCCTCACGTACTTAGTTGCCGTGCCTCTCGGGCTTGACGGCATTTTCCTTATTATTTCCTCAAGCTCCTCTATCGCTCTTTCCTGCTCATACTCCCTGACGCGGCGTTCAAGGAATTTCCTTAACTCCTCACTCCAGTTCACGTATTTGCGGAGCCTATCCATCCTTCTCTTCAATTCTTCGGGCACGCGGAACGATACTGTAACACTCACTAGCCGAGCACCGTGTAATACAATATCGTTCTGCGTAATTAGCTTTACTTCGTGCTACATTTTTACGGGTTACCCCAGAACATGCTTTAGGCTTTCCCTTATTCGCTCATCCTGATTATTCTTTTTAGGAGGTCTCTGAATGTTGCGGGCGGCGCGCGTGGCGGGACGAACTCAACTATTAAGTACTTTACCCTGGGTTCCGCTTCCTGTAGCCTCTCCCTAAGTTCCTCCCTAATCCTCTCCAGTTCCTCTACGCTGGCATCCTCTCTAGCTTCAACCTCCATTATTAGTAAGTATTGGTCAGGACCTATTACTAGGGACTTCACGTCGTTTACGTCGATGACTCCGGGTATGGCGACCGCAACCTTAACCGCCCGACCAACGACGTTCTTGGGTGCCGCCCTACCTATGAGTACGTTGAAGTACCTGTACCCTAGGCTAACGGCTGAGAACAGCAGTATGCCTGAGATTATGAAGGCACCGTAAGCGTCCATGAGGGGATTTGCTGTGAGGACTGAGGAGATCGCCGCTACATCACCCACTAAGTCGGAGAGGTTCTCGACGATAGTGCCCTTAACTGCGGGGTCCTCACTATTGCTTCTGTGCTCCCTCACAGCCCATATGAGGATTACGCCGTCAGCCACTAACGCCGTAAGGAGCGTCACTAACGCCCCCTGCGTCGCGGTTACCGCACCCCCGCTCACGAGCCTGTCGATTCCCGCGCTCAATGAGATGGTGAATAGGAACCCCCCTATTATGGACGTTGATATTAGCCCGAGCACGTAGGGGCTCCTCCCGAAGCCGAAGGGGTACTTCAGGCTGGGTTTCCTGAACATTAGGGCCGCGCCGGTAGCTAGTAGGGCTGACCCTATGAAGTCCCCTAGCGTGTGGAGGAACTCGGCGTCAACTGCTGAGGAGGTTGAGTGAAGGACGGCGTAGGTCTTCAGGATTAGAGCCAATGCATTGAGCATTAAGGAAGCGTAAATTACCCTCATCGGGAACCCGTCAATAATTACTAAATGTTAGGAACTCCCTTTAAGCATTAGTGCTTACTGCTAAGGCGGGATATACCATAGGTCCTCAACAGGTCCTCCGTAACCGCACTCCCTAGCTATCCTGAACGCCTCACCCATCTCATCCCCACTAACATGGCGTGTCAGCTCCCCCCACCTCTCCGGGTGAGACCTAACCAGGTAGTCCGGGTGATACTGGTCCATGATGTTCAGTACCGCGCTGGGGGCGGCCTTAGCGAGCCACTTAATTACGGGTTCGGTACAGCACCGCACATGGTTCGGCAGGACTAAGTGCCTGACAATCATGTCTCCGTGCTTGGCCGCTCTCGCCACATTGCGCTTGATCACCTCGACGTAGTTCGGCACGCCCGAATACTTAACCGCGCATTCATCGTTCCCGTACTTGACGTCAGGCAACCATATGTCGATGAGGTCCTCTAAGACCTCCATGCTTAGCTCGCTCAAGTACATGTTACTGTTCCAGAGTTGAGGTACGTTCACCTCCAAGTACCTTAAGCTGTCAACTATCACCGGCAGGTTAGGTGTGGGGTCACCGCCCACATGGTTTACGTTCCTAGCGCCGCTCACCCTTAACCATTCTTGGATAGTGGCTAATTCCTTGGCATCTAAGCATCCCTCCTCACCCACGGGGGTTGCTGGCTGGCTTATGCTCCAGTTCTGGCAGTAAACGCATCTGAAGTTACAGCCAGTGTAGAATATCGTTCCGGACGGCACTAACGGTGCTTCCTCACCAATGTGGTGGAAGTACGTATCAACACATGCCTTAAGCCCCCTAACCCTACACGCACCTACCTCCCCAGAGTCCCTCTTAACGCCGCACTTCCTTTCACAGAGCTGGCACGGGCTCGCTAATCGGTATGCTATCACCGCCTTAACATCTAGGAATGTGTGTTTCGGCTTAACGCTCGGGATCTCCTTCAATGGCTTCGGTGATTCGCGTACGTCCCTCCAAACCCTGTTGAACTCCTCCTTAAGCCTTGAATGCACTCTCAGCAACTCATCCAACCCTAATTCCCTGTCGGTCGGGTCGATGTCTGTCGGGATACGCTTCGCTATAATGAACTTCGCTGGAGCCGAGTTCCTCATTACCCTGTAGTACCAGCTCAGCCTCTCCCTGACGCCCTTATCTCCCCAAACCCTAACGGAGTCCGGCCTGATTAGTTCGGCATACCTCACGGGGTCTCCTCCGAGTATTGTCCGCACCTCACGTACCTTCAGCGTATTGGGGCGCATAAGCGTTGCTAGTTTTAAACGCTCGCTTGAGGAATTAATGGATTGGGTGGGCTTCATGGCTAAGTACGTATGCACGTGTGAATGTGAAGTAATTGTTGAGGCGGAGGATGAGGGGAAGGCAGAGGATAGTGCCATAATGTGTGTTGAGGAGGGCTTCAGCGACTGCGAGGTTAGCTGTGACTGCGCATGTGAGCCCGAGGAGTGAGGAACGTAGTACGGATGGAGTTAATCCCCCTAGAATTGAAGCCTTAACCTTAACAAAAACCTAGGGATTTTAGAGCTCCTTAAATGACTTGAAGGGCATCTTAAGCGGTGTTCTCTTGTGTTCACTTGCCTTATGTAGCTCCATAACACGCTTAACTACTTTCTCCGGAACGCCCGCAACCTCCGGGACCTTCTCGGGCGGGATACCCTCGTCGAACACCCTGTAGAGCACCTCATCGATTAGGTCGTAGGTCACCCCTAACTCCTCGTAGGCCGTGTGCCCCGGCCATAGGTCAGGTGTTGGCGGCCTCGTCACCGCCTCCTCAGGGAGGCCTAACCACTTGCCGAACTCCATTACCTGCGTCTTATACAGGCCTATGATTGGGTAGAGGTCGGCGCAGCCGTCGCCCCACTTAGTGAAGTACCCTATTAGCCACTCCGACCTGTCGCTGGTGCCAAGCACTAACCTCCCCTCCTTGTTAGCGAACGCGTACAGCGTCACCATCCTAGACCTTACCTTTATGTTACCCTTCACGATCTTGGGCGCCGTCTCGTATGTCAGGCCTAGTGCTTTAAGGAACGACTCAACCATGGGCGTTATGTCTATCGTAACGACCTCTATCCCTAGAGCATCAGCGACCTTACCAGCAATTTCTAAGGATTCCTTACTTGACTCCCTATCCGGGAGTCTGAGCGCCTTGACCCTATCCGCCCCGAGTGCCCGAACGGCTAAGGCTGCAGTTACGGAGGAGTCACTACCACCGGACAACCCTATAACGACTCCCGACGCGCCTGAGGCCTCTACGGTCTTCCTAATAAACTCCTTAATCACTTCCTCCGCCCGTTGGAAATCGAATCTTAGGTGTGGTGGGAGCACGTTCATCATCCCCGCATCTGCGGTGACTTCTAATTTACTTCACACATGTCTTCACAATAATATAGTGAATTATATGGTTATTGGTCATCATCAAAAATACTTTCAAGTGCGTCCCTGCTTGACCTTAAACCTAATTACTGCTAATAGTCCTTTCACTAGGGCTTGAAGCATTGACTGGTACAGGTAATAATGATTTAGCGCACGCCGTTAAGGTTGGGGCAAGGATGATTAAGGTTTACGTCGCCACCTACGTTATTCTAGGGATACTAGCGTTAATGTATACTGCCGTCGCCGCACCGCCCCTACCTCAGGACGTTGCCGAGTTACTGTCACGTGAGGCTTCAAACGTTACTAGCATGGGCAACGTCACCGCTAGCGTCGCAAGCCTCGTGAAGTGGGGTGCGGGCTACTTAGTCGGCTTTAACATAGCTGACACGTACTTAATTAGCGCCATCACGTCGGGAATTACGGGCCTAGCCCTCTACCTAGGCATACGCATATTCAGTAAGGTGGCAGAGAAGACTCAAGGACGTGGACTTCGTAGAGTCCCCGGAGCAATATTAGTGACGAGCGTGGCAGCCGCCATCGCCTACACAGCATTATCTATTTGGGCTAGGTCATCGCTCAATACCGCGTACCAAGTAGCCCTAACGGCAACATCAAACATACACGTACTGACATCAAATAATGATGTGGTGGTAGCTCTTAAGGAGGTAGCTGAGGCGGTAAAGTCGCTACCCGTTGTGAGGACGGCATACGTCTCCGCCGCGATTCTGGAGCTCTCCAAAGCTACTGCGGCGGCTGTAGCGTACGTACTCCTTGGTAGGGTGTTGAAGGCTCCGTTTTCACGCACGATAGCCTTCTTCTTCCTCATTCAGGGAGGTTATGATGCGTTGAAGGAGGTAATGATATTGACTTCACACCCGGCCATGTCGATCGTAATGACTGCGTCAGGCTTGATATTCATCATAACGGCGGGAAGACTCCTACTCCAATGGGCTAGCGCGTCCTCCGTTACTAAAACCTTGACTGAGGATGTTAAATAACACTGAAATATTAGGCACCACAATGCTTAGGTATAACATACTTTGTGATGTCTAAATTCATTTATTAAGAAAAATTTATTTTCATGGACAGCCCCTCTTTACTTCGGAGGTGTTTTTCTTAACAATGAGTTTGGGGAATCCGCCCTCAGGAGACGACAGCGTAATTAACGACCTAAGTCGCAGGCTGGACGACGTCATACTGATGAGTAGGATACTCCTGAATGGAACCGTGGTTATGTCTAAGACGTTAAAACCTAACGAAGAACTGCTCAACATTATAAGGGATGGTTGTAAGGACGGGCTGTGCTACGCTCACCTCAGGCTAGCGAGCCCCGAGGGAAGGGAGGTAGGTGAGATCAAGTTATTTCTCTATGGTGGGGATATCATAGCCTGCATTACGAGGATAGGTGACGAGAAACTTTACGGGGATGCAGCGCTGAGGGTATTAAGTAAGCTCCCTGATGCTGGCATAGGGAGCGTTAGGGTCATAGAGTACGGTTTCGATCCTTCATTGCTAGACCCAGACCTAAGGGAGGTTGTACTTAAGCGTAAAGCCCCGGCACAACCGGTGCAGAAAGTTGAGCGGAGAGAGGAGAGGCAACCAGTCAAAGCTGAGGTAACGGTAGCGAAGCCCGAGAAGGTTGAAGTTAAGGAGGAGGTACCTGAGGCTAGGGCAGCGGGGGACGTTAAGGCTTACGTTGCGAGAAAGTTGCAGGAGGTTGGCGTACCGATAACGAATACCGTCCTTGTTGAGAGCAAGAAGTACGTCGTGCTTGACATAATATGCGATGAGGATAGTGAGATACCGCCGCCCGAGAACATAGTTCTTGCGGCGGTGAGGCACTACATAGAGGCGCTAGGGGAGGACAAAGCCACCGGTAAGGTCAGGGTCACCGTCCATCATAAGAAAACCCACTCGGAGACCTACGACCTAAGCAAGGACGCGCGAATCTGGAAGCTACTGGGCGCCATACCGGAGGTGCTCTGGAAATA
>JALWZB010000128.1 GCA_027002995.1 Desulfurococcales archaeon
GACCGTGAGTTGTGGGATATTAGGTTCAGGCTACTTAAGCTTGAGAGTGGTTACCTACACTATAAACTCATGCTTAGGGACGCTTTAGAGCAGCTCCGTACCCTGACGATGAACCTTAGCTCAGCTCTCTCACAGCTAAACACCTGCCTAGCTAGGCTCAAGGACGCGGACCCCAACGCTAATGTTGACCTAGAGGACGCCGAGAGGTATAAGCGCGTGCTTGAGGAGTATAGCAAGAGGTTCATATTCTCAGCTAAGGAGGAGATAGAGTCTGGTCAGTGCGGAGGTATTAGTGACGAGGAAATAATCAGAGATATTGAGAACTTACTCCACCTATATAAGGAGAAACTAGGTATGTGCGAGAAGGGGTTCAAGAGTCATGAGGTTTCTCAGAAGAACACGTAGCGAGGCTGGAACGAAGGACCTGATTTACGCTAGGCTAGAGGAGGCAATGGAGCGCCCTGAATGCCCTATCTGCCTCCTTCTAACGAAGGCCGAGAGAGGGTTAATTGAGGAAATACTGTACGAGCACGTGCAGGACCCTGCCGTGAGGAAACAGCTCAGAAGTAGCTTGGGACTATGCCCCTACCACGCTTGGTTGCTTCACGACATAAGCCTCTCAAGACCGGAGATGAATGGGTTGGGGGTCACGATCATCTACGAGGACATGCTCTCAACCTACCTAGAAGCCCTAACTAGTGGGGAGGAGCAGGAATCTAAGGTGGGTAGCGGTCCCTGTATAGTATGTGAGCACGTGATGGAGTTCGAGGTCGGGTACGTCGAGGCGTTCGCAGAAAGGGCCGTGAGGACGGATCTCCTAGCCACTTACGAGGAGTCACCGTCAGTACTATGCATCAGGCACTATAGGGCAGTTAGGGACGCCCTGAAGGAGGTTGGGGGTGAGGCAACTGAAGTCCTAGAGAGATTGAAAGCCATTCAGGGAAGGAAAATAGAATCCCTGATTAAGCTGATGAGGGAATACGTGAGGAAGCAAGATTACCGTGTAAAGGAAGAGATAACGGCCGAGGAAGCTAGGGCGTGGCGTGTCGCCCTGCACGTGCTTAAGGGTGGCAGGAACTCACCCTCAATACTCTCATACAAAATCCCGAAGCCCAAGAGAGGAATTCTAGCAAAACTTTCAAGAAGGAAAAGAGGGTAATGTAGCAAAACGCTCCGGCATCACGTGCTTAGCTCAGCCTTAAGCTCCCTGAGAAACTCAACCACGAACTTAACCCTACGCTCCGCCTCCTCCTTACCCTCAGGCGTCCACATGAGGGAAGGTAGCCTCAATATCTTAGACTCAAAGTGAGTTATTGAGTCCTCGATCCCCCTACCTATGGTGGCTGAGTACATGAACACCCTCACAATACCTATAGCGCCCAGCGCATCAAGCTTATCAGCATCGCTAAGGATTTTCGCTTCAAGTGACTTGGGTTCCCTGCCTGCGGAGAAGGAGTGTGCTTCGATGGCGTGAATCACCGCTTCAACCTTCTCCTTGGGGAGGCCTAAGGCTTTCAGAATCACTTCAGCCACACGTGCTGAGGCGAGGGCGTGGTCGAAGCCCTCCTTAGCGTTATTCCCCCTACCATTCCTGGCAATATCGTGTAGGAGGGCGGAAAGCTCGATAACCTCCTTATCCGCTTCGGGGTAGTTGCTGGCTATCTTCAACGCGAGGTGCCTAACCCGCTCAACGTGCGGGTACCCATGGACGGGGTCAGAACTCATAACCCCCTTCACGATTTCCTCCACGACGTCAACGACGCCCAATAAAACCCCGAAGACCGGCTCTAGGTGAAGACACCTTATAAAGCGTGATCCACAACCCGGCATGCGGGTTGCGGTAATACAGCATTAGCACCCTGAACCCGGTCTTATAAGGAGTAAGGGGCACCAGCTTGGAGACGGTGGTAATTAGTGTCCGAGGACATGACCCTAGAGTGGGTTGAGCCTCAACCAAAACCCTTGGTTAAGGACTCAGACCTACATGAGGAGGCGCTAGGGGTTGAGCCTACCTTCAACACCGTACTAATAATTAACGCTAAGACCGGGGAGCTCACAGACATAGGCGTCAACTCACCGACGCGTCTCCCGAACCCTGAGGCATTCGCTAAAGCACTCGCTATCGTGTCATGCGTAG
The DNA here is from genome assembly GCA_027002995.1 of Desulfurococcales archaeon. Classification (GTDB taxonomy): domain Archaea; phylum Thermoproteota; class Thermoprotei_A; order Sulfolobales; family NBVN01; genus WAOL01. The sequence goes on from JALWZB010000128.1 coordinate 2,138, forward strand.
CTCAAGGCGTGGTTAAGGAGCTAGGCGGTGGTGAAGTGAAGGAGCTAGACATAGTCACGGACGACGCGTTAATAGTGGTCCTACATGACGGCAAGTACCTCAGGGTAGGGATCTCCTCAACGTAAGTAATTTCCACACACAACGTACGAAACCCCACGCTACGACATCACTGACAACGTAAGCACGTAAAAACACGAACGTAGCTTTCTGCCTGAAGACTTTTTAGATTGTTTCAAGAGTTGAAACGATGGGTTCAAGATTGGGTGCAGCGCAAGCATTAATCGAGGACCCCGAGACCGACCCGCCAGAACGTCGTCCCCGATTCCGTATCGTCGTTATCCCGGAGCGTTGTAAGGAATGTGGCCTATGCATACACGTGTGCCCTAAGAACGTCCTTGAGAAGGGCACCAAGGCAAACGCCCGCGGGTACAGGTACCCAGTACCTGCCAGGCCTGAGGACTGCGTTGGTTGCAGGTTATGTGAGTTCAACTGCCCTGACTTCGCAATATACGTCGTGCCCGCGAGGTGAGTTGGTTTGGGCCGTTGCGAGTACATACCCGCGAACATCGCCATCGCGGAGGGCGCGATGGCGGCGGGCCTGAGTTTCTTCGCAGGATACCCTATAACGCCGGCCTCAGACCTCTTCGAGTATTTAGCGGAGAAGCTCCCGGATCGTGGCGGGGTTGTCGTTCAGTTTGAGGATGAGATAGGCTCAATAAACGCAGTTATTGGTGCTGCGTGGGCCGGAGCCAAAGCAATGACCGCGACCTCGGGGCCGGGCTTCTCCCTCATGGTCGAGGGTTTAGGGCTAGCGATAATGACTGAGACCCCCTTAGTCCTCGTGGATGTCATGCGTGCCGGCCCCTCCACAGGTGTACCGACGAAAACAACTCAATCCGACGTTTACCAGGTGAGGTTCGCGGCCCACGGCGAGTACTCGATACCGGTACTCGTTCCTTGGTCCGCGCAGGAGGCCTTCGACTTAGCTGTGAAGGCCTTCAACATAGCTGAAGCCCTACGCACTCCAGTAATACTCCTCACTGATGCCGCCCTAGCCCATACGTGGGAGCGCGTTGAGATTAAGGATTCCGAGGAGATCAATATCGTTAAGAGGAGACCACCGTGCAACCCTCCAGAAAAGTTCAAGCTATACGAACCATGCGAGGATCTGGTCCCCAGGATGGCTTACTTCGGTGAAGGCTATGGAATACTGGTTGAGTCCCTAGCACATGACGAGGAAGGGTACTACTCGCCAAACACGGAAGCCTACGAACGTTTGGTAAGGAGGTTAGTTGCTAAGATAGAGAGGAATTCCCACCT
>JALWZB010000129.1 GCA_027002995.1 Desulfurococcales archaeon
TCACCACACACCTTACCTAAGAGCAAGTTCATGTCGCTAGTCCCTAACTTACGTGTAGGCCTAGGACGAATGCCCTCAGCAATCAACGCCCTGTATAGTGCCCTCACAGTCAGGGAATTAATGGGAGCGCGCACCGCCTCAACGAAGGACCTTAACACCCACTCACACCCGTCTAAGGCACCGTTAAGCACGTTCCTAAGCTTCTCAAGGAGGTCACCCTCACTAACCCCGTAGGGGGTCCTCACGTTCACCTCCATGACGCCGTTAGTGGGTAACACGGTTCCTCCCTCACCACACCTAAGCATGGTTAATGCGGCGCTGAAGTCACCAGCGCCTGCGCCGGGGAACGCTTCCTTAAGGGCTAACCACGCCTTGATGAGCTTATCACATGCCGACTCACTGGCTGAGGGGTTCGAGGAGTGACCGCCGTTAGCGACGCACTTGACGATCAAGGACGCGCTCCCCCTATACTCGATGGCAACCCTCGCTCCCCCTGTGGGTTCGAGTATCACTAAGTGGTTGGCGCGGAAGCCCTCCCGAATTAAGTGCTTAGCACCTCTACTATCGCCTTCCTCACCAACTAAGGCTGCCACAACAACCCTTAGGTCGCCACGGTCCATGCGTCCCTGCGCGAGCCACGCGCCAATGACGGCCGCGGCTAGGGGGCCCTTAGCGTCGACGGCTCCCCTCCCCCTAATTAAGTCTCCCTCAACCTTAGCCGGTAGGTAGCCGGGCACAGTATCTATGTGCCCGACGAACGCGACGACCCTCTCGCCCTCCCCGTAAGAAGCTATTAGGTTGCCTGCGTGGTCGACGACTACTTCATCGTAGCTTAGCCTCTCCTCAATGAAGTCCCTCAAATAATTGACTGCGGGACCCTCACGCCCGGTGGGGCTGTACTCCTTAAGCAACCCCATCAGCAACTCCTTCAGCAAGTCCCTCAAGGCACTCGGTGAGGGTATCAACGAACCACACCTCATCATCCTCGCTTATTAGGTAGGGTGGCAGGGCCCGAACAACCGTGGCTCCAGCCTTAAGAAGCAGGACACCCTTCCCCTGCGCACACCTCAGCACGGGTCCGGGAAGCTTCCTTAGGTTAACGCCTATCATTAAGCCCGCGCCACGCACATCCCTAACCAACGGGTTACCGGCGAGCCTTGACCTAAGCGCCCTCATTAACGCCTCCCCCTTAACCCTCGCCTGCTCAGGCACTGACTCGGTAAGCAGAACCTCGGACGCGGCCTTAACAGCGGCGCATGCCAGCGGGTTGCCGCCGTATGTCGTTCCGTGGTCGCCTGGCTTGACCCTAGATGCGACGTAATCCGTCGTTAGGACGGCGCTCACCGGGAAGCCCCCGCCCAGTGCTTTCCCCGCGGTGATTATGTCTGGCTTGATGCCGTAGCGGGTATGGGCCCACACACGCCCGGTTCTCCCGAACCCTGTCTGGACCTCGTCAACCACGAGTAACGCGCCAACCTCCCGAGCCCGTTCAGCGACGGCCCTCACGAACGCCTCATCAGCGACGTTAATGCCTCCCTCACCCTGAATCACCTCCAGAACCACGGCCGCCACATCCTCCTTAATCACGTCCTCAACGCCCTCAACATCGTTGAATCGCCCGAACCTAACCTCCGGGAGTAGCGGTTCGAAAGCCCTCCTGTACCTGGGGTTATGTGTGAGGGAGAGGGCACCGAGGGTCCTCCCGTGGAAGGAACCCGTGAACGCCACTAAGACCTTCCTGCCGGTCGCGCGCCTAGCTAACTTAATTGCGAGCTCAACCGCTTCAGACCCGCTGTTAAGTAGCGTCACCCACTCGAACCCATTCCCCGCCACCCTAGATAGGGCGTCAAGCATGTCATCCATTACCCGCGTGTGGAAGGAGGTTGAGAGCACTGAGACAGTCTCTAACTGCTCCTTAAGCACCTCAATAACGTGTGGGTGGGCATGTCCTAGGAACGCGACGCCATGGCATGTGTGCATGTCCAAGTACTTGCGGCCGTCCGCTCCCCACACGTACTGCCCCCTAGCCCTCTCCATGGTCAGTCCTCGCGCCTCGTAGAACCTCAGGTACTTGAGTGCGTGCATACCGCGATCACCTCCTTGAGAAGTCGTTACCTCCTAGCGACGCTCACGGCATACTCGGCTACGATGTTCTGCAGCCTAACTCCCGTGACCCTAACGGTGTTCTTGAACTCGGTGACGGCGTTCACCTCGTTAATCAAGTACCCTCTCTCCCTATCCTCGAAGATGTCTATGCCCAGCACCTCACCCTTAACTGCCTCCGCCGCCCTCAGCACTAGGTCGCTTAACTCCTCATCAACCTTAGCCCTGCTCGCCCTACCGCCACGCGCGGTGTTGGTTATCCAGTGGTCGCTGAACCTGTATATCGCTACGGGGATCCTGTCCCCCACGACGAAGACCCTAATGTCCCTGCCCGGCTTCCTAATGAATTCCTGAATCAAGTACACACGTGAATTAACCCCAGGTAAGTACCTCCTGTGCTCCACAATACCCCTCAGCTCCTCCTCGTCCCTCGCTAAGGCAACCATCCTACCCCAACTACCGTTAACGGGCTTCACAACCACCGGGAACCCCATCTCCCTAGCGAGCCTTAGCGCTGATTCCGGGCTGAACGCCACCCCCGTCAACGGCGTTGGTAGTCCATACCTCCTAAGTATGGATGCCGTCCTCACCTTATCCGTCGCGATCGCTGTCGTATGTGAGGAATTAATGACCCGTACCCCCAAACCCTCGAGCACGGCGGCGGACTCCACCGCCACGGAGTGACTGACGCTCCTAGCAAGAACAACGTCAGGAAGTGCGAGCCCGTCACTCAGTAAAAAGGACTTCGCGCTTAGGTGCAGGGGTACCACGTCCGCCCCAACGCTCCTTAGCGCCTCAATCAGTGCCTTCTCCTCCCACCGGAGGATGTCGTACGCTACACCGACGCTAACCACCTTATGACACCACGCTAACTATGACGTACATCGCTTAGGGCGGGGTGAGGGTGATGGGGGCTGAGCCTACTCTCCCCAGTCCTCCTGCACGCCGTCCAAAGGCCTTAGCAGCGCTGAGGACCCATCCACGACTACCTCTAGGACGGCGCCGCAGTCATGCTCGACGACCTCACCTGAAATCACGTCGTCCGGTACATCCACCTCGAGACCGCATATTGGGCAGGTTAGCCTCATTTCTTGACCACCACTCCTTAGTGGTTGGACCCTATAAAAAGTATTTTCGGTTTGAAATGATGATCACGAATAATTATTTATGTACGGATTTAGTATCATGAAGAATGAATCGCGTACGGAATCCGCGCCATGCAGAAATTCCATGTTTAATAACCCTGCCTACCAAGATAAGAAGTAGTTAATGGCGCGTGAGGGACGGTGAAGAAAATGGCTAGGGCAGCCATCATGGGGGCTTCCGGGTACGTTGGCGGTGA
>JALWZB010000130.1 GCA_027002995.1 Desulfurococcales archaeon
GGACTCACCAACCCTTGCCGCATTCTCTAGTAACTTCTCCTCGCGGATTATGTCGATAACCTCATTGGCTGCTGCCAGTGCTACTGGATTGCCACCAAACGTGCTAGCGTGTGACCCAGCCGGCAGGTTCATTATGTCCTCTCTCCCGGCAACGACGCCTAAGGGTATACCGGACGCCACCGCCTTAGCCATAGTTATTATGTCTGGTTTAACTCCCCAGTGCTCTATGGCGAACCACTTGCCTGTCCTACCCATGCCAGCCTGTACCTCATCATCAACTAGAAGGATGTCGTATTGTCTCGTTAACTTCCTCAGCTTGGGGAAGAAGTCGTCTGGAGGGACGACGTAACCTCCCTCACCTTGTATGGGCTCAACGAATACCGCGGCAACCTCGTTGGGATCAACCATCCTCCGGAATACCCACTCCTCTAGGAACCCTATTACTGCATCACCACACTTGTCAGGGTCGACATTGAAGGGACACCTGTATGGATACGGGTATGGGACGTGTATCACCCCAGATATCAGTGGCTGGAAGCCCTTCCGCTGTATCGGCTTACTAGCTGTTAATGCCATGGCACCGGTAGTTCTTCCGTGAAACGCGCCTATGAACGCTATCACATATGGTCGCTTACCCTCCGCTCTCCCTCTAGATATCTTTATTGATGCCTCAATGGTCTCAGCACCACTGTTTGCGAAGAAGAACTTCTTACCACCTTCTATAGGGACTATTTTTGATAGCTTTTCGGCGTAAGTTACGGCTTCCTCATAGTAGAAGTCAGTTAATGAGTAGTGAAGTAGCTTCTCCGCTTGCCTCTTTATGGCATTAACCACTCTAGGGTGACTGTGGCCAACGGACATTACAGCTAATCCAGCATTCATATCTAGGAAAAGATTCCCATCAACATCCTCGATGACTACACCATAGGCTCTCTTAACGACCAGCGGATACCACCTAACGAATGACTGCATAAGTAACCGTGAGTCCCTTTCCAGCAATTCCCTGGCTTTGGGACCCGGAGGCTTAACCACTATTTTCGGCACATCCTCCGGCTTGTACCTATCGTAGTAGTAGAACAGGGTTTACCACCAGTAACATATTATTCGGCTAGGCATGAAAAAGTTTTAGTATCTTATCCAATACAAGGTAAAATCACCGAACTCTAGAAAGAGCTTCTCAGGGATCAGACGGGGTGTCCCCTCCCCATTTATTTAAAAGTAGTCGTCGGTGGATAGGGCATCATCATACCCCCTCATTCATACTCACTATAGTTTAATTCCAGAACTTCCCTCATAAAATATAATGATCACGTGCTCACACTATAATGGGGAATTCCTTGAGATCAAATACCGTAGACCTCGAGATAATTGAGGAATACATCATTGAAGGTCAACGGAGGTATAGGGTTAGGTTAAAGGGAACTAACATAGTGGTGAACGTAGAGGCTCAAAACGATGAAGAAGCCCTTCGGAAAGTAGCTGAGCTCATGGTGAAACTCAAGATGATTTAGCTGGTGGGGCCGCCGGGATTTGAACCCGGGACCACCAGCGCTCCGGGACCACGGGGATTCCTCCCCAGGCTGGCATCCTAGCCAAGCTAGACGACGGCCCCTCAGTCCGAGGTACTTTATCCATAAGCCTCTTTATAAGCGTTTAATGTTAGGTTTATGGGCGGGATAATTGAGGTTATTCGTCGCCGTAGAAATTGAGGACCCCCCTACGCTAACTAACATCATTAAGTTCCGCGATAGCGTACTAGCCTGCTCAGACAATAGAGGATTCAAAGGTGTAGAGGACGAAAACATCCATATCACAATCAGATTCATAGGCGAAGTGTCGGACCCCTACGTTAAGGATGTGTCAAAATGCCTTGAGAGGGCAGCAAGCATCCCTAGGTTTAGCGTTCGAGTGAAGGGTGTGGGGGCATTCCCGAGCGTAAGTAGGCCTAGGGTGATATGGGTTGGGATTAGCGAGGGAGCTAATTACCTTAAGAAACTGCGTGACATATTGGAGCCTTGTCTGAGGAGCTATGCGAAACCTGATCACGCTGAGTTTAGACCCCACATTACTGTCGCCAGGGTTAAGGGGAGGTTCAATAGGGCGTGTTTAGCGGAGATAATGCGTACATACGAGGATTTTGAGTTTGGGTCATTCACAGTAACTAAGGTAGTGCTAAAGAGGAGTATTCTCCGACCTCAGGGCCCGCTCTACATAGATGTTAAGTCGGTGGACCTAAAGTGATGCAGCACGACATCCACACTGTAGTAAAGAAAATTAAGGAGGTACTTAGACCAACGCCTTCCGAGCTGAGGGAAGCACTACGTCTCTATGAGGAGTTAAAGGAGATTCTGGAGAACGTACTATCTAAGTCGATACCTTACGACTTCAAAGTTGAGCTAGAAGGGTCGGTAGCTAAGGGCACATCCTTAAGAGGGGAGATGGACTTAGATGTCTTTGTACTCATACGGTACGAGGGTCTGAGCAAGGAATGGATTATTGAGAAGTTTGTGAAGCCCGTGAGCAAAGAGCTAAGCCGCTCGGGAAGGGGATATCGGGTAGAGTTAAGGTACGCTTCCCACCCTTACGTGAAGATCTACGCCGGGAGTATAGAGGCGGATATAGTGCCAGCTTACTGGGCCGAATCCATCGATGACATAAAAACACCCGTCGACAGAACACCTTTCCACACAGGATTCGTGAAAAGAAACCTAACCGATGAACAGCGCGATGAGGTCCGACTATTAAAGAAGTTCTTTAAGGGGATCGGGGTTTATGGTGCGGAGATAAAGGTTGAGGGCTTCTCTGGTTACTTAACGGAATTGCTCATTATAAGGTACGGTTCCTTCGAGGGATTCCTTAAGTCAGCCGTAACTTGGAGGGAACCCCAGATCATTTCGTTAAACAAGCTAAACTCCTACGAGGTCTCAGTACTGCGGAGAACCTTCAAGGGGGCACCACTAATATTCCCCGACCCGGTTGATAGTAGGCGGAACGCTGCTGCCGCGGTTTCCAGGAGGTCCATGGCTTTAGCCATGCTCGCCGCTCATGAGTTCTTAAGGAAACCATCGCCGAAATTCTTCTTTCCCACGCGAAAGGTGTTAAGCGTCGAGGAACTTCAGTATCGCTTGAAATCCACTGAGAGATGCATCATCCTCATACTCTATGACGTGGCCGAGGGAACATCACCTGATATCATCTGGGGGGAGCTTAAGAGCGTGGGAAAACGCGTAGCGAACGTTCTTAAGGTAAATGACTTTAATGTCCTGGACCTGAGGTTCTGGAGCGATGAGCACAGTCATGCTGCGATTTACGTGGAACTCCATGGAGGAAACTTAAGCAAGTTGAAACCTGTGAAAGGCCCTGCTAAAATTGGGGCTGGTCTACTTAACTTCTTTGATAAACATACTGTTAA
>JALWZB010000131.1 GCA_027002995.1 Desulfurococcales archaeon
TACTTAAGTGGGTTTTCCGGAATCGCTTTATCACGTAATCGTGTCTGGGGGGATAGAGGAATTCTTGTTAGTTCGGTTGGGTGACGCACTTTAGTCCTGCCTCAAATACCTTGTCTCCCGCGCTAACCTTGAGTAAGTGTGTGCCGGGCGGTAGGGTTAGGCGTAGTAGAACCTCCTCGTACGCCCCTACATTCACTAGGGCTACGTTCCTAGAGATCAGGGTCTTACCGCTCGAGGGGTCCACTACCTCAACGTTTAAGCTGCCCGGCCTCCCGTTGAAGAACCATACCCACACGTAGGTGACGTAGCACCCGTTACTTAGTCTCTTCGGCGGTGATACTAGGGTTGCGAAGCTTCTGGTTGAGCCGTTAGCTATTACCCAGCCCTCAGCGTTCTCCGGCTTAGTGCCCACGACCTCCATGGAGGGTGCGCATGAGGTCGTGTTAGGGATGCTACTTGCTTCCCCCACCTTCTCTACTTCGAGGATGAAGCTCACCTTCCCGTCCCCGCTGGCGTCGAACCACGAGAGTTTGAGGGTGAGTACGTACTCGCCGGGCTCGATAGTTATTGGGGCGTCCCAACCCAGTATAATGTTCATCGTCCTGAAGCAGTTAGTTCCCTTAACCACCATGCAGGGCATCGGTATGCTGTACGTTCTCGACCCATCGACGCTCCTTAAGATCGCCTTACCGCTGAGGGCTAGGCTAACGTTCCCCTCGAAGACCACGTCCGTGACCCTGAACACTACGGGTGTTTCCTCCCCTAACCTCAGCCGCGTCACGTTAGGTAACGTCTCCTCACCACGCTGCGACGTCACGTTAAGGCTAACCCTCACTGCTGTGGGTGGAGGGACGGACACGTCAACCTCCACACCCACCCTCAGTAGTGAGGGACCCGCAAGTAGTGCAGCCGCCGCGACAGCGACCAGAACACCTAAAACCACGTACTTGACCATCGGGCTAAGCACCACTCAACTCACCATGTAACCTGTGCACGCATTTTGAATAAATCTAAACAATAGAACAGCAGTAGTCATGCATGAGCAAGCACTCGAACACATCGTTTAAGAAGCTAACCCAGCATACCTAACGGGTAACCGCATGTCCACCGACGCTGATGGGGAAGCTGAGGAAGTGAGGGACTGGAGGGAATGGTTTGAGGTAATGCTCCGCGAGGCACCCGTTGCCATATACTACCCGATCTGCGGTGGGGCGGCCGAATGCGTTACTGCCTGCCCTCAAGGGTGGAGGATTTGGGAATTAAAGCCCATGAAGGTGCCGTTCCTCAGCTTTGGGTACAGGGTTAGGTTAAGGCCAGTCATGGTTAGGCCGGAGCTCTGCCGTAAGTGCTTCGAATGCGTGAAGGCCTGCCCGACAGGCGCTATAAGGCCTAGCACCGAGGGCCCTCCAAAGCACCCGACACTAACCCTGCTGAAGAACCTCCTTAAACTCCCCTTCAAGAAGCGGTACGGGTTAAGATTCCTCATGAGGGAGGAGCATAAGGAGGCATTCAGGAAAGCAAATAAGCGGGTTTAAGGGGCTCTCACCTTAAGAGCCCTCACGCCTACCCTGCTTGAGTTCATTCACGATACGCAGGGCTTCGTCAGCATGTTTCTCAGCAGGCCTCACGTTCTTTAGCACCGCAACCACCTTACCGTCCGTACCTATTATGAAGGTCACCCTTAGGGCTGAGGGCCTCTTAACCCCTTCCTTGAGGGCACCGTATGCCCTGACCACGTCGGCGTTAACGTCGCTTAGTAGTGTGAGTCCCTGCAACCCATACTTCTCGGCGAACCTCCTTAACCTCTCAACTGAGTCGGTAGACACGCCCAACACTATAGCGCCTAACTCCTCGAACTCCTTAAGGAGCTCCTTAAACCTAACCGCCTCCCTACTGCACCCCGGCGTCATCGCTCTCGGGTAGAAGTACAGCACAACCACCTTCCCTTCGGACAATAGCTTAGATAGCCTCACGGATTCACCGGTGTAGGAGGGGAGCTCAAAATCGGGTGCTTCAGAACCGACGCCCAGCAAATTAACACCCAGTAATTAACTACACACTAACTAAAATAGCGGTACTCACCAGATAATGGGGGACTCATGACGACCTCACCGGGGGTTGCCGTGGCTGGTGACTTGAACGTCGACGTATTCCTTAAGGTACCGGCGCTACCGAAGCTTGATGTCTCGGTGGCGGCGCACTCAGCTAGGGTGGGGCCGGGAGGTGTTGCTGGTAACACGGCCTCCCACCTAGTCAGGTTGGGTGTTAGCGCGGCTCTGATCGCTGCGGTGGGTAATGATGTTCTAGGCAAGTACTTAATCGCCAAGTTAAGGGAGGCCGGGATTGACTCTAGGTACGTGCGCGTTGTTGAGGGTGAGTCGACGGGCGTCATGGTGATAATGCTCCTCCCGAACGGTGAGAAGGCGATCGTCGGGTACAGAGGGGCTAACGAGCACCTAACGATAACGCGTGAGGAGGGTGAGGAGGTAGCGTCGCGGGTTGACCACGTGCACGCGTCAGGGTACATGGCCCTCAACCGCGATGACGGTGAGTCCCTACTGAACCTTCTCAGCGAGGCTGTTAAGGCAGGCTTAACAACGAGCGTTGACTTAGAGGGCATAGCCACGCAGGCGAAGCACTTCCTACCGAAGCTCAGGGGCCTCGCGACCTACGTCTTCATTAACGGTGCTGAGGCCTCCGAACTCTGCGGTGGGGTCAACGTTATTGAATGCATTCAGGGAATTATTAAGTCGCTTAAGGCTGAGGCAGCTTTCCTCAAGCTTGGGAGTGAAGGCACTGCAGTAATAACTCCTGAGCGCGTGGAGCCCGTGAAGCAACGTAACGTAGTTAAGGAACCCGTCGACACGACAGGAGCTGGCGACGCCTTCAACGCGGCAGTGATAAGCACCTTACTTAAGGGAGGGACGCTACTGGAGGCAGCCTTAGAAGGGAATAAGGCTGGGGCCGAGGCATGCACACACCTGGGAGGTTTCGTGCCACCAGGCCCCACAACTACCCAATGACCCAGCGAGATAAACCCGTGCCAGGGCGAGCCCTCCGAGCAATGCGGGAACCCCAGATGGAGCATGCAGGCAGAAACAACCCCCAGGATGCTTTTGTTTCATTGACTGCCCACAATAGTTCCCCTAGCCCTCATCACCACAGAAAGCTAAGGGTCTCCGGGGATTAGGGATCACTAGAATCATCTGCTTAGGAAGAACCACATTCCCTCGGAACAATCTGGAAACTAGGGAAAAATGAACCACTACTTTATGGTTCTTCCATAACAAAGGAACACCTACCCCATACTGGAAACTCGGCCTTAGCAAAACACGAACCTAGAAACCAGTCACCCTGCCCCTAAGCACCCCCTGGGAAAGACAGACAAGCAGACAG
>JALWZB010000132.1 GCA_027002995.1 Desulfurococcales archaeon
CCCCACTTGACCTCGACGAGGAGTGCCTTCCTTCTCCTTCGGTTTAGCGCCACTATATCTACCTCTAAGTCCTTGTACCACCACCTACCTATTCTTGTTGGTTTGAAGGGTAGTTCGCCCCGCTTGCTTAGCTCGGTGAGTAACTGCCTCCCCACTTTCTCGAAGACCCAGCCGAGGTAGTTAGGGTAGTCCTCCCTCACCTCACTCACGTCAAACACGCCTTCCTCTATGGCTGACAGGTTCGGGTATATATAACGGAACCAGAACGCCGTGAAGTTATCGGCTACGTAGTACCTACCCCTCCTAGACTTAGGGCCTTCAGTTACTGGGACTTCCCTAATAATGAAGCCCGTTTCAACTAAGTTCCTTAGATAGGGGGTGATGTCGGAGTGCCTCATTCTTAAATACTCCCTGATTTCCTTAGGGGTGTTCCTGCCGAGCGCGATGGCTTCAAGTATCTTCTTATACGTTGAAACATCGCTGAACTCGTACTTCATGAGGAAATCCACCTCATCCTTCAGGAAAGTGTCAGGCCTCCTCAACTCCCTCTCCAACCACTCCCAGAACGGCGGCCTAACCTTCTCAATGTAGTAGGGCACGCCGCCTGTCAGACCGTAAATCTCAACCAACTCCTCCCAACTCACGCGAGGAAAGAACCCCCTTAAGTGATGGAACTTCAGAGGCCCCAACTTAATTGACGCCGTCCTCCTCCCATAAAGCGGGGACCTATAACTCAGCACCCTACTACTCATCATCGACACGGAGGACCCCAACAAAATCAACTTCGTCCTAGTACCCTTAAGAATAGTGTCCACCACACGCTGAAACACTGAAACAACGCGCGGATCCTCCCTAATAAGGTTAGGGAACTCATCAATAATCACAACCCTGCCCTTCAGGAAGTTAAAGTAGGACTCCCAATCCTCCATAGAATACCTTAACTCCGGAACCACCTTAGAAGCCACTCGTTTAAAGTACCTAAGATTATCACCCTCAACAGCCAGGTAATACACATACTCGGAACCCCTAACAGACTCCAACACAAGCCTAGTCTTACCCACACGCCTCCTCCCATAAATCACCACCAACTCAAACCTATCACTCCGCAACCTCTCCCTCAACACCCTAAGCTCCTCCTCCCTATCAACAAACCTACCTATGATAACCACCATTATCATAACAGCAATTATCAAATAAAAATAACCAAGAACAAACCTACACTCCCTAACCAAGCTTTTCACCTAATTCTTTTTCTTTATTGGATACCCTTGGCCTTCCCCGCCTGCTTTTCATCGCATAATAATACGCTCCTTCAATTCATTCTTCACTGATACAGGCACATTATGTGCCTCGACCTATGAGTGTGTCTGATCTTTCAATTCATTCTTGTTTGATACAGGCTTCGGAGTTGCGGCCGACGTTTAGGTGGGTTGAGCCTTTCAATTCATTCTTGTTTGATACTGATAGTTACGAGGCGCACTTGGGCTGAGAAGAGGAGCTTTCAATTCATTCTTGTTTGATACAACCATGCCAGAAAAGAACAGGAAGGTGGCTTGGTGGCCCTTTCAATTCATTCTTGTTTGATACGGGGTGTAAGTGATGGTGAATATAATTGAAAAAGTTTGGCTTTCAATTCATTCTTGTTTGATACAGCGCTAAGTAAGAAGCACGGCGCCACAAGAAAGGAACCTTTCAATTCATTCTTGTTTGATACGTAACATAATTCCAGCACAGTTCACGGTGTGGATAGCTCCCTTTCAATTCATTCTTGTTTGATACGGGTTGGCGTTCATGAATTCTGCTTACGCATGGAGCGCTCTTTCAATTCATTCTTGTTTGATACCGAGCGAAACCGTGCGTAGGCGGTGGCGGGAAGCCCCCCTTTCAATTCATTCTTGTTTGATACACGCAGGGTTGTATATGGGTGTCGCCGACGGTGATTTAACTTTCAATTCATTCTTGTTTGATACCTACAACTAGGTTACGAAACCACCTTAAGCATGAACCACAACTTTCAATTCATTCTTGTTTGATACGGCAGAGGTACGACAGCCTATGCAAGTTCATCAGGGACACTTTCAATTCATTCTTGTTTGATACTAGCAGCTCACGACATAGCCATTAAATATGGCGTTGGTGAACTTTCAATTCATTCTTGTTTGATACTGCCCAGCACCTCCTCTAGGGCTTAACGGGGTTAGGGTCTTTCAATTCATTCTTGTTTGATACGTTTAGGGACGCCCTCAACCCTCTCTCAATGGACTCAGCTTTCAATTCATTCTTGTTTGATACTGTTTAAGTCGCATGGCTCTAAGCGCCAACCATACGTATCTTTCAATTCATTCTTGTTTGATACCCATGTTCTAGCGAAGCTGGATAACATTGCTGTAGCTAACTTTCAATTCATTCTTGTTTGATACTGAGAGAGACCGTAGGTTGATGTTTGACGCCCTAGCGTTCTTTCAATTCATTCTTGTTTGATACTACCCTAATGTGAGTAACGTTACCCATTGTACCACCTTTAACTTTCAATTCATTCTTGTTTGATACTGACGAAGTATACCAAAGGTTCTATAATGAGGTCATAGACTTTCAATTCATTCTTGTTTGATACATGTGATTAGGGAGGCCCTCCTTATCTGGAAGAGTACTCACTTTCAATTCATTCTTGTTTGATACATGACCCTTCGGTGGGTAAGGTGCTTGGAAGGATAGCTTTCTTTCAATTCATTCTTGTTTGATACCGAATACTTATATACCCCCTTTATAAATAAGCCTTTCTCTGGGATTACTTCCGAGCGTCGGCACCATGGAGACACCATTGGAAGTGACTACTAGCAAGTCAATCCACGCGTAGTTATTCCACAAAATGAATGGTTATTCATATTGGGGTGGTTGCCTTGATTTTCTTTGTGACTCTTATGTTTTCTATTTTTGTGGTTGGGTATTGTCCTTGTTCGTCTTTTTCGTATTTCTTTACGACGTCCCATATGTTTAGTAGTGCGGTCGTCACCCCTACTAGGGCTTCCATTTCTACGCCTGTTTTCGCTGTTGTTTTGACTGTTACCTTAGCCTTGATTCCGTCGTTCAGTATTTCGTACTCTACTTTGACGTTCGTTATGGGTATGTTGTGTGCCATTGGTATGAGTTCGGGTGTTTTCTTTACTGCTAGTGTGGCTGCGATGGTTGCTATTGCTAGTGGGTTGCCTTTCTCTACCTTGCCTTCCCTTATGAGTTGGATGGTGCTTTTCTTTAACTTTATGAAGCCCTCGGCAACGGCTTCTCGGTAGGTTTCGGGTTTGCTGGTTATGTCGACCATCTTCACGGGTTCGCTCATTCATTAATCACCTTGAGAATATTGTTTGCGGTGCTTTATAGTTGGGTGGTTTTCCTACGCGACTATGTCGTACCTCTCCATAAGCTTGGCTAGGGCTTCCCTCAGCCCCAGCGTTAGGGCTACCGCAGTTGCTACCGCTGTTGATGCCGTGGTCATCAGTACTGTGGCGCTAATCGTTGCGAGTGCTTGGGTTAGGGTTGACGCACCCATTAACGTGATTATGAAGAAGAACTCAATGATGAACACTATCGAGGATTCCATGACGTACATGCCTGAGGGTGCCTGCTTAACGACCTTCCTCTTGGAGGCGAAATACGTTACGAGGGCTAGGGCGGCGAAGGACGTGAGCACAGCTGCTGGGGCGGTTACGGGGATTAGGAGGAGGTTGAGGGGATTGTGGGTTAATATGGTGGTTGACGTAGCCATTACCGCCACGGCTTCTAGGGTGTACGTCGTTATTTTTAGGAGGAGGGCTGTGGCGACGGGCTTCATGCGCGCTAGGTAGACGCGGTATATCCAGTAGGTCATCAAGTCATTTACTATGACGGTGTTGAGTACGGAGGTAAGCGTTATGGCGGTCATTAAGGGTATGAAGATGCTTACGGCGAATCCAGCAACCCCCGTGATCCATGCTGGCATGAAGTACCTCACAGCCAAGCATACGGCGGCAGGCACACCCACCGCTACGGCCAGGGTCTCTAGGTGGGCAATGCTTAAGATCGCTGAGTAGTACATGACGCTCATCACCGCTCTCCCTGGCGAGCTCAGGTCAAGGCCCCTAAGCATGTGAACCCCCTTACCTCCCCTCCTCGCTCTCCCTTCACGCCTGGAGGCGCCGGGCAACGCTACTGGCTTGAGGTCCTCGACACCCACCACGTCGGCTAGTGCCTGTATTAGCAGGAGCGCCGCTGCGGTGGGGATTATTGAGAGGGCTAACCACGTGACCACCTCAGTAATGCTTGGTGAGATCGCTAGGGAGTAAATCAGTGAGGCTGCAAGCGGCTTGAGCGGTGCCGTCAGAATGGGTGAGGGCCACCTTAGTAACGCCGTGTGGGCTAACCCGATAATTAAGTACGCTAGGAACGCTACCCTAAACACCCTCCTTAAGCCCCGCTTAGCCAGTACTAACGCCACGACCTTCGTGGCGGCATCAAATAAAGCGAAGTACGCGGAGATGAGCACGAGGGAGAGAGTCGCGAGAACGGCCTTCGCCGGGTTGGGAGCAAGGATTGAGGCAAACACCAGCATTGAGAGGACGTATGGAAGGAATACGAACTGCTGGGCCACACTAACTAAAGCCTTACCCATGATGAAGTCCCTAATCTCTATCGGTTGAGTTAACACTAACTCGTACTCAGCCTCCCTGACCGGGACGTTAGGGGGAGTGAGGATGAAGACTAGAGCCGTTAGCGCCATCAGCACGGCGCTCGCTATGTCAGCGATTATGAACCTGTTTAAGCCATGAGCGATCAGGAACGCCCTGAGGTCGTGGTTCATGGGCATTCCTTCTGAGGTGTTTGAGCTTGGACCTAGTGTGAGGGAGGCAAGTAAGGCCGTGAAGCCAACCGCCATGAACACCATGTAGGCTATGCCGGACTTCGACCTGATTACCGGGTTAATGGCGGTGTTCTTGAGGCTGTACTTCATCACGGTTAACTGCTCCTTAAGCCCCAAGCGTGGAGCACCTCTCGAGACTCACTCACCACGCGACACTACCTTAAGGAAGACCTCCTCCAAGCTCCTACTGCCTGCCGCCGCCTCCTTAACCTCCTCGATGCTCCCCTCCATGATTAGGTGACCCTCACTGATTATCCCTACCCTAGTGCAGAACCTCTCAACCATGTCGAGGAGGTGGCTGGATATGAGGGCGGTGGCGCCCTCCTCAACCACTCTCCTGACCTCCTCCTTGAACACGTGCTGCGCTTCGGGATCCATGCCCGCCATCGGCTCGTCCATCACCAGCACCTTAGGCTTGACGAGTAATGCGGCAATGACTAAGGCCTTCTGCGTCATCCCGCGGGAGAGCTCCTTCATCAACGCCTTCCTCTTTCCCACGAGCCTGAATTTCCTTAGGTACTCCTCGAAGTCCTCCCTAACGTCGCCCCACGTGAGCCCTCTTAAGGAGGTGATGAACTTAATGAAGTCCTCGACCGTAAGGTTCTGGAGCACCACAGGGTTCTCGGGAACGTAGCCGACGTTCCTTAACGCGTTAACACGCTCCCTAACCACGTCCCAGCCACACACCTTAACATACCCAGCGTCAGGCTTGAGGAGCCCGACGATGCACTTAAGCGTCGTTGTTTTCCCTGCCCCATTAGGGCCTATTAGCCCGTAGATCTCCCTGAACCCTACCCTAAGGTTAAGGCCCCGTAACGCCTCAACCCTACCGTACCTCTTCCTCAGGTTAACGGCTTCGATAGCGACACCGTTAAGCGTTGCCACCACCCCATCAGAGAAGGTAATTACTGTGATTAAATAGATGATTCTTCACTCGGATGTGCAGCAACAATTAACGCGGAGGTAAGCGGCACAAGGGACACGCTACTCGGGATTACTAGGAGCACACAGGAGGGTATAGTGAGCACACGCTACTTAAAATTTATTGTCCCTAAAATCAAGCATATCATGGTGGGTTCTTGACAGAGGAGATATTTTGGAGAAGGTATCGCCCGTTAATTAGGAGGCATTTGGAGGAAGCATTCGGCACAGGCCTCAGGAGTCACACGATACATAAGGTTAGGAGTGTTGGTGAGTGCGTAGTGGCCCACGTGACGGTTCATCTAAGCAGGGACGACAGCGAGCACTTCTTTGAGGTCTGGATGAACGAGTACGGCGACCTAATAACGCTTGTGGAGAGGGAAGCTAAGGAAACCTTATTAATGGAATAGAAACCCAGAGCTAGCAACCCGCATGAAGGAACCGGCTCTGATACTCTAATGATAGCCATATGTATATCATAATAATCATTGTAGAGTGTCGGCCAGCTCATGGAGGATAGGGAAGGACTGCGTCTGGGGAGCACCCTAAAGATCAGTCCGTGCAGGCATTAAGTCCAGGGGCTTCCATGCAGGATCTGTGGGGTGCAGGTATTCTTATGAGGAATCATCACATATGGTTCTGTATAGATATAAGGGCTTTTGTATAATATGATAATTGGTGGGGACATGAAGGCAGCCGAACTAAGACTCACAATAATTGGGAAACTTCTTGACAGGGCCAAACGCTCACTAATGGAGGGAGACATAAGGAGCGCTATAGAATTAGCGTTCAGAGCCTATGAGGAGGGAGTGGACCTACTTAGCCTCATTAAGGAGTACCAGGCCCCAAAACAAGTTAAGAACAGTTGGGATGCCGTGATTAAGCAGTGCTCACAAATCGTGAGCAGGGCTGGCGAGTCAAGCAGTCTCAGCAAGGAGGATGTTGAGAGCTTAGTGGCGTGTGCAGAGGAGGTAATAGCGATCGCCAAGACGATCCATGGGAAGAAGTGATTGTATTTAACGATCCCGATCCCTTAAGGGCGAGTTTCAATAGCCCCTGTTTCCACAGGCTCGCCGTGTGCTGCCTCCATATATAGCTTCACTGAGCATGTAGAGTAACACATACTCGGCAAAGTGCTTAGTTATGCGATGGGGGCAGGCTTGAACCTCTTAACCACCTTAAGTATCGTTCCTTACTCTCCCAATATCTTATAGCTTGAAGTCCCCCTTACTTCAGGGTAAGCTTCCTCACGAGAGGTTCCAAATCCCTGAGAACACCTCAGGGCCCCAAACAAATAGACCTTACTCTTAAGTAGCATGGTGCTTTAAGAACCCCGTCAATTAACGGTGTTTTTACACTCCCTTGACTTGGCAAGATTCGTTAAGCGGGTGCAACTAAGGCATTAACAGGTTCTACATTCAATGAACTGAGGATCATTACGCCCTTGTTGCTCCCTCCTAACGCCCTAAGCGCTCTCCAGCCTAAGCGGTATGAATCTTAAGTCATCAACCCCCTTTATCTTCCTCAATGCCCTTATTAGAGACTGCATCTCCGTCCACTTACCCTCAACGATAGCTATGTTCAAGCACCACCCCCCTGTCAGTAACTGATGATAGAATGACTTAATTAGTGCTTGATGAAGGTGTATCGTATCTATCACCCTCTGATCCACAGAGGGCTTCGCCTCATGATTCGCCAGCGCTATTATGACGCCATATATGGTTCCCCTCATCGCTTCCTCAGGGAACCTACTTGAAATGTACTCCCTTATGGCGTCGCGGACAAGCTCCGACCTCCCAGTGTAGCCGTACCTCCTCACAAACTCGTCCAGCTTCTCGAGGAGTGTTGAGGGCAGTGAGAGACTCACTACAGGCATACGGTCACACCCGTTAATAATCCGTGCTTCGCGAATTATTAAACATTATATAATAAAACCTCAGTAAATTAGCAAGAGAGCTTATTATATCAGAGGTAAGGAGACAGGGGAAGGCGTATGGGGTTATGTGTTAAGGGCTTCGGGCGTGGGGTTAGGGAGGCATTACCTTGGATAGCTATAGCCGTTGCCAGCACTATGTCATTAACCACCACAGCGTTCGGTAAGCATACGCGTGTTCTTGATTACGTAATCTTAGCGATATCGGCCTCACTCCTAGTTAGGGCGTTAGTGCTACTAGTACGTAGGAAGAGAGTGTCCATCGATGTACTGATGGGTGCTGCGGGCCTCACCACGTGGTTCCTGCACCTAACGATTAGCAGCTTCCTGATACTCCTCCTTTACTCAATATCAGAGCTAATAGAGATTCAGGCCGAGCGGTACGCTGAGAGAAAGATAGTCGGGTTGAGGGAGCTAATACCCACTAAAGTTAGCGTAGAAGTTGACGGGAAGATAGTGTCAAGAAGTATTGATGAGCTTAAGCCAGGCGACGTAGTCATAGTTAAGCCAGGTGAGGTGGTTCCGGCGGACGGCATCATAATCGATGGGCACTCCCTCTTCGACACTAGCTACATTACTGGCGAGTCAGAGCCCAGACCTCTGGGTAAGGGAGAACACGTTATGAGCGGATACGTTAACAAGTCAGGCATGGTGCGTGTCCGCGTGCTTAAGGATCCCGGGAAATCCCTCCTGCAGCTCCTAGTTCTTGAGGCTGAAAGGGCTCTTGAGAGGAAGGCATCCCTCCAGAGGTTTATTGAGAGGTTCTCCCAGCCCTACACCGTTTTAATCCTGTCGATGTTTACGGCTGGATCCCTACTCACGTCACCCTACAAGGCACTCCCACTCCTGCTGGCAGGATGTCCTAGCGCCTTCATAATCTCGTCGGGGACAGCCACCGCGTTAGCTCTGGCTACCTTAGCTAGGAGATCAGTTGTTGTTAGGGGAGGTAGGGTTCTGGAGGACTTAGAGCGCGTTAAGGTCCTAGTGCTTGACAAGACAGGCACGATAACTTTAGGGGAACTAAAGCTATCTAGGCTAATAACCCTAAACGGCTTCGGCGAAGACCTCGTTAGGGAGTACGTTGGTGGGGCGGCTAAGGCAAGCAATCACCCCGTCTCAAGAGCCTTAGCGGGGTTAAGCGAGGCCGTTCCCTCGAAAGTTCAGGAATTCCCTGGCAGGGGTGTTAAAGCGCTCGTCAACGGTGCCGAGGTCCTCCTGGGCTCTAAGGAGTTCCTGGCGGAGCACGGAGTTGATGTTGGGGTGGCGCCTCAATGCGGTGAGGGGGAGATGGTGGCTTACGTGGCGGTTAACAGGGTTCTTGCTGGCGTGGCGTGCCTTGAGGAGGGACTGGATAGCGGTATCAGGGAAGTGTTCCAGGCTGTGAGGAGGCGCGGTCTCAGGACGGTTATTGCCAGTGGTGATAGGCGCGGTAGGGTTGAGCGCGTAGCTAAGTTTGTCGGTGCTGATGAGTTCTTTTACGAGTTAAGTCCTGATGAGAAGAAGGCCTTGGTGAGGAGGCTTAGGAAGGAGCATGGTGCTGTCGGGTTTGTAGGGGACGGCGTAAACGATGTTGAGGCAATAGCTGAGGCCGATGTTGGGATGGCTGTAGGGAGGCTTGAGGTAGTGTCAAACATAGGTGACGTTGTCCTTATTAGAGGCATTAAGTCCATCCCCCTCCTTCTGAACTACGCGTCAAGGTTCGGGAAAGCCGTCCGTTCAGCAATACTGACGGCGGTCGCAGTTAAGGTGGCGGTAATAGCCACAGGTATTGCGGGGTTAATTCCCTACTACTTAGTGGTTGCCGTAGGCGATGATGGAGCCACACTAATAGGGTTAGGGCTAATTATGTCGATCTTCTTAGGTAAGGGCTCATGATTGATCGGTACGACACAACATCAACCTAAGTTCTCTTGTAAGTCGCACGCTTAAGAACTTGAGAAGGTGGAGCACTAGGTTAATTGGTTGACTTGGGTGAGCTTACCTAAGTGTAACCATTATAGTTGGGTTGAAGGAACGCTGAAAGTAACGCCTGGATTTAAAGTATCCCTAGATATCTGGGTAATGAAGGTTAGAGTATGTTCAAGTAACTGCGGCACCTAAGTGATCCCTAGCTTCGCCTTAACTTCCTTCGTATGAATTCCTCGGTGAGGCCCCCGTTTCCTAGGCTCGCTAGTTCCTCACGCGTTATTTTCTCGCGCGTAGCTATCTTCGGCAGTAGGATGTCGAGTATGTTCTTCTCGCGGAAGAATATTATGGAGGAGGGCACACCTACTACCGGCTTGCCCCTAGCGTACGCCATCATCGTCATGGTGTTTGGCTTGTAGGGCACGCCGTAAGCTACGACCTCGTCAGCCACTATCCTTATCGCGTGCGGCGTCCTGTCGGTGGGGTCCACGCTCATGCCTCCCGTAGCTATGATTACGTCTACCTCATCGGACTCCACATACTCCCTCAGCTTCGACGCTATGACTCCCTCATCGTCGGGGAGCACCTCCCTAGCTACTAGGGTGCCTCCGTACTGCTTAACCTTAGCCTCGATCACGGGTGTCGCTGCGTCCTTAATTCTCCCCTCGTAGACTTCAGTGCCGATCACGGCTAGCCCGACGCGGAAGGGTTGGTAGGGCTTCACACTCACTACCGGGTAATTCCTCCTTGCGTGATCCTTAACCCCGTCCAGCACCGCCCGCTTAACCGTTAGGGGTATGAGGTCAACCACAGCTAAAGGCTCCCCACACCTGACTGGGGTGCCGTCACGCCTAGCGACGACCACGAAGTCCCCCGACATGTTTATCGCTAGTAGCGCGTCAGTCCTTAGCTTGAGGACGCCGTCAATTAACGCGTATATGGTTGCCTTACCCTCAGCCAACCCCTTAACGACCGTGCCGGGACCCGCTAAGGCCTCAGCGAGCTCACGGACAGCGTCATCCTCGAAGACCTCTGTCCCCCAACCCTTGCTCAGCTCCTCGGGCGTGTCGGCGACGTACACGTAGTAATGTCCGGTGTTCTTCAACGCCTCAACGTCCTCAGCCCTAATGACGTGGCCCTTACGGAATAGTGCTCCCTTGAAGTCCTTCGTTACTGCGGAGACGTCGTACGCGAGAACCTTGCCTACCGCGTCCTCAACCTTAACTAGCTTGATGGGCAATCGAAGCCACCGAGTCGCTCTGAAGGATTCGGTAAAAAACGTTCTCGGCAGTCGGGGATCACGTGTAAGTCGGTGCAATTAACAGTGTTATGAATTGGTCGCGGCCTCAAGCAGTTCCTCCCAAAGCTTCAGGGTTTCCTCGACTTCCTCCTCCCTCACCTTACTTATGGCGATCCCCGCATGCACTATGACGTAGTCCCCAGGCTTAATGTCCTCGAGGGGGGCTATGACGGTGCGTGATCCCCCACCCATACTCACCTCAGCATACTTTAACCCGCCCTCAACCCACACCCGAAGCACCTTCGCCGGCACGCCTAAGCACACGTCCTCGACACCACCTCACTAAGTGCCCGCAACGCTTTAAAGGACATGGGTGCCCATCAGAAAAACGTAGTTAGGTATTGGGCTTGGCTTCCGTGCCTAAGTACTTGTCTAGGAAGAGTATTGCTGGGAGGAGGATCCTCAGCATATCATCGACTGTCCTGATGACGTGCCCCATGTCCGGCACTATGTGGGCTTCGAAGACCCCGCCCTTCTTGAGCAGTTCCTCAACGTACCTTAGTACGGGCTTGAGGGGAGTCCTAGTGTCGTTCTGCGGGTGTATGATGCATAGGGGTGCCTTAACGTTCCTCACGTAGGTTATGGGTGAGCGCTCCCTCATCAAGTCCTCCCTGTACCCGTCGAAGAGCGCCTCAATGAATTTCCTGAAGAGCGCGTCGCTTAAACCGTACATCTCAACCCAGTCCACGACGCCCGCACCAGCAACTCCCGCGTCCCAGAGTTCGGGCTTCTTACCCAGCGCTAGGTAAGTCATGTACCCGCCGTAACTGTAGCCCATGATCGCCACCTTAGATGTGAGGCCTTCGCCCCTACCCCACTTGACGGCGGCGGCCACATCCTCTAAGTCTCCGCCCCCTGGGTCACCTACGTCCATTAACCTGAAGTCCTCCCCATACCCTGTCGAGCCCCTGAAGTTGGGGGCTATCACGTGATACCCCGACGCCGCCAACCCCACTATGAGTGGGTTCCAGTAGTCGTAGACCTCACTCCAGGGACCTCCATGCACGTACACTACCGTAGGGCCTGGCTTGCCCGCCGCCCTAGACTCGACGACGTAGGCAGGCACCTTAAGCCCGTCGGGTGAGTCATACCTAACGAAGCGCGGGTTCCCTAAAGCCCCCTCAACCTCCTTGGGTAGCGGGTTATCTAGGATGACCCTGCACCCACCCGTGCTTAAGTCAACCTCATATATTTTCGGGGGCGTGGTGAGTGACGAGGCCGAGTAGTAGGCCTTACCCTCAGCCTCGTTAACCGCTAGGTAACCCACGGTCCCCGGCGGTGAGGGGATTGCTTTCCCGTCTATGAAGGGCTTCGTCCTCCCATCCCTCTTAGCGACGACCCACACCTCACCGTACCTGCCCCCGTCCCTGAGCCAGCCATAGGCAAGGTGCTCAACAGCCCCGTACTCCACGTAGTCACTGAACCTGAACTCAACGGGCTTCAAGTCCCCCACATTAACGTCGTACACGTAAAGCTTATTCCTCCCCTCGAAGTTTGACTCGAAGAGCACCTTCCCGCCCTTAATGACCGGGTCCTTATTCACGGACCCCTCCTTAGGCGTGAATGTCGTGAGCTCCCCCGAGCTTAGGTCATACATGAACAGCTCCTGCGACCTGGGGTTCCCGCGCATCATGCCAGCACCCACCACTAGGTCTCCCTCAACGTCAGTGGGGTACGCGATCGTCTTCAAGTCTGTGAGCTTCTCCCACGACCCCCTCCTAGCGAGGTAGAGGGCAATCCCCGACTCCGTCGCGGCCGAGAACACTAGCCTCTCACCATCCCACGCGCCTCCGAAGAACCTCATGGGCGGGACGTCCGCCAGTAATTCCTCCTCGCCTCCCTCAACACTCACGACGTAGGGTTTCTGCAACTCCCTGCCCTTACTAACGTCACGGGTGAAGACCACGTACTTCGAGCGCGGTGAGGGCTTAGCAACGCTGTGTACAGGGCCTTCCGTCAGCCTAACCCGCTCACCGGTCCTAGGGTTGAGGGACCATAGGCTAGTGACGCCCTCAACATCGGAAACGTAAACCAGCCTCCCACCAGTGAAACCCACGACACTGTAGGTGGGGACACTAACTATTAACTCAAGCAACCTAACCCTATCAGCAACACGCACGGAAGACAACCTCAACACCGAGTCACAAAGCACCCCAGCATTTTAAGGAATTACGGACCCCACACAATAAATAGTAACCTTCTCCCTCTCCTCTGCATTCCCCAGTCATTTCTCTGGAATTACCTCTTCCAACACTTTCTCTAGTACGGACACGCCTACTTCCTTGCAATTCCAACTAATTAACTAATCTTTTGAATAGAATAATACTAGCCAACAGTCTTCTTAACGTGCTGGTAAACACGTCATGTAATTAAAGAGAAGCGGCTAGCTCGGCTTTTTCCTCCCTATTAGGGAGGCTACCTCCTTCACTAGTTTCTCCACCCTCTTCTCGGCTGTGGCGATGTCCTTCTCGGCACACCAGCCCTCGTAGAAACAGGTGTGCATGGCGCTGGCGGCGTACCAGGAGTCGCTGACCCACTCTCCCAACTCGTCCTCTAGTCTCCTCTTCCACTCCCACAGCTCGCCGTGGGTAGTGAGCCTCTTACCCTCCCTCCAGTAGGCGTAGGCCTTAACAGTCAGTGCTGACGCCCCCCAGAGCCTCTTGGCCGCCTGACGAACATTACCCTCCCTAAGCTCCTCACGGGCCTCCTCCAATAGGTCTTCTGCTACCTCAATGTATTCTCTCGCCCTATCCCGGGGGTCAAGGCCCTGACTAAGAACTTCAACAAGATACTCATCGACACTGAAGCCGAGCTTCTCAGCCTCCTCCCTGACGCGCTTCGCTAACCTACCACGAAGAACAATAGCCTCACCCAATCCCCTCAGCACCCCAATGTAGAGTAGCTTTATCCTGAGTAATAAAGGGAAGGGTAAGGATAGGTGAGTAAGTGACGGAATATGCCGTGTAGTGAAAATAAGCCCGTCCTCCTTAGGGTGGTGCTACCTTACCTTAGTGTGCCTTGCAGAAGGGCTCTAATCTTAGATGCTGGTTAGTTATTCTCTCCCTTGCTCTTGGGCTAGGACTTGGCTGTGATTCCTGTTAGCTCTTCTACTTCCTTAGCTCCTGACTCCATTTCCTTCGTTAGTTCTGGGTCTAGGTTCTTTAGGAGTGCCATGAATTCCCCTACGTGTGCTTTCTCTTCCCTCGCTATGTCCTCGAATACCTTCTTTACTGCCTCATCCTCTATTGCCCTGGCGAGTTGCTCGTAGAGGCTTACGGCATCGAGCTCTGCTATTATGGCTAGCCTTAACGCGTCCTTGACTTCGTCTTTCGAGAACTTCCTGCTTGGGGGGAGTTCTAGAGGGTGTTTTGAGAGCAAATCTTTTACACCTGTTCTACATATACGCAGTTGCTTTTAAGGATTTGCGCTCCTGTGCCGTACTTTAGGTTTAGCCTCCCTCGTAGAATGGTGGTACGAGTAGTATCGTGTCCCCGTCACTAAGCTCGGTGTTGCTCTTGTTGAGAACCTGCTTCCCGTTTACGTAGACCCATATCATGGGTAAGGTGTCCTCAGCTACGCTGAATTCCGGCCTTAACTCACGTAACTTGTTTAGGGCGTCCTCGACGCTCGGCGCCTTGCCCGGCTCCGGCTCCGGTAGTTCTATGATGTCCTCGAAAGTTCCGAGGTAGCCGTAGAGGGAGCCGAAGTACCTTACCCTGACCTTAATGGTGCGTGCTGCCTCAACCGTTGCTTCCCTCATCTTCGCGGCACACCCCCGAAGCGAGTATGTCTGCGTACTTCCTGAGGAGGTCTGGCCTGTGCCTTAACCAGGCGTCGAAGATCTCCACGTACTTCATTCCGTCGTCAGGGAATATTAAGGCGTACGTCCCCGCCCCTAACTCGTCCTTAACTGCTTCGTAGGCAGCCACAACAGCCCCTGAGGATAGCCCGACGAATAATCCGTTGGTCCTAGCCACGAGGACTGCTCCGGCGACAGCGTCTTCCGTACTCACCTCGACTACTTTATCAGGCTTGATCACGCTAACCCACTTGGGCTTCGTTGACAAAGGCCTTAACCCGGGGATGGATTCCCTCTCCTTAGGCACCACAGCAACGAAGGCGGGGGCTTCATCACCGTATTTTTCCCTGAAGTGCTTCGCTATCGCTGCTGAGTGCCCTGACGTGCCGACGCCAGCTATGATTGCTTTAGGTGGTGACCTACCCACGGCCCCTAACTGCTCGTCCAGCTCCCTAGCCGTGTGGTTAAGGTGTGCTAGGAAGTTGCAGTCGTTGATGTACTGGTTGAGGTTTACGGCACCGTCACGCCTCGCCTCCTCCTTAACCTTGTTCACCATCTCCTCGCTGATGCATTCATACTCCGTCCTGACGACCTCTGCCCCGAGTACCTTGAGGATTACTTCCGTGGCTCTTGGGGCGTGCTTGGGGAGGTAAGCCCTGAACTTCAGGCTAAGCACGTTGGCTAGGGACGCCATAGCTATCCCGACGTTTCCTGACGTTGCTTCATAGAACACCCCTCCCTCCTTAAGCACGCTCCTACGTAATGCGTCCTCAATCATGAACCACACGGGCCTGTCCTTTGTTGATTTGCTGAATGGGTTGTAGAACTCTAGCTTCGCCCATGCCTCCGCCCCGTTCCTGGATATCCACCTTAACTTGATTAGTGGTGTGGGCCACATGCCGGTCATTAGCGTTACGGGGTCTTCGAATACGTGTAGGGCTTCAGCCACTTCCCTTACCCCGTAATAACTTAGTTATAACCTAAAAAGCGTCCCTCAGTGTGTGCAACGATATTAGCGCTGAAGAACCAGAGTAAACGGTGCTGAAGGTCTTGGGCTTCGGTTTAGGCGTGACCCCCAAGCAAATCCCCCTACCCCCGCCCAAACCCGTAACGGGGGTCAGCGTTGAGGATGCGGTGCTTGCTAGGAGAAGCATTCGCGAGTACATTGATAAGCCGTTAACCATGAACCAGCTCTCACTCCTCCTATGGTCTGCTCAAGGCATAACGGAGTTGAGGCACGGGTTAAGGGCGGCGCCAAGCGCTGGCGCCACCTACCCGATAGAGCTGTACGTGGTCGTCGGTGAAGGGGGCGTGGAGGGTCTTGGGAAGGGCGTGTACAGGTACGTCCCCCAGAACCACTCACTAACACTCCACAAGCCCGGGGACGTGAGGGAGGAGCTCGCCGAGGCGGCCCTCAGGCAACCGTGGGTTAAGGAAGCCCCAGTGACGCTCGTCTTCTGCGCCATATTCGCGAGAACCACCGTCAGGTACGGGAGGAGGGGGTTCAGGTACGTGTTCATGGATATAGGGCACGCCGCACAGAACGTTTACTTAATGGCTACGGCCCTCGGCTTAGGCACCGTGGGTGTGGGGGCGTTCAACGATGAGGAAGTCACGGCGGTCCTTGGGCTGAGGGGTGAGGAGGTGCCTACCTACCTCATGCCTGTTGGTGTGCCTTCAAGTAACGCCCCTAAGTCAAGCACGTTTGAGGAGCTTGAGAAGTACTTCAGGGGCAGGCATGGGTGAGGGGTTCGAGGGTCTTTCCAACCTTAAAAGCTCCTTTCTCTACTGCGTGTCAACCCTTAACCTTCCTGAAGAGTATCGGTGCTTCAGTAATCACGTACTCTCCCTGCCTCCCCGCGTCGAATGGGTTGCGGATCTCGAACCCTAATGCCTTAGCGGTTCTCTCGGCCGCCATAGGTATGACTGGTGAGAGGAGGGTTACCGCAATCCTCACAACCTCGAGTAGCGTGTACAGCTCCCTGCTCGGGTCGCTTAGCTCCCACGGCCTCGTCCTATTCACGTACGCGTTGCCTTCACGCAGTAGTTTCATCACCTCACCAAGCGCCTCCGAGGGGTTGAAGGAGTCCATAGCTTTAGCGTATCTCTCGAGTGTTTCGTTCATGAGCCTCTCCAGCCCCTCATCAACGCTTGTTTCGTGGACCCTACCGCCTAACTTCTTCTTGGCCAGCACCCCGACCCTCCTCACGAGGTTTCCGAGGGTGTCGGCTAGCTCGCTATTGTAGATCGTGTCGAATAGCCCTGTCGTTACTTCGACGTCCTTACCCATGTTGAATATCCTCATGAGTATGTACCTGAAGCCGTCTGAGTCCTGGTACCTGCTTATCAGGTCCTCTATGGGTACCGCGTTACCCGCGCTCTTCCCTATCTTCAGCCCCTCGCTTATGAGGAACGCGTGCACGAGCACCTTCTTGGGCGGCTTAATGCCTAGTGCCTTAAGCATGGAGAACCATATGGCGGTGTGGAACCACAGTATGTCCTTACCTATCACGTGGTGGACTACGGGCCAGTACCTCTCGAACCTGACCTTATCATCCGGGAACCCTATACCTGTTAAGTAATTTAGTAGAGCATCAAACCAAACGTAAACAGTGTAGTCCGGGTCGAATGGGACTTCAATGCCCCACCAGACCCTGCTCTTGGGACGAGCGACTGAGACATCCCTTAAGCCCTCACCCTTGATCTTGCTTAGAATTTCTGTAGCGTATGACTTGGGGTACACGACGTCGCCGCTGAGGACATCGATTAAGTAGTCCTTGAACTCACTTAACTTGAAGTAGTACGTGTCCTCCTCTAACCACTCAAGAGGCTTCTTATGTATGGGGCAGTGAGGCTTCCCATCGATCACCTCGTACTCGCTCGTGGCGTAGAACCTCTCGCAGCTAACGCAGTACCAGCCGGAGTACCTTGCCTTATATATTAGGCCGTCCCTATACATCCTGCTCATGGCTTTCTTAACCACCCTCTCGTGGTCGGGGTCCGTTGTCCTTATGAATCGGTCGTAGGATATGTTCAGCATCCTCCAGTACTCCTTGAACATTGATGACATTTCATCAACTAAGTCCTTAGGGTGCTTCCCAAGCTTCTCCGCAGTGCGCTGCAGCTTAAGGCCGTGCTCGTCCGTCCCGGTCAAGTAGAACACGTCGTGACCCAGTAGCCTATGGTACCTCGCTAGCGTATCCGCGAATACCGTTGTGTAAGCATGCCCTATGTGCGGCACGGCGTTCGGGTAGTATATTGGGGTCGTTACGTAAAACACCTCCCTCGACAGCCTTCATCACCCCTCATGAGTTACTAATTAATCTTAAGGAACACCTATTTAAAATCAAACGAATCACCCGCCCTTAGAGCATCGTGCCTTAGATGACTTGTTTAGGGTAACGCCTCTCATTAAGGAGATCACAAGTTCCTTGCTATGGATTAGTTAGTATTGCTAATCTTTTAGTTAAGATGACGTACAGATTCAGTTAAGTTTATAAGTACCTAAAGCTAATTATGTAGTGGAGGGATCAGGAAAATGCCAGGTCAGATCCCATTAATAGGTGAGAAGTTCCCTGAAATGAAGGTCATGACTACACACGGCCCTAAGAAACTACCTGACGACTACGCTGGGAAGTGGTTCGTGCTCTTCAGCCACCCAGCGGACTTCACCCCGGTCTGCACGACGGAGTTCGTCGCGTTCGCTAAGCGCTATGAGGACTTCAAGGCGTTAGGTGCTGAGCTAATAGGGTTAAGCGTTGACAGCACATTCAGCCACATAAAGTGGATTGAGTGGATCAAGGAGAAGTTGGGGGTTGAGGTGCCCTTCCCGATAATCGCTGATCCGCAGGGCAGTGTAGCTAGGAAGCTCGGGATGCTTCACGCAGAGTCAGCAACCCACACCGTGAGGGCAGTGTTCATAGTGGATGATAAGGGCGTCATCAGAACCATACTGTACTACCCGCTCAACGTCGGGAGGTTAGTGGACGAAATACTGAGGGTCGTTAAGGCGCTCCAGATAAACGACAAGTACGGCAGGGCAACCCCCGCTAACTGGCCGAACAACGAGCTAATAGGTAAGGCAGTCATAGTGCCGCCAGCAGCAACGATCCAGGAGGCTAGCGAGAGGGTGAAGAAGTACAAGTGCTTTGACTGGTGGTTCTGCTACGAGGACGTAGTGAGCGACGAGGAAGTGAGTAAGGTACGTGGATTCCTAGAGAGAGCCGCTAAGCCATCGAAGTAAGCACTCACTAACCAGCTAGATCGACCACGATCACAGATGAAGTCAAACCGACTTCACCACCTACTAACACGAAAGTTTTTCAGGGATTCACCAATGCTCAAGCATATATGTTTTGTCATTATCTAACCATTATTCAGTCAATTACTTTAGCTCCTTAAATAATTTTAAGCCTTAGGTATTCTATTAGGTAATTTAAAAACATTACTACGGCTTCAAAGCCTTACTTAGGATAGTTTGCTTTATATATGGTTTGTCTTATATATTTTTTGAGAAGCGTGAATAGTCATGGGTGTTATTAGCGGTAAGGTTGGAGGAGAGAGGGCTGGGAAAGTATTCGGTATGTCTGAGTTGGATGACATCATTGGGGAGATCCCGTCAAACTATGTTGTCTTGCTTGAGGGTAGGCCCGGAACCGGTAAGACGTCCCTTGCCCTAATGACGCTCTGCAGGAACGTGCGTGAGGGTAAGGCTAGGGTGCTTTACGTGACGTCTAATGAGTGCTCGAATAAGCTCATTAAGGTTGCTAAGAGTCTAGGGTGCGACCTAGAGTCTAGAATCCGGGAGGGTAAGGTGAAGGTTATTGAGTGCCCTACCTTAGGGGACGAGTACTTAATTGAGGTGGTGACCGAGGAAATCATGAAGAATGTTTTAGAGGGCTACGACATGGTCATAATCGACAGCGTTACCCCGTTAATGAAGATACTTGAGTCGTACGCTAAGAAGAGGGCATGGCTTCACACGGTAATCTATAAGATAGCGTCCGCGCAGAACGTCCTTGTCATGATGGTGTGTGATAAGCTCACAGAGCAGGATCCGGATATATCGCTCCTAGAGTACTTGGCGGACGTGGTGGTCAGCCTTAGCTATGACCCGGACGCAGTGTTCCCTAGGCGCCTGCGGATCCTTAAGTTCAGAACTAGATTCGTCCCTACGTACCCAATATACTTCGACATATCGAGTAGGGGTGTGAGGGCCATAAACGCTATTAGTAAGTCAGTGGTTGAGAGGTTAAGGAGTAAGAGAAAGCCAATAAGGATTGAAGATGACGCACCCACCAAGCTCTTCGGCAATGAGTTAGAGCCTGGAACGCAGATAGCGATAATAGTTAAGTACCCGGCATCAGGTATGGGTCTTCTCTACCCTTACTTAGTCCTCAGGATAGGGCTGGAGGCGCTACGAGGTAATGTTAAGGTGGGCGTAATTTACTACGGTAGGAGGAGGGGCGAGCACATACTGAGGGAGGAGGGAATACTGGGTGAGCTCCTCAAGGACAGGATCGTGGAGATACCTGCGGAGGTTACGCAGAAGCAGGTGCCGCACTACCTGTACTACAGTGACCCAGAGTTAGGCGGGATAGACGTCCTAACCGTTACGGGGTATGAGAAGTTGATTGAGCTCTACGGTCTTGAGGAGATAAATAAAATGCTCTCTATATACCATGTGATGGACTCCAGCCTAGGGATAACCGCATTGAGGGTATTCAGAACCAGTCCCTCATACCCTGACCCGCCGCCAGCCCTCAACACCTTAAGTGACATTGTGATTGAGGTCACGCTGAATGAGGAGAGGGAGTGCTTCAACCTGCGCGTGGTTAAGGGCAGGCACATACTCAGGCCAATAACGATACTCGATACCGAGCTGAAGTACGTTGTTGAGAGGCTAAGGAGGGAATTTATGAGTGCGGTGAGTACCATAAGGAGAGAAAGGGGTGAGAGCTCATGAGTGAGTTAAGGGTTGAGGAGCTTAAGGTGAAGTTAAGGAGGCATGCAACGAGCGTGGCTCCTGGCCTCCTCCTCACCCTCAATATTTATTCGATGAAGCTGTTTGGGGAGGGTTTTGAGGACGTGTGCGTTAAGGATATGGATAAGTGTAGGGAGGTCATGCATGTGGCGTGTAAGGATAGGACGGTTGCTGACATGATGTTTAACGTGTTGATTAAGAAGATACTTCAGGAGTAGGCTAGCTAGTCGCTTCACGTTGACTTAAGTAGGTTCATTACTTCCTTATGTGTTGGTATGGCGCTTGATCCCAGCCTAGTGATCTTTATGGCGGCTACCGCAAGCCCGTACCTTACCGCTTCTTTGAGATCCCATCCGCGGGTCATCGCCGTTAGTAGGCCTGCCGCGAAGGCATCGCCAGCCCCGGTGGCGTCCTTAACCTTCGGCACCCTGAACGCCTCAAACCTCTCGCTGAGGTCCTCTGAAAGCACGTAGACTCCCTCAGCACCCATCTTAACGATCACTACTTCAGGGCCTAGCGACTTTATCTTGGACGCGCCTTCCTCGATGCTCGATGCCTTAGTTAGGGTTAAGCATTCCTCCGCGTTAACGAACACTATATCGACTAGCTTAATTAGGCTCCTTAACGCGTGTAGTCCCTTCCTGCATAGGACCCTCCCAGGGTCCCACGAGACGTACTTGCCTAGCTCCCTGGCGCGGGCGGCTACCTTGAGGGACGTGTCGGGCCTTAGGCTGGCTATGTGTACGTACCTACCCCTCTCAATGACCCTCACGTCCACGTCGTCGGGCCTTAAGTCCTCCGCGACCCCCTTGAAGCCGTAGAGCGCTATCCTCCCCTCCTTATCTATTATCACTACGGTGAAGCCCGTTGGCCCGATCCCTATCCTTATGCCTGATATGTCGACGCCCTCACGCATTAGGTGGTCGACGGCCGTCCTGCCGAACCCGTCCAGGCCTACCTTAGCTATCACCGCCGATGTCCCGCCGAGCCTCCTAACACCTATCGCGACGTTCGCTGCGGAGCCCCCAACACCCCGCGACTGATCCTCGATGACCGCTTCCTCGTCCGGCCCCGCGAAGTGGGATACGGTGAAGCGCAGATCCATCAGTACGTGGCCGACCGTGACTACGTCGAAGGACTTGCTTGCGTGGGCGTTCATAGCTCCTCAGGTCACCCCTTAACCTCCTTCACGGCCTCCTCAGGCTCTAAGCCCTCATGCACCACCTTAATTATTGCCCTAGCCATCCCTATGAGGTCTGGGTGCTGGAACACGTTCCTACCGACCACAACTCCCTTGCCGCCAGCAAGCATTACTGAGTAAACGTCCCTCAGGAAGTCTATGGGTTTAGGCCTTGAGGGTCCGCCGCTCATCAGCACCGGCACTCCTGAGGCCGCCTTAACGACTTCGGCGAAGGTCTCCTTACTCCCGGTGTAGTACGTCTTTATTAGGTCGGCGCCTGACTCGGCTGCCGCCCTAGCGCCGTACCTGACGATCTCGACGTCGTACATGTTGCTTATCGCCGGGCCCCTTGGGTAGGCTAGCTGAAGGCATGGGAGTCCGTAGGCCTCCGCCGCTGACCTTACGGCGAACCACCTCTCAAGCATTTCGTCCTCGTACTGACTGCCCCAGTAGACGGTCGCGGCGACGGCGTCAGCCCCTAGCGCGACCGCGTCCTCCACGTACCCGAAGGCGCTCTGCCTTAACCTCTCTTCCTTAGGCCTTAGGTTGGTCTTGCTAGTCACCTTAATTATGGCTGCTACCCTACCTCCCCAGATGTCGTGTGTTAGCCTAGCTATGCCTGGGAGCATCATTATCGCGTCAACGCCTGCCTCAACCACCTTCTCTATGATGACCCTTGGGTTAACCCTGTCTGGCGGAAAGTCCTTGGGCCCATGCTCCACCCCGTGGTCGAAGGCGAACACCACGCCCCTCCCGTCGGGGAGTATTCTGGACATCCTCACGTACTTACCTACGCTTGAGTATGTTGGGAGCGCGTTACCTACTACCGTTGGAGATCACCTCAACGGTGAAGCTGTTAGCGTAGTTAATAAACACTTCCACGTAGAGATTCGAGGCATAACTTTAAGTTCAGGAACGCGCGCACCTAGCCGAAACAACTGCGCTTACGTTAAATTTTGTGGATTGAAGGATGCTCTTGGCCCTAAACGTACCTAAGGATGAAGTCCTTGAACCCCCTCAGCGCTTCCGCACCTAATTCCCGTGCGAAGCGGTGGGCGTCGAGTAGCCCTGCGTTAAGTGCTCCCTCAACATTAGCGTCGTTGTCGTCCACGAAGATCGCCTTGGAGGGTTCTACCCTAAGTAATCTTAGGGCGGCCTCGTAGATGTGCTTGTCAGGCTTGCAGTACCCGACTAAGTCGCTCGTGATGATGGCGTCGAAGTACTTTAGGAGCCCGTCCCTCTCCATTGTTGCTAGGACGCATTCGTGGCACCAGTGATTAGATGCTAGCGCTACCCGTAACCCCGCGTCCGCCGCTATCTTGAGTAGTTGCTCCGCCCACGGTAACGGCTCCGTGTTCAGGATTACTTGAGCCTTCATCACTGCTTCAAGCCCCTTCACCACGCTTGGCTTTGGTGTGACGCCGTGCTTCGCTAGTACGTGTGCAGCCGCATACCCTATTTCCTGCTCGACCGGCCCCTCAAGCGACCATGACTTCATGGCGTCACCTACGCTCTCCATGCTCGCGTCGCTCACCTCGATCCTTAGGAGGTACTTGAGGATTGATGACCTGAGGGATTCCCGGAAGTCCTTAGACTCGGCGTAGAGTACGCCGCCGTAGTCTATTAGTAAGGCCCTCGCTCTCCGCCCGCTCAATGCGGTTACCTCTGGGGACGCTGGTGACGCCTTCCACGACCCACTAACTCATACCTTACTTTACCCTGCGCTTAAGGTTCCTCGCTATCCAGTCGCCGTTAACGGTCTCTAGGAACGCCTTGAGGAGCCTGGCCGCGTTTGCCGTGTCATTGAGGTTGAGGGTCTCCACCGGTGAGTGCACGTACCTCGTCGGCACGGATATGGTCCCTGCGGGAACGCCGTCCTTAGTGAGCTGTATTATTGAGGCGTCCGTGGTCCCTCCAGTGAGCACCTCCAGCTGGTAGGGTATGCCTTCACGCTTCGCCACCTCTATTAGTAGGTCCCTTATCGCTGGGTGCGTTATGAGTCCCGTGCCTTTCCTCCCATCCATGACCTTTATCGCTGGCCCCTTCCCGATCCTGGTTATGTAGTCGTGCTCCTCGACGCCGGGCATGTCTGAAGCTATGGTCGTGTCCAGCGCTATGCCTAAGTGCGGCGTTATGGAGAACGCCGCTACCCTAGCTCCCTTAAGCCCTACCTCCTCCTGAACCGTGGCTACGGCGTACACGTCCACCCCATGCTCGCCCAGCGCCCTTAACGCCTCAACCATCACCGCTAACCCGACCTTATCGTCGAACCCCCTCCCAGTCACGATGTCGGGGTTCCCTAACCTAGCTACGTCCCTCTCAATAACGGCTACCGCGCCGGGCGTGATCCCCATTCCCTCAGCTTCCTCGCGGCTTGAGGCGCCGACATCTATGAAGAGGTCGCTTATGGGGATGACCTGCTTCGCCTCCTCAGGCTTCATGACGTGCGGAGCCTTACACCCCACTACCCCGCGTATGAAGCGCCCGTCCAGCGTCTTGATGAGGACGCGCTGACCCGGGAGTATCCTGTCGACCCACCCGCCTATGGGTGCGAACCTCAGGAACCCGTCCTTGGTGATGTGCCTGATCATTAACCCGATCTCATCCATGTGCGCCGCGATCATGACGCGTCCCTCACCGCGCCCCCTCCTAACGGCTATGACGTTGCCTAACGCGTCCACCCAGACCTCATCGCTGAGTTCCTTGAGGTCCTCAATAACTAATTCCCTAACCTCGTCCTCGAATCCCGGGGGTGAGGGTTTTGAACAATACTTAGTTAGTAGCTTGAGGATTGAGTCCTTACTCACGCGTGACTCGGACACTTTCGACGCACCGGTGAGGTACTTGCCGAGGAAGAAAATTAACTTACCGTGCCTAAGCAATACTTAATGGAGGTAAAAATGGTGCCGACAATCGTCAAGGTAGTTTCAGTGGTTAGGAAGCGAGGTAAGACAACGCTACTCGAGTGCATGGTGAAGGAACTAAAGATGAGGGGCTTCCGTGTCGCCGCTATTAAGCACGCACATGCAGGGATAGGGATCCTAGGTGATAGCGGTAAGTTCCTCAAGTCCGGAGCTGACGTGACAGTAGCGGTTTCTGGCAGGACGATAATGAAGTGCGAGGTTGCGAGGAGGGAGCTTGAGCTGGAGGACGCGTTAAGGGTGCTACCAGATGACATCGACGTGGTGCTTGTGGAAGGCTTCAAGGACAACCCTATTGGAGCGCCAGTATTGATCATTAACGATGCCGATGAGCTACAGGAGTACATGAGCCGCTACGGCATCCCCGCCTGCGTGATCTGCCCTCCCAGCGCTAGGGGGAGCGTTAAGGAATTACTCACCAGTAGAGGACTTCACGAGGTCCCCGTCATAGTTAAGGACAACTTAAGCGAGTGCGAGGACATCCTTACACTCTTCATTTATCGTGATTTCCTGTAACCGTTTCTCGCCTACGGTTTTGGATTTCCGTAGGTCGGTTCGTCACGGTAGTTTACCGTTCCCCATCTACGGCCCCAGCTCCGTGGCTTAGGAGCTAGGGCCATCGGTGAATCACGGCGTCATCCCGACGGTCAATATGTCTTTGCCCCAGCAGGCTTTATAAATGAAACCTAGAAAGACCCACAAACCAGAAACTGCTCCATACCCTTCTAACTCTTCTGCCACCTGAACTTAACTGCCCTCGTCTCAGGGCCTCGTAGGAACACTGCTTTCAGGAGTGGCGGGGTCGCGAAGTTCGTTACGATAGTTATGAGTAGCGCCGCTAAGTAGGCTTCAGGACCCAGTATACCGCTAGTGTAGGCGAAGTACGCGGCCACGATACAGAACTCCGCCCTCGGAAATAGGCCTGTGCCGATCCTCAGCGCCGCTCTTGCCGGATACCCTATGAGGAAGGAAGTTAAGCCACCGCCCATTAACTTGCCTGCGAACGCAGCCCCTATCATCGCGACGTAGAACAGCGTGTAGTGCGGGTTTAGTGCGGTGCGCACGTTTATTGCTGCCGCGGTTGTCATGAAGAAGAGCACGGAGAATGGCATCGCTATGGAGCGCACGCTTTCCGCGACCCTTTTAATGCCTCTAGATTCGGAGAAGGCCAGGCCGGACGCGTATGCAACCACTAGGTACGATACGCCCACGTACTTAACCACGTACGCCAGTAGAGCGAAGGTTCCGACGACGAGGGCGAAGAGGGAGCCCTCAACCCTAAGCCTACTAGCCTTCTTAGTGATGAAGTTGCTTGCTTTATGCAGGGTCACTAGGGTGACGTACCACGCGACTAGCGCTACACCAGCACTCTTAAGTAGGCCTATGGGGCTGAAGCTCCCTTGCTTCGCTAGGGAGGCTCCAGCAACTATCACGATGAGGGCTGCGAGGTCGTCCAGCACCGCTATACCCAGTATGGTTTTGCCCTCCACGCTCGTCAGCTTCCCTATCTCGATGAGGGTCCTCACTGAGAGGGAGACGCTGGTGGCGACTAGGATGGAGCCCACGAAGTAAGCCCTGTCGGGGCTGTACCCGAACGCTATGCCCACTAAGTACCCTAGCCCGAAGGCCGCTACGACCTCACCCACGGTTATTATGCCGTACATTGGGAGGCTACGCATGAACTCCGAGTATCTAGTCTCCAGCCCAGCATAGAACAACAGTAGGCTTATGCCGAACCAGGAGAGCGTCTTAACAACATCGTTCGTCGGGTAGATGTTAAGCAGGGTAGAGCCGAGAATAAGTCCCATAAGGAGGTCGCCGAGAACCGGGGGCGCCCCAAGCCTAGAGAAAGCCTCCTCAGCAAGCTTACCCACGGTTAGCGCCAGGCCGAAGGCCAGGAACACGCTGTACACTAGCTCCTCAGCGCCAGGCACCCTACCCCTCCTCCAGCACATACGTATTAGCGCGAGGAGTTAAAACGCGTGACGCTCAAAGGGCGGAGAGGGTAGCAATTCTTTAAAATTCATCTATAATTCTTTATCTGTCCGGCAATAACGCGGTTGCTAACCTTTCGTTGGGGAGGGGTGCGTGGTTGGAGTATAGTGCCGCCAGCGTGGCACTGGGTTTCGGCATTCTTATTTTCCTGTATGCGCTACTGACCCTCGAAATCGTTCATAGGACCGTGGCGGCACTATTCACGGCATCAATCGTGGTTATCCTTGACATAGTGCTGAGGTTCGTTGGTTTCACCGACCTCATCAACGAGATAGACATGAACACGATACTCCTCCTCATGTGCATGATGATGTTCGTGAGCATCCTAAGCAAGACCGGTATATTCAGCCACGCTTCGTCAGCACTCTTAAGGAGGCTTCACGCTAAGCCCTTCACCCTAATAGCGGTTCTCTCCGCCGTGACGGCCACAGTGTCCGCATTCATAGATAACGTGACGACCGTCCTCCTGATATCGCCGGTAATACTTGAGATTTCCCGTAGGTTGAAGATAGATCCTAGGCCCATACTCCTCTCCATCGTATTCGCCTCCAATATCGGTGGGACGGCTACGCTAATAGGTGACCCGCCCAACATACTCATAGGTTCTAAGGCTGGGTTAGGGTTCAAGGACTTCATATATAACTTAACCCCTGCAGTGATGATGGGTTTCCTGGCTTTCCTTGCCGTGATGGCGCT
Organism: Desulfurococcales archaeon; assembly: GCA_027002995.1. GTDB lineage: Archaea > Thermoproteota > Thermoprotei_A > Sulfolobales > NBVN01 > WAOL01. Next base: position 27,528 of record JALWZB010000132.1, read on the forward strand.
CCTGCTTAGGGGGTGGTTAAGGAGGTACTCACCGAGTTCGGAAGGCGTTGAGGGTTGGGTAACCCACGTTGACAGAACCCTCCTGTATAAGGCGTTAGTGTCCCTCTCCATAACCCTCGCGCTCTTCGGTCTTGAGGACGTGTTTGAGTACCCTCCTGCTATCCCGCCGATCGTTGGGATAGGTATCTTACTCATGCTTGCCAGGGGTAGGGTAGGTGTTCAGGACGTGCTTTCGGACGTTGACTGGTCCACGCTGGTCTTCTTCATGGCGATGTTCATTGTGATACGTGGTGTTGAGGCACTGGGGGTGATGGACTTTATAGCAGGGGGCATACTGTCCGTGGCTCAGGGTTACGTAGCACTCCTAATAATAATTGTATGGATCTCGGCCGTGGTCTCGGCGTTCGTTGATAACATACCTTTCGTGATGTCCATGATACCCGTGATAGCTAGGATAGCGGCGACGGCCTCGGTGGCGTCAACGCCTCTCTACTGGGCCTTAAGCTTAGGTGGGTGCTTGGGTGGTAACGGGACCTTAGTTGGTGCGAGCGCTAACGTTGTCGTGGCGGGTATTGCGGAGAGGCATGGGCACCCCATATCCTTCAGGTCCTTCCTCAAGTACGGTATGCCCGTAATGACCGTGACCGTCGCTGTCTCCACGGCTTACTTAATTATCAGATACTGCGTTCTGCATATATAGGAGTGAACACGTATATACTTACATGGGTGCCGCCCTTAAGGCAGGTTCTCATATGTTCGGCTAGGAGTGACCTAGTCGTTAGGGCAGCTAAGTACGTAGCCGTAATGAACCCCAACATGACTTACCACTTAGTCTCCGTAGTGCCTACGCATAAGTCTAGGTTACCGATAACCCCACTGCTGAGGAACACCTTCCTCAGGATGGCTCAGGAGGCAGTGCATGAGGTGGAGCTAGCCCTCATGGAGCATCGCGTCCTAGCGGTGAGGAAAGCAATACTTTACGGGAGGCCTGAGGAGGAACTGCTTAAGTACGCGGTCACTTACTCCATAGACCTAATAGCGATAACGTCGTCAGTAACGGAGTCACCGCCGAGGAACATCGTCGGCACCGTCACTAAGGCAGTCATAATGCGCGCGCCGACACCCATATTCGTTTACACGTCAACCTCACCACCACCACCTAAGGGGGTGAGGAACGTAGCCATCCTAGTGGAGGGTAGGGGGGAGATAAGCGGTGATAAGGTCAGGGAGGTGCTCGAGTGGCTCACAACACCGTTCCTGAGGGTCAGGTTACTGTGCTACCACTCAGGCAAGTACTGCTCCGAAGTGCTTGAAGCCGCAAGAATCCCAGGTAAGGTTGAGGAGGTCCTAGTGGATCACGTTCCCAGCGGGAAGGAGTACGAGAGGCTTGATTGGGTGGTGAGGAGTGTTGAGGGTGAGCACCTACTGGTGATCGGTAAGGGTGGCGGGCAACACGTTGCTAAGGGCTTCACCCTCTTAGGCGGGAGGAGGCTCCCCATGCGTGAGAACGTCCTTGCGGGCCTCTCCCCAGCCCCCGTACTTATGGTTTGAGACCGCATGCTTTCTTAACAGCTTTAATCCCGCCCTTAAGGCTGAATGCCTTGACCCCTTCCTTCCTCAGCATCTCCGCGAGTAGGTAGCTGGCGTTGCCGTGCGCGCAGTAGAGGACTACGGTCTTCCCCCTGAACCTGCGCAGGTCCCCGGCCTCGCTGATGTGTATGGCTCCCGGGTAGTGCCACTCCTCGTACTCCCTCCTGCTCCTCATGTCTATCACGGTAGCGCCCTCGGGAATGTAGTCTATTTCGACGCCGCTGCCGAGCACAGCGTCTAGCGGTGTGTCCTTAAGGGGGTTGAGTACCTTAGCTTCCCTGACTGAGGCCTTGATCAGTGACTCGTCAACCTTACTTAACTCGTTGAGTAGACCACTAACCTTAGCGCGGGTCGTCACTAGTGACGGAGCTATGGCACAGTACTCCGCGACCTTCTCCGAGAGTTCGTACGTCCCTATTCTCCTAGCCCACGCCATGATTTCCTCCTTGTCCATGCCGAGCAATGGCCTAAGGATTAACGTCCGGAACCCCCTGGTTGTTAGGGCCGCCTCTATGGCCGCTAGGTTCCTGAGTGTCTGGCTCGAGGCCTGCCCGATGGCTTCCCCAGTTACGAGGGCGTCGAACCCCATGCGCTGGGCCAGTAGGGAGGCTGCCTCATACATGAGGGCCCTTAGCACTACCTGCCTGTAGTCGCGCCTAACGTTGTTGGCTATAGCCTCAGTAACTCTCCTGAAGTCCACCACGATGAACCTCGGTGAGTACCCGTGGAGCCACTCCCTAGCTAGTTTCGAGGCGACCTTGAATGCCTCCTCAGCGCTCCGTGAGGACCCAAGCACGAAGTGCAGGAGGTGGACCTCCGCACCTCTTCTGGCGGCGAACCACGCAGCAACGGGCGAGTCGAACCCTCCTGAGAACAGTGCTAGGACCCTACCTTCAGTGCCCGGTGGTAGGCCTCCCGGCCCCTCAACGCAGTCCCTGATGACGTATGCTGCCTTACCCCTAACCTCAACCCTAACCACTACGTCGGGGTTCTCGAGGTTAACGCCTGCTGAGTGAGGGAGGAGTAGCTCGCCTACCTTCCTAGCCACGTCTAGTGAGGTGAAGTTATGCGTCCCCGTCCTCTTAACACGTACGGCGAACCTCCTACCCCTAACATCCTCCCTGACCGACTCGGCAACCTTCCTAGCTAGGTCATCCAATCCGCTGAAGCTTAGCTCTATTGCCTCGCAGACCCTCCCAATGCCGAAGACCTTAGCTACGGCGTCGCGGGCGTTGCGGGGGGCTTTAAGGAAGACGCGCGCACCGTCACGCCATACGCTGAACTTAGTTATCCCGCGCCTGCCTAGAGCGTCCTTCAGCGCCTTTTCGAGGGCTCTGAAGAACCTGGGTCTCGTGCGGTGTGACTTAAGCGGTATCTCACCAGCGACGGAGATTAAGTATAGGGTCTCGCCGCCCTCCTCATTCACGGCCTCTTAACCTCCGGTTTGGGGACGGGGACGCCATCCCTAATTATCTTGAGGACGTTAGGCACGTAAGCCACGGACGGTATGAAGTAAATGTCGGTTCCAACGTTGAGGGCTGCCTGCACTTGAGGAGTGATTAAAGCGGCCTTCATGCCGGCAGCTAGTGCCCCGCCGAAGTCCTCCACTATCCCGTCACCAACGTGTAGGGCTTGCTCCGGCTCGACGCCGAACTTTCTTAGGGCTTCAGCGAAGATCCTCCTATCGGGTTTGGGCGCCCCTACCTTATCGGCGTACACCTGAGCGTCTAGCAGGGGCCCTATGCCGACCTTGTTGAGCGCCTCGATAGTCTTGTCGCTGTGCCAGAATAGCACATTACCTATGGTTACGGCGAGGAGGTCCTCATCCTTAACGTACTTAACCGCATCCAACGCACCCTTAACCACCAAGGCGTCCGGACTCACGTTCCTGAAAGCCTCATTAATGATCTCCTCAACAACGCCCACGTCAGTCCTTAGTGACCTAGCTAATATGCCTCTGGAGACCTCAACCACGTCACTGCCCTCAGGTATTAAGCCCTTGCGCCTAGCCCTCTTAGCCTCAGCATACGCGTTGATCACGGCCTCCAACGCCTCCTGCCCCTTAATGCCTAGCCTCTTGGCTGCGGCACCGGCTATCGACGCGTAAATCACGTCAAGCCTTAACAAGGTATTCCAAACATCGAAGGAAACCATCATTAAGACGCCCGCCACGCCACCACCCCTTGAACATCGTAACAAGCATTTAACTATTTACGCGCGCCACCAAATTAACGCGTTGTCCGAAACGTTTGTAAGGGCACGAAACGCCTTCCACCTCCCTATTAGGACACGGCACAGTATTAGGCTAATGACCCCTGCCAGGGTGAACTAATTGATTCCGACTCGCTGTCAATACTCTTAAGTACCCACCCCTTACTCATAGTGTCTAAGTAATGATTGATAACCTGCTTCGCGGCAATGAACCCGCCCCTAGTGGGGGCCCATTCATAGGTACCGGCCTTCGGAGTTGGGGGGATCCCGGGTTCAAATCCTGGCAGGCCCACCACATAGTTACTTTCTTACATGGAGTTTCTCCTTACTGTGTGAGGAAATTATGTGGTTCGGAGATTGGTGGAGGGACTCTGCTTGCCTCCTCCACCAAAGGTAATTATTGTTGATAATCCTGTGGGCTAGGGAACTACTTTGAGCCATGGAACACGCTTGAAGTCCTCGTCAAAGGTTAGGATAGTGTCTATGCCGTAGTGTCTGCATGTTAGTGCTATTAGTGCATCCGCTGGTAACAGGTGGAAGTTCTTGGCCACATCTATGAGTTCATGGGGTGAGGCTTTGTCTTCTACCACGGCTACGTTTGCCTCCTTTAGGAACTCGTATAGTTCGTCAATATCCTCTTCGAAGAAATCATATCCATGTTTTTGTATATACTCCCTCAATTTTTCTATGCGCCGTATTCCTAGCTTTATCCACGCTTTTGTCCTCACTATGGTGAAAATGACCTCATCTAACACGCGTATGCTTGTGTATAGCTCGTCCTCTCCTGAAGTTGTATCCTCTACAATCTGAGAATATGGTTTTACGTCATGAAGATAGTAGAGTATTGCATTAGCGTCCAGGAAGAGCATTACTGCTCCTCCGCCTCCAGCATGAACCTGTCGAGGAGATCCTTAGGTGCAGGGCCCAGCACTCCACGGTACTTGCGGAGGACCCTTCTCCTCCTCTCAACCTCTACAACCTTTACTAGTAGCTCCTCACCCTCCCTAAACTCAACACTATCAAGCGGCTTTAACACACCCTTCTCATACCTTACACGTATAACCTTGGACAACCCAGGCCCCCACCTTAATACCATATATGTTGGAGCAATTAGCCTTTTCCTAACCAAGGGTTTCCAAGTCATCACTAATGATATCCCGAATGATTATCATTCCTGAAACTTGTTTCCAGTCTATAGTCTATGGTTTCCGCTGGAAACATTGCTTATAAGTCCCAGGTCTTCGAAGCCGGAGGTCCCGAGTTCAAATCCCGGCAGGCCCGCCACACAAATGTCTTATATTTAAGCTTCTCTCCACCCTCTCCAATAAGTTTACGATGCTTGTTTAGAGTTATTACTGTAAGCGTTATCTTCTTTGTTATGTTAAGATGTTAGTGAATAGAGTTTTTGGCAAGTATATCGTGATTAATGATTATAATATAATGTATTATTAATTGTTTAATTTTTCACCTTTACTTCTTTATCCCTTACGTCATGGATCCCAGAAATATGAAACTAGATGTATCCTTGCAAGGCATTGATAGTCTTTAGCACTACATACTCTTAATGATAGCTGATTAATGAAGAGTTCTTTATGGTACTTAGCACTCTAAAGATATCCCCAATTATTTCATTAAACGTCTATTAAAGGACTGGGAGTAACTCTTTAAAACATATTTACTTTATATTTACTTTCACTATAAGTCTTATCTTCTATACTAATATATCGCAGTTATATATCAACCATACATTATTATATCTATGTGCTTATAGCCTTGTCTGTGATAAAGGTTGGTTATACAATCTACGATAAGCGTATAGTATATTACGTTGTCTAGAGTATCAAGCTTCTTGAGGGTCTAGCTATGAGCAGCTATATAACAGTGATTCCAAGAAGGTTCATTCTTGAGTCCGGAGATATTGTTGTGCTTACGGCTCGTGATGTTGAGGAGAAGCTTGTGAAGAATACTGTGTTCAGGCTTTGGGTTCCGGACATAGAGGATGTATATAATTATCTTATTAATGTGCAGAGCTTCGAGACTGCTACTCCCTCTATCTATAAGGGTGAGAAGTATAGCTTAAGAAAGATTTTAAGCGATATTTGGGAGCTCTACCTGTGGCTCTATAGTGACGGATTTATTGATGCTGAGGTCGAGGTTAGGAGGGAGTACTTGGAACACCTCACTCCGAGGAGGCTTAATGTTGTCTACGAAGCTTTTGAATACTATAGAGGCGTCTACGATAAACTCCACTTGTGGTATGCCCCGGCAGGTAAATGGGTTATCAAGGTTATTGATCACCTTAATGTTAAGTTGCGTGAACCAGATACGCTAACCCCGTGGAAGCCTATTGTTCTAGGAATAGTTGTAGCAGGGCTGTTCGCTTACGCGTTATCTAAGCTTGCTAAGGGTGGTAGGCAGTGAGCTTAGATGCTAGGGTAGAGGAGTTGAGGAAGAGGTTTAGAGAAGCAATAGAGTATCTCAAGAAGGGAGACTCTGTGCAGGCTGCTGAGAAACTGTATAAGGTTGCCGAGAATGCTATAAAGATCCTATCCGAGGTTAATAGAATACCAGAGTATGAGAAGGCTAGGCAGGAGGGTACATGGTGGACTAAGCTACTGGATAAGGCTGCTAAGAGGCTTAGGGATATCTATGGGGAAGAACTCTTGGATGCATGGACTACAGCATATAAGTTCCACCAAAAAGGATTCCACGAGGAACAACTAACAATAGAGGAAATAGAGGAAGAGGCTTATAAGATAGAGGATCTACTAAGAATCGTTGAGAAAGAAGTTAAGAAGCCTATACACAGCTAACCCTCTCCCATCACCTAAGATAACCAGACTCCCTATGAATAAATATAGATTGATGTAACAAAGGCGTCATTAATGCATCAATATTACATATCTATTGTCCCATATACTAGGTAATAGGTATAAAGACTATACCTATCTGTCCCAGAACATTATTAGCTTCTGGGACAATGGTATTTAAGTGCCAGCCTTCGGAGCTGGAGATCCCAGCTTCAAATCCCGGCAGACTCACCACCTATAAACCCTCTATAGAAGTCTTTCCCTTCTTCTGAAGAGTAGAGTCGTAACTCTAAATTCAGGCAAGAATCTAGATTGGTTCTTACTTCACAGAGGATAATCGTAGTTGATACTCTTTTCTTCGAGAGTTAAGGGATTATTTTGAGCAATGGAATTCGCCTGAAGTCATCGTCGAATGTTGCTAGCGTTTCTATACTTCTATGCTTGCAGGTTAAGATTATTTGAGCGTCGTTTGGTAATAGCCTGTAAATCTTGATTGTCTTGACAAGTTCGTCTGGGTCCTGGTAATCTCTTAGTACAGTTACCTTGAAGTCCCTAATGAAGCCGTTCACCTTCTCTATGGCTTCCTCAGGGAATCCGTGTTTGGCTATGTGTTTCCGGAATGAGTATTTTCCCCTAACACCGTATCTTATTCTAGCAATCTTAGCGCCTACTGTGTATAGTAGCTCGTTGTATACTATCATAGGGATGGCGATGCCCTCTACAATTGCTTCCCTGATAACCTTCTCTGAAGCGCTAGTTAGCTCTGTCTCAAAGAGGAAATGGTAGATGATGTTCGTGTCGAGGCATATCACTGGGCTTGAGCCTCCTCCTCAAGCTCCCGGAACTCCTCAACAGACGATTTCCCGAGAACACCTCTGTACTTCTTGATTAGCTCATCGATATCCTCCTCCACTATAACCTTATACTCCTTGCCCTCCTCAAGGTCTACACTACTCAACGGCTTCAGCACGCCCTTCTCGTACCTCACGCGTATGACTTTAGACAACTCTACCCCCACTTACACATTAGGTGCATTGAGGCAATTAGCTGTTTGCCCTCAATATATGTTTCCCCAGAGCTATCCTTATTGACACCCTTAGCGTTAATCAGTTATGAAGAGTGTTTCCAGCCTATGGTTTCCACTGGAAACTCAACTTTCATGTTCTCGGCCTTCGGAGTCAGAGATCCCGGGCTCAAGCCCTAGGCGGGCCCGCCCCCTACGCGGGGTTCATCCAGGGGGGTTTATGTCTTGCGGGCTTGATGAAGGGCTCCCATCACCTAATCAGGTCGCGTCGATCTGGCAACTAACCTACATGAATAATTACCGTGGAACATCAAGCGTTTCAGCCTCTGTGTGGGCGGGGTTTGAATTAGGCTAATTTCCTTACCCCTATCATGGGCTGGTTAAGTGGTGGGTGGTTGGTGTTGGGCGTAAGTTACTTATAGTTACTTAACTATGTAGTTACATGGTGATGTAGTTGGGGAGGTACGCCACCATATCTGTTTTGAGAGAGGTTAAGGAGTTGCTTGAGAAGGAGAAGGGGAGCCAAGATTGGAGTGAGTTCCTATTGAGGCTGTATAGGGAGGCAAGAACCCTTAGGGCTAGGACGGCTTTCGAGGAGCTTAGGCAATTACTTAGTGAGGAGGATTTAGAGGGGGTAATTAAGTCAAGTAAGGAGTTCAGGGGAGGGTTTAGGCTCAGATGAAACTAATCGATACGAGCGTACTGATAGATAACCTAAGAAGAGATAGGTATGAGGAGGGATCAATCTCCATAATTACGTTGATAGAGGTGCTCAGAGGCATACCCCCGAGGAAGAGGGGCAAGGCGAAGCAGTTGCTTGAGGAGAGCTTCGACGTGCTAGGCATTGATAATAAGGTAATACTAAAGTACTGCGAGCTCTACACGTCGCTAAAAAGGAGAGGGTTGTTAATCCCTGACGCCGACTTACTCATAGCGGCGACAGCGATCGCAAATAACCTTACCCTAGTGTCGAAGGATAAGGACTTCGAACGATTAAAAGAACTGGGACTTAAACTGGAACTGAGGGAGGGGCGGTAAGCGCTACTTGCTGTCCTCCTAGATGTTTTGTTTTATTGATGCGTCAAGGGTGTTAGCGGGGTTAGGAGGTAGCTTAAGGACTCAGCGACCCTCCCACGTGCTGGTTAAAGGTTCGTGATACTAACGGGGCGTGCGGAAGCATATTAGCCTCCACACCCCCTTCTCTATGGGGGTAAAGTATGCGTGCATTCATAGCGCAGGTAGCCCTAACTTGGGGGTGGGGTGACGATTGTGTGTGGCTCTAGGAGGCTACTGAGCTACGTTGCCGTGTCAGTCCTTGCCTTGTTAGTCATGGTGGCGGTTCTCGGCAGTCTCCACGTGCTTAGGCTCCCTCTAGGGGAAGTGCCCTCCAGTACCGTCTCAACCGTGTCAACGCCTAGCATGTATAGGGAAGGCAACGTCCCGGTCAACACGTCAGCCTTAGTTAGGGCCTTCCTCGTTAACGCGTCAAGGTTCTACCTGAAGCATAGGGAGTGGAGCCTCGTGGACGGCTTCTGCGCGGCATTAATCCTGAGGGGGAGCGTAGTTAACTCAACCCACATCCTAATCCCTGAGGGCAATTATAACGTGACCTTAGGCGAGGGCCCGCTCCCCGGTGGTCTCTACCGCTACGGCGTGCTGGCCTACATGCCTCCCAACGGCGATTACTGGTTCCCGAAGGAGTTGAGGTTAGGTGACGTCGTGATTACCCACATACCTCCCGTCAAGAACATCACGCTAACCGGCGACTTCGGCCCCACGCACTGGTTCCGCGTAAGTGGGGGCGGCGTTACGAAGGTGCTGTGGTTCGCGAGCTACCCAGGCGTGGTGTATAGGGATAAGGTCATATGTAGCTCGGAGGTCATAGGGTTGGGGAGGGGACACGTAGTTATTGTTCAGCCTTCATAGTGGTGGCGGAGAACGTGCCGGACATGATCGAAGAGAGCCTATGGCTAGCCCTACTCCCAGCAAACACCACCCAAGGCAGCGGGTAAGCCCACAGCACCCCCACCACCCC
>JALWZB010000133.1 GCA_027002995.1 Desulfurococcales archaeon
TGTTAATTAGTATGGCAGTTGACTTCATTTTCTTAAGTCGTTCTTCGTTGATTAGGTGCTTTGTTGATTCGAGTAGGGGCACGTGTAGCGTGATTATGTCGGCATTCTCTATGACTTCATCGATTGATGAGAACTTCGCGTTTATTTCCTTCTCAACATCTTCTGGTGCCCTGATAACGTCGTAGTATAGCACGTTCATGTTGAAGCCCTTCGAAGCTATTTTCGCTACCTCTCTTCCTATTCTACCGAAACCTATCACGCCTAGGGTCTTACCACTGAGCTCCGTTCCTAGGCACTTCTTCTTCACCCACTTCCCTTCACGCATGTTCCTGTCAGCGTAAGCTATCTTCCTGAGAACAGCTACTGCTAGTCCTATGACTAGCTCAGCGACACTTCTAGTTGGCGCTGCGGGGGCGTTGATTACCTTAACCCCCCTTCTCTTCGCGGCTTCTAAGTCTATATTATCTAGACCAACCCCTGCTCTAGCAATGACCTTGAGTTTCTTGCCTGCCTCTATTACTTCTGCTGTTACCTTTGGTTTACTCCTGACGATAATTACGTCGAACTCACCGATAATGCTCTTTAACTCCTCAACGCTGGGGTACTCTCTCACAACCACCTCGTAACCGGCGTCACTAAGCAGCTTAATGGCATCCTCATGGATCGGGGCCGCCACGAGTACCTTTATTTTCCCCGTCATCACGGCTCACCCGATGAAATTTACTTACCTTTCTTTAGCTCCTCAAGCACTTCCTTTAGTGCCTTAAGCATCTCCTCTATGTACTCGTCAGGCATGTAGCCCATATGCCCTATCCTGAACGTCGTCTTCTTGAATTGCCCGTAACCCTTAGCTAACTCGTAACCCCTCTCCCTCATCCTGTTGTAAACGTCTAAGCCGCTGATTCCAGGTGGTGTCCTGACGCACGTTATGGTGGGGCTCTCGTACCCTTCCTTCGCGAATAACATCATGCCTAGGGCCTTAACTCCTGACCTTATCTTCTCCGCCCTCCTTTCATAGATCTTCAGCCACTCGTACTTACCGCCGATTTTCTCGACTACACGCAGGATTACGTTAAGCGCTATTATCTGGGGTATTGGGGGTGTGGATGGTGTTGACCACTGCTCCTCCTGGTACTTGATGTACCTGAGTACGTCGAAGTACCATCCTCTATTCGGTATGTTCCGTGCTTTCTTCAACGCCTCCTCGCTGAATACTCCTATAGCTAGGCCTGGCGGGACGCCGAACGCTTTCTGGCTGCTGCTGAAGACTACGTCGAGGTCCCACTCATCAAACTTTATGTCTGCTGCCCCCATAGAGGAGACCGCGTCAACGAATACTAACTTCCCGTGCTCCTTCGCTACCTTAGCTAGCTCCTTAAGCGGATTCAGGACACCCGTGCTGGTCTCGTTATGCGTTATGGTTACGGCCTCGACGTCTGGGTTCTTCTTAAGTGCGTCGTCCAGCTCTTCAGGTAGGACTGGGTTCCCGGGTTCTACCTCCAGTACTACGGGAACCCTACCATTCGACTCCACCACTTCCTTATACCGCTTCCCGAAGGATCCGATGATCGTGACGAGAACCTTCCCGCCGGGACTCACGAAGTTTCTTATGCTGGCCTCCATCACGCCAGTACCGCTACTGGGGAAGAGAAGCACAGTACCTTCCTTAGCCTCTAGGAAAGCCTTTAGTCTTTCGACGGTGTCCCTATGTAGGTCGCGGTACTCCTTCGATCTGTGGCTAAACATTTGGGAGGACATAGCCTTCAAGACCTCGGGGAAGCATGCGACTGGCCCCGCCGTGAATAGTTTTAGGGGCTTAGGCCATACTATCTTCAGTACTTCCTTAACTATGTCTTCACAACCCTTACCCAAGCAGTCCTCACCAAGCATAATTTACTGCCGTGATTATTAATTCTCTTTTTCTTAAACTTCATAAAGCATGCAACATATTTTAAATGCATTTACAGCGTAAGTAAGCGCCTTGTTCTGAATGATTGCGTGAATTATTCGTGGTTAGGAAGTGCGACGTTATTAACTCCTCCGTGGTAAGACTAACTTGGTGCACAGCGTGGGTAACCCACCCACACTAGGTCTTAAGGAGTGCATTAGGGACTTACTTGGCGAGCGGGGGTTCGCATACATAGCTAAGGCTAAGGAACTTAAAGCCGCTGGTAAGGATGTCATTAGCTTCGGTGTTGGTCAGCCGGACATACCTACGTTTGACTACATAGTTGAGGAGGGGATTAAGGCACTAAAGGAGCGGTTCACAGGATATACCGAGACGCAAGGCATAAAGGAGTTACGAATCGCCATCGCTGAGTACCTTAATGAGAGGTACGGCAGTGATGTTCGGGAGGATGAAGTTCTAGTAACGATAGGTACTAAGGGGGCCGCATTCCTTGCTCTCGCCGCGTACCTGAGGCCTGGTGATGAAGTGATAGTTCCCGAACCGACTTACCCTGTATACTCGGAAGCCCCCAAGTTCATAGGAGCCAAGCCCGTCTACATCCCGCTTAAGTGGGAAGGAGAGGATAGAGGCTTCAGCTTAAACATCGAGGAGATCGAGAAAGCAATCTCCAGCAAGACTAGGGCCTTAGTGGTCAACAACCCCCACAATCCCACGGGAGCAATATTCAAGCCAGCAGAGCTTGAGGCCTTAATGGATCTGGCTAGGAAGCATAACCTGGTGATTTTCGTTGACGAGATTTACGATAACTTCGTTTATGAGGAAGGTACGTTCAAGTCATTCATGGAATTTCCTGACTGGCGTGACTACGTGGTTTACCTGAATGGGTTCTCGAAAACCTTCTCCATGACGGGGTGGAGGGTCGGGTACTTAGTTGCTAGGAGTGACGTCGTACGTAACTTAACGAAGTTAGCCGTTAACATCTGGTCATGCCCACCATCTATGGCTCAACGTGCCGCCATCGCGGCCCTAAAGGGGGATTGGGAACCTGTAAGGAACATGGTTAACTTATTTAGAGAACGTAGAGATGTCATAGTTACCGAGTTAAGGAAGGTCCCTGGCTTCGAGGTTTGGAAGAGTGCAGGGGCTTTCTATGTGTTTCCACGGGTTAGGAAACTGTTGGATAGCATCGGCATGAGTGTTGAGGAATTCGCGGATTACCTAATAAGCACTAAGTACGTGGTTACGTTACCAGGCACTGCTTTCCCCAATACTGCCGGCAGAGATTACGTGAGGTTTAGCTTCTGCATCTCTAAGGACAGGATAATCGAGGGTGTGAAGAGAATTAAGGAAGCCGTTAAGAACCTGTTATCCTTGAAATCTAAGCGTTAAGGTTTTGAGATGCGAACCCTATTTTAGGGAGTGAGGGCATGAAGAAAGCCGTCGCTACGGACGCCAGGATGACGAGAGAATCCCCGTCGGATTAACTTTGCGTTGCGAAATGCATAGTCTCTTCCTAACAATAATAACCAGTTTTTGGTAGTCTGGAAATTACCTTAGCGCTCATCAAGGTGATGCACTAAATGACTGGTAGAGTTCAAGCGGTGACATATTACTTGGGGTTAGTTCTAGCAATTTTTGGGGTGGCCAATTATGCGCCAGCTATCGTAGCCCTAGCAACTAATGATAGAGCATTCACGCTTTACCTCATGACTGGTACTTTAATGGTAGTATTGGGTTATGTCCTTCACCTGTTTGGGCGTGGTGCCTCAGGTAGGGAGCTTAAGTTCTGTGATGCTGCAGCGATAGCCACTCTGTCTTTCATAGTGCCCGCGTTAGCTAATGCGTTGGTAATGTATGTTAGTAACTATGACTTCACGGATGCGTTATTTGAGAGTATCTCTGGCATCACTACCACAGGTCTTTCAATGTATACCACGTCGTCCCTTCCTCCGGTCTTTGTTTTTGCTAGGGCGTGGTTACAGTGGTTAGGTGGGGTAGGGATAGTTATACTGACTCTATCACTACTCGTAAGGCCGGGAACTGCTACGTATCGGTTATTCTCCACTCACTTCAAAAGGGATCCCTCCCTACCCAGCTCAAGCATCCTTTCCAAGTACATCGTGTTGTTTTATGCGGGGTTGACGTCCCTAGCATTCTTGACATACGCTATGGCGGGCATGCCACTTTTTGATGCGTTAGTCTACTCCCTCACAACCACCTCGACGGGCGGGTTTTCCGGGTATACAAGTTTATCCAGTAACTCTGCCTTTATTGCTATGGTCTTCATGTTCCTTAGTTCGCAGAGCTTCATACTTTACTATAAGGTTCTGCGGGATAGGAGTCTCAAGCCCTTATTGAGAGGCACTCAACTTGCTTCATTCACACTGATGACTATGCTGGGTGGAGCTACTTTATTTGCGGTGTGGCGTAGTGGCGTATCAACAGTGTTTTTCCACTTCATTTCCGCGTTAAGTACTACGGGATACTCCACCGTTAACACTGATTCACTGCCTGTTGCGGGGCAATTACTGCTTATCTTAGCCATGTTCGTTGGTGCCTCGATGGGCTCTACTGGGGGTGGTGTTAAGCAGTTCAGAGTTATCGTTGCTTTAAAGGCGTTCATAACCTCCATATTAAGGCTCACTGAGCCGAAGGAAAGAATTCACCTCGTTAAAGTTGCTAGCGAGCGAATAGAGGATTCTGAAGTCCTGACGTACTTAACCGTAATATTAACATATGCTGCCATCATAGCACTATCTAGCTTGATCTTCACAGCATTTGGTTACAGTCTCTTACCGTCACTATTCTCCGTAACCTCCGCCCTAGGTACCGTAGGGCTTCAGCCAAGTATAATCACCCCCCAATTACCGACCATATTGAAGTGCGTTTTAATGATTAACATGGTTCTCGGAAGGTTAGAAGTAATTACGGTGCTTGCAGCTTTCACTGGCTTAATTCGTCTTAGAGAAAGATAACTTTATTTAATCGGTAACATGCACTCAGATAGTGTGATGTATTGAAGGCGATAGTAGCTGGCGGGGGAGACGTGGGTAAGCTACTGGCTGAACGTCTCCAGGAAAGTAAGGCTGAGGTGACACTCATAGAAAGTAATGCTGAACGCGCTCAATCACTAGCTGAGGAGCTAGACTGCGCCGTTCTCCACGGTGATGCGACGTCCTTAAACGTGCTTAGGGACGCTGATTGTGCTAATGCTGATCTCTTTATCGCTGCCACGGGAGATGATAGAAGTAATATCCTCTCGGCCCTGCTCGCTAAGCAGCTCGGTGCTAAGCGTGTTGTGGTGGTACTAGAGGATCCCTCGCTTGAGGATGTGGCTAGGGGGTTAGGTCTTGAGAACGTGGTTATCCCGACAAGGCTGGCAGTCAATGAAGTCTTAGCTATTGCCAGAGGAGCCTCTCGCCCTAGTGAGGTGCTGGGTGAGGGGCTTACCCTAGTGAGAGTCCCCGTTAAGGGGTTGCTACTAAATGCCAGCGTGAGTAGCCTTAAGTTGCCTGAGGGTGCTATCTTATGTGCTGTTATTCGGGGAGATAAAACTCTTCAGCCGTTACAGGATTTGAAGTTAGAGGAAGGAGATGAACTCCTTTTCTTGGTGAAGGAGGAGAAACTTCCGAGCCTGCGTAAGGTTCTTGAAGGAGGGGATTGAGGCTCTATGGTTAATGAAGTTGCTGTCGTTGGTCATAGAGCAAACTCCTGGAGAGTTATTAGTTTCTATAGGTTCATTGGGGTACCTATAGTTGAGATAGACGTCTGCCCTGGCAGTAACGGTGAGTTACTGGTTAAGCACGGTCCAAGCGAAGTTAAGCGTGCCTCACTCATTGGGAAGATGTTCTCTTACATAGATTATAAGTTATTCTACAGAGATCCCCTAATCAAGGCATCAACGCTTGAAAATCACCTTAAGTCCCTAAGCGAATTCTCTGGAGTTCTATTTGACATAAAGCGCGGCATTAACCTTCAAGCCCTAGCGAACATTATAGACAGGATGCCCTACGAATACAATATAGAGTACGCATACGTATCGACACCCTACCATCCGATGATTAGGGAGCTAAAGGAATTAACGAACCGGGCAATAGTTGCTGCCACCCTCCACGACCTCCCCGTCGACCCTGTCTCGATGGTTCTTGCAGCCGATGCCGACGCCGTGTCAGCGAATTATACTCTCTTGAGCGAGGGGCTCATTAACTTATTCCACATGTCGGGAATCAAAGTGTTCGCGTGGACCATTAACGACTGTAAGTTAGCGCTCTCATTAGTAGATATGGGTGTTGATGCCATAATAACGGATAGGCCAGACATGATTATGAAGTGTTTAAGGAAGCATGGCATACGTATTAAGGGCTTTGTATGACTTAATTGTCAACTGAAAGTTACCGATGTACTTAGGGTAAGAGGCAATTACTTTCACAGAACTCACACTATGTACAACCATACCGGATTAGCTTAAGTATACCCCTTACTGAACCACTCCTAGGTGGTAGCGACGAGAATCGTTACATTCAAACTCCCCGAGAACCTACTGGAAGAGCTCGACCGATACGCGTTAGTGCACGGGATGAGTAGGTCCGACGTGATAAGGCTCGCCATTCAAAAACTCATTAAAGAGACAGCCCGCCCAACGCCTAGATATAGAGTAAGGCGAGTAATACTAACGTGAACTGTCGATTAAGGTAGACAATCCTATCAGATTACCAAGATGTGCGACCCCCAAATAATTTGGTTAAGCCAACTTAACCTCGTTCTCCTTAAATGCACTATTCGGAAAGAAATATCCTATTTTCATTATTACATCATCGGTAGCCCTAATCATGCGCCTGCACATAACACTATACATGCGCCTCGGATAACGTGCCTTTACCTAGAAGCTCTCCCACATACCTCATTGCTTGCAAAGCAAGGTACATCATCGACATCGATATTGAGCCTGTAGCCGCCACTAAACAAATATCTACCCGTAAAACACCAATGATCATAAAAATTCATTTAATAAAAGTTGTAGAGGTGAGAGAAAGCTACATCCTAACAGTATTAGCGAACTAAGTAAAATTCATAGAACCCTACAGTGAAGAACTGAGGGAGTCTCTAGTCTAATGCTATTAAGGTGCTTAAGGAAAACAATTAAGCATAATGAATATGTTGTACTACTTCGTACTACTTCTTTGGCGCTTCGTGGATTTATTGTTATAATGATGGGGCCGCGGGGATTTGAACCCCGGACCACGGGGGCTCCTGCCGTCTTCCGTGTGAGCGGACCCAAGCCCCGCATTCTCCCAAGCTAAACTACGGCCCCACCACCTAGGGGTTTATGTGTTAGGGATTAATTTACCTTACTTGTCTTTTTCTCTTACTCTTTCTGGAGGATTGCGTGCAGCAGCTGTTTTGTTGCTGTTACGGTATCTGTTTCGCCCTGTATAGCTTGTTCGTAGATCTTCTTTGCTTCGTTATTGGCGCGTAGTGTTTGTTGAGTCTTTCTTTTTAGTGCTTCTATGAGTAGTAGTTCGAGTTCTAGTTCTCTCCTTGTTTTTCTCTTCATTCGTAGTAAGTTGATACTTTTTGCAAACTCTCTGTGTTCATCTATTGTGTTTATTAAGTCGTTTATGCCTCGCCCCATTATGGGTGATGTTAATAGTACCTTGGGCTCCCATCCCCTTCTGTTCACGCCTTTTAACACGAACTTTACTTGGGAGTACGTCAGTTCGGCTTCAGGTAGGTCTGCTTTGTTTATTGCGTAGATATCCCCTATCTCCATTATGCCTGCTTTAAGGGCCTGTATCTCATCACCTGCTCCAGGCATTAGCACTACGACCACAGTGTCCACCGCCTTCATTACTCTTACACTGAATTGACCTGCTCCAGGCGTCTCCACTATGATGTACTCGTATCCAAGACCTTCGAGTACCTCGATGGCTAGGAGTGCTTTCCAGGGAAGAGACTCTTCCTCGCGAGTGCTCATGGATCGTATGAAAACCTTCCCTGTGAGGCGCCGCATCCTTATCCTATCTCCTAGTAAGGCCCCACCACTGAAGGGCGATGACGGATCCACCGCCACTATCGCCACACTATGGCCCTCCCTAGCGAGCCTGAGCGCGACAGCTGATATTAGGGTGGACTTACCTACTCCAGCAGCTCCCGTGAATCCAATTACGTGGGATCTAGGCTCCTTAACCCAAAGGGACTTCAGGATCTCTGAGTTGCTGTACGGGTCCTCCTCAATAGCTGTCAGTATCTTCGCTATCGCTAGCTTATCCCCGCTCCTAGCCCTCTCAATAATCTCATGGAGACTCATTGTCGCACACACCGCGGTCTACCAATGAGTGGTGCATAAGGCTACTTTTAAGTGCGTTTATTCCGGTGTCACGGAAATCTAAAAGGGGTTCCTTTAAGGAAAAAGAAACCATATCTTACCTGGGCTTTTAGACTAGAATTATCCCCTCTGCTCGGCTTAAGTCACTGTCATCTTCTAAGTAATCATTGTCGGTGTTGAAATGGGCGTTAATCTTCATTTCGCTCTCTATCTCAGCTAGGAATTCCAAAATTGCTGAACGAACAAGCTCGCTCTTTGAAGGATAATTAAATTTCTTTGCAAATTCTTCAAGCTCTTTATTCATACTTAACGGAATTCTAATCGTAACTATCCTTCTACGGCTCTTATTTCCTGTGATGAAAGGCATAAGCATCACCAAAAAATCAACGCAGTGTTTAGTAATAAAGACTAGGCCCAGTGAAGTGAGGGTGAATGACCCAAAACTAACATTGTTAATTAGTAATACGTTAGTGAAGCATCCATAATTCATGGTTGCGTATTATTGAAAAATAATACCTTAGGTATTTACAATAGTTAAGGTGATACTCTTTGCTTTATAGGTAATACTTTTTGTCCTGCTTGATACAATAATAGAATGAGTGAGTAAGGTATATTGTTATATCCTAATCACCTATATTTTTAAGTGAGTTGGAGGGAGCAAATGAGGAGATACAGTGACTTCCGAAAAGTTAGCGAGTCCCTCTCGGACCTGCTAGTGATATCTAAGATTATGTTCTCAGCTAATTTACTCGATATTATCGAGTCACAAGGACCAATACTCTCTTATGACTCACCACCAAGCACCGTGATTTTCGTAAGGTTTGACTATGGCGAGGGAATAGGTTACGTATTACTTTGCTGTAAAGACATGTTAATAGCTACGGCGGCACGTGAGGGAGGTAGGAAGGTCTTTGGCGATGATGCTCTGAAATTGATAAGGAATAAGAAGGGTACTTCCTACATCTATAGCATACTACTTGAGAATCTCCCGGACACACTAAGGTCAAGCGTTGTGAAAGCTGTTGATGAGTGCAGGGAGTTACGTTACCCTGACTCTCTCCTCGGAACTCAACTTTATGGATTGAAGATAGGTAATAGCGTGTTAGTAAAGACGGAATTTATAGTGGTGCTTCCGGCTGAGCTAGATAATCGAAAACAGGTGCTTGTCCTCCCCTCAGATACCTTAGTAGTAGGCAAGAATGGAAAGGCCATACTTTCATCGCTAGCACTGGATTTTAGTGTCGCGCTAGCTAATGGAGTTGAGGTTTCCGGCCTCTTCATACCTAGGACGGAGTACGGTAGCGTGAACGACCTAGTAGCAGCGCCCCCGTCTCTTGTAATCCCCTGGGCCAGCGCTACTTCCATGGACAACCTCATGAAGCAGGGGAAGAAAGATTTTGCTAGAAGCATCCTTAAGAGAGTGATTCAGTACTTGATACGTGCGCATGAGATCGGCGTAGCACATCTCTGGTTAGATCCGGGGAAGATACTAGTAACGTCGGTTCCGGGTGCGAGGAGTTCCGTGCAGATATTCATTACTGGGTTCCTAGGAAGGTTCCCTAAGGGACTGATACGATTCGTTAATCCCTTTTATTGCGATCCGTACTTGCTCCTAGACATTGAAGGAATACATTCTGATGTCTACTCGTTAGGAATGATAGTGTTGGAGACGATAACCGGGTCGACTTTAGAGTCACGAGCAGAGATGGTGCTGGCGTTGAGGGACGCATTAGTTGGCGCTCAGCCCAGTAGGGCTAAAGAGAAGTCCGATCTATACTCCCTCATATTCTCCACCGCCCGTAGGGATCCCAGCAAACTTAAAGACGCGTTTGTCAAGATCATGAAGAATGACACGGTGGTTAGGCGGGATAGAGCTACCCTAGCAAAGGTAAGAGATAAGAAGTTAAGGGATGTACTTGTGAGATGTCTCTCGCTAGATATTAGTGAGAGGCCAAAGGAGGCTAAGGAATTACTGAATGTGCTTTAATGCTGAATTGTTGATGGTGCGGGGGGTGGGATTCGAACCCACGCAGGCCTCCGCCAGCGGGTCTCCCCACCTAGCCGGAAAGGTCTTGAGCCCGCCCCCTTTGGCCGAGCTCGGGCACCCCCGCACCAAAGAATGTCGTGTAATGGGATTAATTTGCTTTAACTCTAAGCGGTCATTCACACCAACAGTATCTAGCCATGTCGCCTAGGAGCTAGTGCCTCACCCAGGTCCCTGCTTCTTGACGTAACTCCCATGCAAGCCTGATGGTTTCCGGCTTAAACGCGTTGACGAAGACTAACCTTATCTTTGAACGTGCTACCATCCTCAGAGCTACAGCGTCTAGCAACTCGTAATGTCCTGGCCTGAAGTCTTGGGAACGTAACATTTCAGCGAGTTGCTGGATACTTACCTCCTTTAAGGGTTTCGCGTCTGGGTACTTGCTTGGATCTTTGTCGTAAACCCCATCAACGTTTGTTGCGTTAATTAGCAAGTCAGCCCTTACTAGCTCGGCGATCATTGCTGAGACCGCGTTCGTTGATTGCCCGGGCTGAAGCCCTCCCAGAATCACCACCTTGCCTGTGGACAATCCTTGAAGGACTTCATCAACGCTCCTAGGTATCGGTGTATAGGCTAATTCACCGAGCAAGGCGGCGAGGAGGAGAGCGTTAAGTCTAGATGCCTCCATGCCTAGGAGGTCTAGCCACGCATTGCTCACGCCTAATTCCTTGCCTAGCTCAACGTACTTCCTGGCAGTCTTACCTCCGCCAGTAATCACAACTAAGCGGTCAGTCGATGCCTTCTCCTTCAATATCTCGGTTATTTCAAGAAGTACTCGCTCGTTACCTGGCTCAAATACTTTACCTGTGAGCTTGAGCACTACGTGCATAGTACCCTCAACGAACTAAGCTTTCGACCGTATA
>JALWZB010000134.1 GCA_027002995.1 Desulfurococcales archaeon
CCAAGACAACCATTAACTCCTTCCTCCAACCACAGATCCTAACACAATAGACGTAATTAAAACTTGCATTCCCTAACCACCGCACGATCCACTACGCGTTCCCGTGACGCGGTGGCTCACCACCTCCCAAACCTCCCGGATCGCCTGCTGGATCCCCGATCCTCTCTGGTGGGTCGCTGCTGTCTTGATGTTCCTTCCCCCGCAGCTCCCTGTTGGTTGGTGGGCTTCGCCCTACCCCCCACGTTGCTTTCCGTGTTAGGTTTTTCGTGTCTGGCTTGGGTGGTCGTGAGTGGTCTGGTGAGGGGTTAGGGTTATGTGGATTGCGGGTTTGAGGGCTGTGTTTTCTGTGGGTTTAACGTTAAGCTTTAATCGTGTTGGTTCAACCGTGTTTGCTGGTGTCGTTCTGTGGAGAGGTATAGGGTTAGGGTGCGTAGGAAGGGCCTGATTGTTATCCCTGCTGAGGTTAGGAGGAGGTTTGGCATTCATGAGGGTTCATACTTGGAGCTTGTTGTTGAGGGTGATAGCATGCGTTTAGTGATCCCTAAGAGCCTTGGGGACGCTTTCGGTGTTGATGGTGAGAGGGCTGTTGAGGTTGTAAGGCTCGTAAGCGCTTCTAGGAGGGCCGAGGTTGAGGGGGAGATAAGTTCTTGATGCCGGGGTTCTAGCACTGTACTTTGCTGGGTGCGGGGATGTGAGGAAGTATATTGACATGGTGTACGAGGGTAGGGCTGAGGCGTTCATGTGCGAGGTTAACGTGGCGGAGTTCCTATACAACTACGCCAGGGTCTTCGGCTGGGACGCGGCGCTAGTGAAGCACTCCCTACTACGCAGTAGCCCAATAAAAATCGTAGGTGTGGACGAGGAACTAACGATTGAGGCCGCTAAACTTAAGCTCAAGTACTATAACACGCTATCACTAGCGGACTGCTACCTCATAGCGCTAGCGAAGCGAAGTAGGGCCACGATAGTGACGACGGACCGCAGCATAAGGAGCGTTGATGAGGCCCCCACGGCACTGCTGGCGATACAGTAACAACGTAGGAGCTAGGTGTAGGAGCTTGGTTAGGGGTTTAGATAATGCATTCGTTGCGGGTTCGCCCTAGTTAGCGTGGTACTTACCTATATAATTTGTGGAACGGAATATTCCATGTGGTGGGTTTCGTGGAGTGGGAGGTGAGGGTTGATAGGCAGGGTAGGTTAGTCATACCTGCCCCCGTCCGTAGGATGCTGGGCCTGAGCGGTGGTGGGAAGCTACTCCTGAGGGTGAGGGATGGGAGGGTGGAGCTAATACCTGTGGATAGGGGGCTGGAGGAGAGGGTTAGTGAGTGGGTTAGGACCGCGTTAATGACTAGGTCCGAGCCCCTCACGGAGGAGGTAAGCGAGAGTTGGAAGTGGGTGAGCAGGGAGTATGCGGAGCGGAAGCTTGGGCTACGTTGAGGGGGTAGTGGATGTAAGCATAGTGGTTCCCGCATGCTTCGACAATCCACTCAAGGAGCGCGCGGTTAGGTTCCTCGGGGAAGTCTTAGCTCTGAGGAGGAGGGCCGTCATACCCGTGACGACCATCCTCGGAGCGTACCACATAGCTACGAGGTACCTCAGAGCGCCTAGGCGGGCCGTGAAGAGGGTGCTGGTGGGGATGCTCGAGACTAGGTCGCCGGCACTCTACCCCCAAGTACCGCCGCTGCTGGTTGAGGAGGCCCTAGACGTAGCCACGACCTACGGCGTGGAGTCATGGGATGGGTACCTCATCGCGCTGGCTCAAAGCCTTGGAGCTAAAACCATATACACCCTCAACAAGGAACTGGGGAAGGTAAGGGAGGTAATAACAGTAAGCCCATTCCCCCAACAAGAAGTCAGCGAGTACCACCAATACATACGGGCACTACTAAAAACACGCCAGTAACCTACCCCAGCCAATGTTTAGGCAGGTGAATTCCGTATGCAGGAGCTTCCACGAGGGCCCAGGATGCTTGAGGAGGCTGAGGAGAAGGCTAGGAAGTTGAGTGAGAGGGTGGCACACATACCTGACGATAAGGTGGCTAGGGCCATACGGGAGGATAGGGAGGGGAGGTGAGCATACCTCTTCGACGCCGACCCCATAGTGAACCTAATTAGGAGGGGCCTAGCTAGGCTTGAGGCATCAACGACCATCACGGTCCTCCCTCACGATGCGGGCCGCGCTCCCCTCAGGGAGTGTGGGGTGACGCTCTAGAACTTCGTGAACCTGCTTAACGCATTAATTTCTGGTAGTGCCTCACCCCGCGCTCAAGGAAACCCACGATTCCCTCCCTCCGTTAACTACTCCCTTTAGCTCCTTAATCTCCTTCCTCAAGGACTTCGGGGGAGGAATGTTTACGGAGTTGCTTAATTTAATCTACGTAGGCACTGCCCGCCGTCATCGCGGGCGGGTGGTAGGCTCGCAATGTGTGGGTTAATGGTTAGGGTGGGGTCTTTTAAGTATCCTGCTGAGGCCCGAGTCGATGTTCCGTGTTTTCGGCGGTTTGTCGGTGCTTGCGGGGTTTTCTCGCTTTGCTGGCGATTGCTTATTAAGTTTTTCGGTTTATAGGCGGTTTTCCGATTGATGGGTTCGCTATTGGGTTTTGTTGCTGTTCTTCCTGCGGTGGGTTGGGGTGAGTGTTGGGGACCTGCTTAAGGGGTTGTTCGGAGCCCGCCGTGCCTTCTTGCTTGGGGGACTGGTTGGCGGGGCCGTCGGCGGGGTTGCGCGGGTTGTTGATGATCGTGTTGGGTTGGTGAGCTTCGCCTTACTCCCTTACGTTGCTTTCCGTGTTAGGGGTTTGGGTTTGGGTGAGGTTCTTGATAGGCTCTTCGCTAGGGCCCGTGACCCCGTTAGGCTGTTCAGGCCGATGCAGGTTAGGTGGGAGATAGAGAGGTTACTTGAGGTGCTTGAGGGGCTTAGGCCCAAGTACGTGCTGGAGATCGGGACCGCTAGGGGAGGGACGCTCCTCCTGTGGACTAGGGTGGCGGCCGATGACGCGTTAATCATTAGCATCGACTTACCTGGGGGGCCGTTTGGCGGCGGCTACCCGGCGCTGAAGGGGTTGGCCTATAAGGCGTTCGCACGCGGTAAGCAGCGGGTCGTGCTCATCAGGGGCGACAGCCACGACGCCAGAACCGTGAGGAAGGTTTTGAAGGTTTTGGGTGGGGCTAAGCTGGACTTCCTATTCATTGATGGGGACCACACGTACGAGGGGGTTAGGAGGGACTTCGAGACCTACGCGCCCCTAGTTAGGGAGGGCGGGGTGATAGCCATCCACGACATCGTGCCGGGCCCTGAGGGGCTCGTGGGCGGTGTCCCGAGGTTCTGGAGGGAGCTTAAGGAGGTTGGGGTGGCGGAGGGGCTTGAGATGATGG
>JALWZB010000135.1 GCA_027002995.1 Desulfurococcales archaeon
CACAATTACTATACTTTTTCCGGAATAAACTACTTAATGAGAACGTTTGAATCAACGACTACCTTCATCAACCTTCATTCCTGTCTTCCCTGATCAGCTCTGCCGCGAGGTTTTCCTTTATGGGATTGATTCTCGCCATGAAGTCGTCGATCTCCTTAATTAGCTTCTCAGTCCTTTTCTCCCTTACCAGCTTGGTAAGGAACTTCCTTACCTCGTCAGAGTAGTTTATGCCTAACCTCTCAAGCTCCTCCTTAAGTTCCTTAGGCACCCTAATACCTATGACGACCGTCCTGCTCATGAGTCGTTCCGTTAACGGTATTTGTCGACAGTTAAATGGTTAACTGATATCGTTTACAGTGATCGGCTTGGTGTTTACCTTCCATGATATATAGCAACACATGTTCCTAGGATGTCTGAAGGCGTAGCTCCACTGTATCGCCCTCGCTCAATGCGAGGTCACGCCAGTCACTCGGAATGACCTTCACGAAGGGCGCGCCGATAAAGAAGGCCGTGCCGTACACGCGATTATCGTTGAGCATTATGTGGAGTCTTCCCTTAGGTATTGGTAGATGTGCATAAGGCCCTGAGGTGAAATCCGCTTGACCAATAACGGCGCCCTTAATCCTTACGCCTGAACCCGCATGTACCGGGTAGTCGGCGCTGTTGCGTAGCAGTATGACCCCTGCGTGCCCGTAGTAGGGGATGCCCCCCTCCATAATACCTAACGCGTCATCGGTGCTCACGGTTAGCGCTGGTAATACACTACCTGAGTGGGGCTTAAGGACCACGTACCTGTCCCTCATGATTAAGTCGACGATGTATTTCTGCGGGCCTGAACCTAGGTCCACATTATTCCTTAGGAAGCTCACTAGGTCGTTATGAACGCTTAACCTAGCGCATCCCCTAGCCCCCACAAAGTTATTCCTCGATCTGATTTCGAGGTGTAGGTGGGGATCCGTCCATTTGAAGAACGTGGGGCTCCACGTGACCTCACCCAATGGATCCCCTACCGAGATTGTCTCGCCCACGTTTAGGTTCGGCCTAACGTGTAGGATCCTAACGTAGGCGTCACCGCTTCTGAACCCGAGTATGTGTTCGCCACCGACCACCCTATGCAACAGTAACTTTCCCTCAATAGGGGATAGGACCTCGTGCTCTCCTCTAGGCGGGTATACGTCGATGGCTGCTAGGCGGTGGTGGGCGTAGTATGGGCTGTTAGTGAAGCTCAGGTAGTGGCGCTTAGGTAACCATACTTCAACACCAAGTGCCTCGCACACCTTAATTCCCGTGCCTTCTCCCTCCAAAATGGCTTGGTTAAGGTATTTAGGGGTTCCTCACTATGGTGTGTCGGTGTTGCCTATTGTGTTGCGTGTGTATAACACGTTGAGCAGGGAGGTAGAGGTTTTCGAGCCCTTCGAGCCCGGGCTAGTTAAGATGTACGTGTGTGGTCCAACAGTCTACGACTATAGCCACTTAGGGCATGCTAGGACGTACGTGGCGTTCGACGTCATCAAGCGGTACTTAAGGCTGAGAGGGTATGACGTCATACACGTGCAGAACATCACGGACATAGACGATAAGATCATCAGGAGGGCTAACGAGGAGGGTGTCTCGTGGAGGGAGATAGCTGACAGGTACACCAAGGACTACTTAGAGGGGCTGGAGAAGCTGAACATACACGTCCACATACACCCACGCGTTTCCGACCACATACGCGAAATAATAGAGTTCATTCAAGCCCTCATAGACGCGGGCTACGCTTACGTAGCCCCGTCCGGTAGCGTGTACTTCGACGTGGACAAGTTCGATGACTACGGGAGGCTGAGTGGGAGATTATCGAAGGAACTGTGGGGGCAAGAGGAGGGCTTCGTTAAGGAGAAGAAACACCCTTACGACTTCGCGCTATGGAAGGCCGCTAAGCCTGGGGAGCCGTGGTGGGAGTCGCCCTGGGGTAAGGGCCGGCCTGGGTGGCACATCGAGTGCTCCGTCATGAGTTCGAAGTACTTGGGCAAGCGCTTCGACATCCACGGCGGTGGTCAGGACCTCATATTCCCGCATCATGAGAACGAAAGGGCTCAAAGTGAGGCGAGGTTCGGTATTAGGCCTTGGGTGAAGTACTGGCTTCACACAGGTATGTTCAGGTTAGGCGGGGAGAAGATGAGTAAGAGCCTAGGCAACATCGTGACCCTTAAGGAGGCGTTCAAGAAGTGGAGGCCTGAAGTCATAAGGCTCCTCTTTGCGACGGTACACTACAGGAAGCCCGTGGAGATGACGGAGGAGTCCCTCAAGCAGGCTGAGAGGTCCTTCAGCAGGTTAGTAAGTACTGTGGAGCTCCTGAAGAAGCTCATGCAGGAGGTCGAGCCGGATCACTCACTCAGCGAGGGGCAATTACGCGTGCTCAACGCAATAAGCGAGGTGAGGAAAGGGTTCTATGATGCCATGGACGACGACTTCAACGCAAGCAAAGCGTTCGCCCACGTGTACGAGCTAACCACCATAGTCTTCAGGGACCTCAGCCAGAAGCCTTTCGCGGCAGGGGTGCTGAGGGCTTGGGAGGCGCTGAGGGAGTTCAACGAGGTTCTAGGGGTGCTTGACAAGTACTTCGCTGGCGGTGAGGGGAGTGATGAGTTAGTTCGTAAGCTAGTGGACCTGATAGTGGAGGTGAGGCAGGAGTTCCGCAGGAGGAAGGAGTGGGAGATCGCTGACAGGATACGCTCCGAGCTAGCGGCGCTAGGCATTAGACTGATGGATAAGAGGGACAGGACTGAGTGGATAATGGAGAGGTGACCCGCCCGCACCAGCACACCTACCCTGTCGCGAGTCTTGAAAAGATTTTACCATTCACACATAAGTCTTCACGGTCACCCTAATGCTTGAGGGCAGGAGTACCGCAGTACTAGCGCTTGTGCTGGCTGTATTCATAATTGTTTCCTTACTCTGGAGTCCCCCTCCAGTCGAGAGGGTCGTCACAACCACAACGCCTATCGCCCCAGTAATTGGTTCTAACACCCCGCACATCCCGGGGCATGGGGAGGAAGTCACCACGACTGCCGGGTTACCGACCGGTAAGAACAACGTTAGCATACCGTGGATACTTAGAGTGAAGCTACCTAAGGTCAGACCTAAGACCAGCTTCCTCCAAGCCCTAATAGACAGGATTAAGGAGTTCTTCGCATGGCTCTCCAGCCTCTTCACACTCCCCTCAGAGCAACCACGCAATGCGACGACCTCGAGCCGGGGTAGGGAGAGCTTCCTCCTACCAGCAGCAATAATCACTTCGGCCATGCTAGCGGTCCTCAGCGCCTACGTCGTGATTGTTAGGAGGAGGGCCTTGAAGGGAGGGAACGTAGTCGTGATTAGGAGGCGCGTACGTAGGGGCGGGACTGAAGGGGGAAGTAAGGAACTCAGGGAGTTGGGTGTCACTCCCCCAGAGAATGAGCTGGTGAAGGCCATTAAGGTGTTAGCCACGAGGTTGGGGAAGGTGACGGGGCGTAAGCCCGACGTAATAACTCATAGGGAGGTTCTCCAGCTAATTAAGAAGCACTGGAGCGAACTTAGCGAAGACCTCAAGGTGAGCGCCGTGAACGCGGTCCGCTACTATGAGCTATGGCGCTTCGCCGGTAGGGAGTTGAGGGAGGAGTGGCTTGAGGAGGCTAGGAGGGTTGTGAAGAGCGCCGGTGGTGGGAATGAACCTATTACTTGATTTACTTGCCTTGGTCGTGGCGTTCGTCACCCTGTATAGGGTGGTAGTGTTCCTCACGAGTAAGTGTTGCTTTACTCAAGCTAAGCCCTCCACGAACATCGTTATCCAGCCCCCGTTAGGTGATGACTTCCTCTCGGTAGTCGGTAACCCCAAGGCCATCTGGAGGCATGCTACGCTGAAGTACGTTGAGGTACTGGGTGAGTTAACTGGGGTGACGTTAGTGAGTAGGGGCATGATGTATTCTGTGGGGCCCGCCACGAAGGCTAAGATATTGTTTAGGCTCATGGCGAGGTTAGGGGTCAGGAAGGGCGTGGGTGCGTACCTCACCTTCCTTAAGGTTCTGAGGGGTTGTGGTAACGAGGAAAAAGTATTTGACGAGTGCGTAGAATTCCGTAAGTGGTTGGAGGAGATTCGTAAATGCCTAATGAAGTGAAGGAGCTGGCCGAAGCTTTTAACAGGATCTGCTCGGTCGTCGGAGAATACATTGTCGGTAGGGAGCACGTGCTTCAGAGGTTCCTTGAAGCCCTACTCATAGGAGGGCACGTCCTAGTAGAGGGCGTGCCCGGAACCGCTAAGACCTACGTAGCTAAGGCCTTCGCAGCTACCCTCAGCCTTGACTTCAAGCGCGTGCAGTTAACGCCTGACCTGCTCCCAAGCGACATTATAGGCACGCTCGTCTACAACCAGAAAACCATGGAGTTCGAGTTCCGGCGAGGCCCCGTATTCACGAACATCCTCCTTGCTGACGAGCTAAACAGAACCCCTCCAAGAACGCAGGCCGCGTTGCTTGAGGCAATGCAGGAGGGGCAGGTGACTGTGGCTGGCAGGACTTACCGCCTACCGGAGCCCTTCATGGTTATAGCGACCGAGAACCCCGTGGAGACCGAGGGCGTTTACCCCTTACCCGAGGCCGAGCTAGATAGGTTCACGTTCAGGGTAGTCACGCCCTACCCTAGTGCGGAAGAGGAGGTTGAGGTGCTGAGGAAGAAGGCACTTCACGGTGAGGAGTTAGATGTTGAGCAGGTTCTTAGGAGGGAGGACGTGTTTAGGTTTAGGGAGGTTGTGAGGAGGATTAAGGTCAGTGACGCCGTCATGAAGTACATCATTGACCTCGTTAGGGCTACGAGGGAGAGCCCCTCCCTAGTCTTAGGTGCGTCCACGCGCGCCGCCGTCCACCTCTTCTACGCTTCACGCGCTCACGCCGCCGTTAGTGAGGGACGTGACTACGTGATCCCTGACGACGTCAGGGATGTTTTCCCGGACGTGATTAATCACAGGTTGGTGCTTAGACCTGAAGTGCTGGTTAGTTCCTACAGCAAGGAGCCGTTATGGACGTATAAGGCGTTGATCGGCGTCGTGCGTGAGATCCTTGAGTCGATCCCCGTACCTAGGTGAGGTCATAGAGCCAATACGCAGGAGAGCTAGGCTCACGTCGCCGGGAGCGTTAGCGGTTACGTTAGCGCTACTCACAGGTCTGCTCGGAGCTATCTTCAGGAGGGTTGAGTTCGTAACGTTCTCGGCATTCCTAAGCATGCTCGTACTCATGGACACGCTTGCCTTATTGAGCGGTGCCTTAGGTTCTAGGGTGTC
This sequence comes from Desulfurococcales archaeon, assembly GCA_027002995.1. Lineage (GTDB taxonomy): Archaea > Thermoproteota > Thermoprotei_A > Sulfolobales > NBVN01 > WAOL01. Next base: position 5,294 of record JALWZB010000135.1, read on the forward strand.
CTTAAGGTTAACGACTTTCCCGAAGCGCGTGGTCCTCGGGAGTGCGGGGCGGGTAGTGGTTGAGGCGTGGGTTATGGGAAGGGGTGAGGGTAAGTTAGTGATTGAGGTCCGCGACACCATTGACTTAAGGGTTGCTGAGGTTAAGGGGGAGTTAGTGAGTCGGGGGAGGGGTTACGTGAGGCTTGAGTACTTAGTTAAGCCGCTTTACAGGGGCACGCACGTGTTAGGCCCTGTCTCCGTAACTGCACCCTCCCCCTTAGGCCTGATTGTTTATGAGTACGTGTTACCTCCAGTGACGTTACGTAGCTTCGACGCCGTCCCGACGTTCTACGCCGAGTCGGTGCGCGCACCCCCGCCCAGAGCTAGGTACCCTTCACCAGGCGGTCACCCAGTAATGGTTAAGGGTGGGGTCGGGGACTTCGTGGAGCTAAGGGAGTACGTGCCAGGTGATGACGTTAGGTTTATTCACTGGCCCTCCAGCGCCCGCAACACTAGGGGTGTTCCCCTAGTTAAGGAGATGTTGTTTGAGTCGGAGAGGGACGTGTTCGTAGCTGTTGACCCGTTCTCAGTTACGGCATTCGAGTACTCGAAGGGAAGAAGGCTCATAGACGACATAGTGGATGCTGCTGGAGGCATTGTCCACCTAGCCCAGCGGTACGGGGATGCCGTCGGGTTCTTCATAGCTAGCTCACCGTCCCTCTCACTACCGCCAACGAAGAGGCTTGACTACATCTACTCAACGCTTAAGTACTTGGAGGAGGTACAGCCCACCCCGGAATGCAGGATCAGGTGGCTCCCGGACGTTGTGGGGAGATACGTTAAGCGGGGCACCCTCGTCCTCGTGCTCTCACCGCTCAGTTGCTTAAGCGCTGCGGAGGTTGAGGGGATGGTTAAGGCGCTCAGAGCACTTCAAGTAACGCCGATATTCATAATCCCTGATACCGTAGCGTACGCGTCCGAACGCGTTCCGGGTGAAGTGATGCCCGTGATTAACGACATCGCCGAATCCGAGAGGAGGAGGTTAAATGATGTGATTCGAGCCGTGGTAGTGGGCGGCGGTGACTTCATCCTGGCGAGGCCCGGCACCCTTAGGACACGCGCGATAGAGGCTTTCCTATCCATGAGAGGTGCTACCTATGCGGTTAAGCACTGATTCACCACTGCTGTACGCGGCCCCGCTGACCGCCTTAGCTGTGGGTGTGGTTATTGGGAGGACTGCGTACGCCTTAGGGGTTGCGGCAGGTGCCTTGCTCGGTGCTGGCGCATCATACTTAATGATGAGAAAGAGGTTGTGGCGCCTGTCACCTCACGTCCTAGTACTTATTCTGTGGCTCGCGTCGGGTTTCCTAGCGCTAGTTATAGGCTCTCCCGTGCTTGCTGGGATCTCAGTGTCAGTGCTCGTCCTGGGCTTCCTCATCATCCACACTATGAGGGGGTGGGGTATTGCGGCTTCCGTAGTTTCCTTCATTATCTCGTACGTGGTGAGTGAATCGATACTAGAAGCTATGCTAGCCTACGGCTTCCCTCCGTGGTACTATCTTGCATGTTTAGTTAACGTTAGGATGTACTGGTGGTTAACACCGCCCCTTCCAGTTAGGGTTGGCTTCGCCGTGAGTGCCGCCTACCTAGTGCTTAAGTACGTGCTTACCCACGCCGATACACGGCTACGGGCGCGCCTAACGCACGTCTTAGTAGGCGTTGCTGGTGCCTGGTCACTCATCGTAGCTCTCCTGATCTCATCAAGCTCCTTCACTGACTCACCCTACATGGCGTTACTGGTGACGATGACGCCTCTCCTGCTCCTAACGTTCCTCTCTAGGTAGTTGCGGGTGTTTCTCGCAATTATTTAAGACCTAAGGCGTAATCTATTCTTGAAGGTGCTTAACGCCTTGAGGAAAGGGTACGCGTGGATACTGATCTTAGTGGCCGTAGCCGCTGTCGCCGTGGGTGTGGTTGCTTACTACTCCTTCGCACATGGGAGCAACAGTGGTGAGGAAGGCGCGAATTCCTCATTCCCAAGCGACGTGACCCTATGTATTTACGGTGCTCAGGGGTGCCCACACTGCGACAGGTTCAGGACGTGGTTAAGGAGCGTGGGGGCTAACTTCAAGTTCTGCGACGTTCAAGTCAATGCTACGTGCCTCCAAATAGCTAAGAAACTAGTGAACGATTTAGGCGTGCCTCCAGCAATACCCATGTCAATCGTGAAGGTCAAGCTCAGTAAGCCCATCGACGGACATAACGTGTTTGTCTTTATGCTCATAGGTGAGTTCGAGTACTCTAAGGTGTGGTTTGAACTCAGACCTAAGGTGCTGAACAACGGAACGGTCCTAATCCCGAAGTACGCCAGCCTCGACACCATCAAGTACGTGAAGTACGACTGGAGCTACGTACCCATGTACGAGTCCATCGGCGGAAGCGTGAAGCTCACGAAGGAGCTAAGCATAAGCCCCGCAAAAATGCTTCAAGAATTCCCGTGCCATGCTTAAACCCGGTAAAGCATTAACTGCCCAGGTAAGGCGTGAGGGCAAGCCAGATCAGCGCCACGAAGGTCAAGGCAGCAGCGAGGTACGTTACTAGGTACGTTCTCAAGTACGTTGACCTCAGAAGCAGAAACGTCGTGTACCTCTGCATCATCACTAGCTGGAGCGCTGACGCGTCCGGGAACTCCGTGCTGAGCAACTTAAGGCCAATCAGTAAGGCGATAACGCCAGCAATCACCATTAACGCGGTTACCGTCGGGTTAAGTAACGCGTAGTACGTTGTCCCAGCAACCTCGAGCTTAGCAGGCATACCGAGTAAGGACGCTGCCGTCATTATGGAGCCACACACTAAGTACCAGAGACCAACACCCACCCCAACAGAACCATACACAAACCTTCTCACGTTACACGACTTACTGAACTCCGACAACGTGTCCAGAACTGTTGGCGGGTCAAGCTCCTCCTCCTTAAGCATCACCGCAACCCTCCGCCCCTTACCAGTCAAGCGGTACTTACCGTCAACACCCTGCTTAATCAACCCGGCCGCAACCAACCTCCTTAAGTGGTACGCGAACTTACTGCTCTCCTCCAAGCCCGAAGCACGCATTAACTCAGTATACGTTGAGGCCCCACTACTCAGTAGGTGCTCGAGTACTTTCCTACGGTACTCGCTAGCCACAGCGCGAACCACGACCTCGTTACCCAGCATTACGTCCACCGCACTACCTTCACCCCCGTTCCGCTTAAGAATGCTTGTAAAGTTAATTTGACAAGGCTGAACCTAGCCAGCAATAAACGATAATTATGACGCGCCACCTAATTAATCCCGGTGCCCTCATGATGGGTTCTGAGGACATCGACGCAGTAACTAAGGAAGTTGTTAAGGGGATACTGGCTGCTCACGAGGAATTAACCCGCCTCACCGGTAAGTCCCTGCCCGCCAACCTAGTGAAGGAGGTGTTTAGGGAGACACTGCACATAGCCGTTCATGAGTTAGCGCATGCCGCCCTCAGGGCATCCTACCCGGAGTTCGAGCGCCTAATCCATGAAGGTGACTTAGGGGAGTGCGTTGATGAGATAGCGGCAAGGATTCTGGAGCTAGCGGTTTCCGAGAGGTTAGGCTTAACGACCCACTCCATAGACGAGCACGTGTACGAACTCAAGCACTACGCAAGCCTAGCGAACCTACCAATAAGTGCTGAAGGCTTAAGGAAGCTCTACGAGGAAGCCCTGAAGCTACTAAGGGCCGGGAACCTAGATGGCGCTATTAACCTAGTGCTGGCTAAGTGCAGGGAATGGATTAGAGTAGGGCCCAGCGAATAGTGCAATACGCGTTTCAAGATCCCACGAGTTCAAGGCTTGAACCACTTATCTAGCGCATAGTCCTTCACACGCCCTCGTTAAAGTACTTAACGCAGTGAATTAGTTAATCATTAAGCCAATACACTAACAGTTACACTAACAGTAAATCCCCACGAATGCCTAGGAATCGTCACTCACAATGCACGTAAAGTCAGTCCCTCAAGCTTTACCCTACGTAATTATGGGTACGTCCAGTTCTCCACTAAAACTGCTGTCTTAGGCGTACTTCAGTCGATGGGCACGCCCTTACCCAGCCACTCCTCCCTTAGCTTAGGGCTTAGCTTGGGGATCTTAGACTCCTCAATCATGATGAGGTCTGCCGGTAGCTTCACGCATTCTGAGAGGACTTCCTTCAGGTAGGCGTAGTTAGGCTCTCTCCCCTCGTAAATCACTACCACGTCAACATCACTTCTCACAGTATGTGTGTTGGTGGCAACGCTCCCAACCAGAATCACTGACTTAATGTTGCTGTACTTCCTCACCACCCGCTCCTTGAACTCCTTAAGCCGCCTAATCACTTCCTCCCTGTCTGCTCTCAATAACACTTTTTGCCCACTCAACGATCCTCTCCCCCGACTTAACGCATTTCCCGGCGTCCTTCCGCGTGTAGTGCTCCCACGGCGCACCCTCGGCAAAGCCATTTGGGTACCTTGATATTACGTAATGCTTATCTAGCTCAGCCGCACACTCCCTTAACCGTTTAGGGATCTTAAGCCCGGCAAGCTCTCTGAGACCTCTCAACAGGTTCGTTAAGTCGTGTCCCCATGCCTCCATCCCTAAGCTCAGGTATACTGCCTTAAGTGCTTTTTCCGCAGCCTGCTGGGAGCTGAAGCAGGCCCACTCATAGTCCCGCAGGTCAATGCTCTTCCTCGCATGCTCCAAGTCCTTAAGTGCCTGCTTAAGCCAGTCCCTACTCCTATTCACTCACCCTCCCACGTATTATGGCATGAAGCACCTAAATAAGCTGGAGCCAACAACGACTTAGCGGGTTACACTGTCATCATGTGCCGTTAAGTTACTCTTAAAAGAGAGTAAAATCAAGGTATTGTAGTATGTATAACCTTACCTCAGAAATAAGGCTTATTCAGATTCTGATCAATCTTGTGTTCAGGCAAGTAAGCTATGTAACATGGGTGTGGAAGTATGCCAGTGGTTTATGTTAGGGTAGGTAAGCGTGGTGTTATCGTGATTCCTAAGCCTATTCGCGAGAAGCTCGGGATACGAGAGGGGTCCGTTCTAGAAATGGAGGTGGTTGATGATAAAATTATTCTGAAGACGCGTGACCTCTGGAGCGAGTTAAGGGAGAGGGGCAAGAGACTAAGGAGGGTCAACCTAGATGAAATCAGGAAGGAAATTACGGAGGATGAGGAGCTATGGCTAAAGAGACTAATGCAGTGATTGTCGACACTTACGCTATAATTGCTGACTTGCTGGGTAAAGCACCACGCACCGCGAGGGAAGTGCTCGATCGTATTAGGACGAAAAGTTTGAGAGGTATAATTCACTTTTAGTGATTTACGAACTAGCGTTTCCCCACTCACGGTACTTCTAGATGGTTTTCGTATTTTTAGTTCCGTGAGCGAGGTTGGCCCTTGGTGTGGGTTCATTGGCTTCGCCCGCACCTCATGGGGCTCGGTCGAGGGCAACGCCACGCCCCACCCATCCGAGGGCAGGTGCCTCACCGCAAAGCGGGTCATCGAAGACCCATTCATTCACAATTCTCATTAGTGCTTAGGAGTATTTAAAAAAAGTACCATTAAAGCTGGAACAGCCTACCATTA
>JALWZB010000136.1:0-2912 GCA_027002995.1 Desulfurococcales archaeon
CTCCAATTCTCTCAGCATAGGATCCCTTCTCAACAGCATCAACTATAACTTTGCTACCACTACCTTCATCCTTGATCCATACGATCCCCTTTAAGTGAACCTTGTAGCTACCCCACACCCCGAAATTGTATACTACTATGCCCTCAACATGTGCTTCCCAAATAACTACTTCTTTAGTTACGCTTTCTAGGCTAGCACTTAATTCCCTATCGCTTAGTTTTACATTAGGTATGAGGATTTCGTAAACCTTGTAAGCGTAATTACTTGTTGATTTCTCCTTAACTAGCTTAAGTTTCTCAGATAAGTACTTGAGCACACGTCCCTCCGCCGTATGATAGATAATTGTCGCCGTAAGTGAGTTAAGATCCCTGTACACAGAAATCATTAATCCATAACCGCACACTAATGTACCTAAGTAATGCAAATTCTTCTTGAGGTTACTGTAACTCCTGTAGAGCCCCTTATACTTGGGTATCTTCTTAAACTCATACTTGGGAGGGATGAACTTAAGTGCCTTGACGTCTGTATGTACTTCAGTAGCTACTTTAGGATGCTGTAATGATGTGGCTAGTGGTACTACTAAACCAATAATTAGGAGGGAGGACAGGAAGAAAGTTTATAAGTTTAGATGCTCCCTTGCTCAGGAGCATTTCTATCAACCCCGGTTTCTCTGATAAAGAGAGGCCAAATAAGTTTTGTTTCCTTAACGACTTAAAATAAGCTAGCAAAGCTTAAATATCGTGAAAACCCCGCCTCTAGGAAGACCCATTAAGCTTTCTGGCGGGTAGTGCTTCATTAATGCGCCTACTACCTAGTTTTACCTATGGTAACTGTTTAATTTCCTTCTGTATTAAGGGTTGGGATGCTGGTTTGAGACGTTGTGTGCCGGAGCTGATTGCAGACGAGGTAATCTACGCCGGGAGACGCGTAACCCTAATCAAGAGGTTGCTGAGGGTTAAGGGCAGCGTCGTCGCTAGGGAGGTAGTGCGCTTCGGTGAAGCAGCTGCCGCCCTCCCAATCCTACCAGACGGAAAGGTAATACTGATCAAGCAGTTCAGAGCACCAATTAATGGGTGGGTCCTGGAGATACCTGCCGGTGTCGTCGAGCCCGGTGAGTCCCCTGAGGAGACTATCAAGCGTGAGTTAGTTGAGGAGATAGGGTACGAGGCGGGATCCTTAAGGAAGTTATTCTCCATACACACGACCCCCGGCTACAGCGACGAGATCCTACACATCTACGTTGCCGAGGACCTCAAGTACGTCGGGGCTAGGCCAGAGAAGTATGAGGTCATAGAGACAGTGGTGTTTAAGGACGTTGATGAGGCATTGAACGCCGTGCTCTCCGAGCCCGTCGCGGACGCTAAGACCTTACTCACGTTATTAGCGCTTAAGACAGGAATTACTGATTCTCAAGCTAGGCACTCAAAGCCATGTGAGTAACGGTTGAAGACACACGTGCCTTGCCTAGGTTAATGATGTAATGACAAGGTAAACACTGCTAAGGCAGTACTTGACGGCTCCTACCCGAGGACCGCGGGATTAGCTAGGCTCCACAGCAGACTACATTCAGGCAGGATAAGCAATGAGGTCTTCAAGAAGGAGGTGGAGAGTTGCATGAGGAGGCTCTTCAATCTCTTCAAGGTGTCCGGCGTGACGGTATTTACTGATGGGATGCTTAGGTGATTGATTCAGGGATTACCTTAAGTATTCTTCCCCTACCGCTCGTGACCTCGCCAGCGACCCTAACTCTTAGGCGTGAGGTATGAACAGGTGAATTCAATACCAGCGTGTGGTACTCTCCGTTTTCACCCAGCGGGTCTATGCCGCGCTCCATTAATTTTCCAATGAACTGCTCAAGGCTCTCAATGTTAAGCTTCACGCCTAGGAGCTCCTCTAAGCCGTTAATAACCCCCGTAACCAGCGTGTCGATCCCTGCCTTAACCTCCCTATGCAGGAGTTCCAGCGGGTCCTCACCCCAGAGAGGCTCCCTGAGCTCGGCTCCAGCCTCACTAGCCACTCTCTCCATATACCTTAAGTGATCCTCGATGTAGACGTCCCCCGCAATCACTATGCCAGCGTTAAGCTTCCTAAGAACCTCTACTGTTTCAGTAGGTTCTAAGCCCTTCCTCAGCTTAGCCACCATCACAGGGACGCCTGTCAGGATCCCTGTAAGGATCGTCGCTCCCAGGTTAACGAGGTGGGGTGAGGGGTAAGGGAAATCGTAGTGGAGTATCAGGAACGCGTCGACAGGCCACTCCCTTAAGGCAGCGTAGAGCGAGTCCTTGCCTCCCGAGAATAGTGCGACCTTCCTCATAGATAGTCACCCGTGAAGACCATGACCTGCCCGCCGCGATCTAGGGACGCCCCGCAGAACCTACAGTGCCTGCCCTGAAGGCACCTACCGCACACCGGGCACCGTGACCTCTCATCGCTACAGGGCTCTGGCGGCTGAGCTCCAAGCCCCACCATTACCTTGTAGAGGTATGCATGCTGTCTTGATGGAGGCTCGAAGCCAGCCTCCCTAACCACGCGCGCGATATCCTCGTCACCGACCATGGATGCCCACTCCTTAAGTATCTCGTTAACGCCTGAACCCATATTCACGGGCGTTTTACTCCTCCAGGCGACCTCCTTAAACCCTCTTGACTCAAGGTACAGGCGCATAAGGTACTTACCCCACCTAACCCCGTCACGTACCCCAATCCTGCACTCAAGCGGTACGCGGGACGCGAACCTCCTCACATCACCGGTGTAGAGGGCAGGTACGACCCTAAGCCCGAGGGCTTTACCCAGTACGGGTGCAGGGAACCATGCATTACCTCCCTCAACCCTGTTAAGCCACTCCCTAAGCGACTCCCCATCACTCCTTAATAGGAAGGAATACCCGAGAAATAACTCATCACCACCATCAC
>JALWZB010000136.1:2922-3307 GCA_027002995.1 Desulfurococcales archaeon
ATCCCAAACAGTGATTCAGTAAATCCTCTCGCTTAGACAGGTCGATGGTGGTATGGCTTAAGTTAAGCTTACGCGCAACCAGTACGGCGTAGGGGGAGTCTGGCGCATCACCGTAAGTGACCGTGATGCTGACTGGCCTGATCCCGGCTTCGCTAAGAGCTACTGCGGTGAAGGTTGTGTCTATACCGCCTGACAACAGTAAGGCTACGTCACCCATATCGCCTAAGGCTTCCCTAACTCCCTGCACAAGCGTTTCGGCAAGGCGCTCCCCGAACCTCAAGCACCGCGGGTCACCGTCAACACCATCCACGCAATCACATGAAACGCACACAGCAACCCCCTAACCTAAGTTACACATAGCCTTAGATAGGTGTCGTTATTAGAC
>JALWZB010000137.1 GCA_027002995.1 Desulfurococcales archaeon
CTGCATGCCTCGATGATCACCTTAAACACTTCCGCGAATTCCCCGGCCCTCCTTAAGACCTCCGCCTCCCTCGCCTCGTCCCTCACGGGGATTGACTCACGTGCCTTAACCCTCCCTATCTCGGCGCATACACGCATCCTCTCCTTGAGGAGGGCGATTATCTCCGCGTCGATCTCATCGATCCTTAACCTAAGATCCTTGAGCGCATCCCCTCCCACGAGTACCACCTTAGTAAGTGGTCAGCGAGCACGAGCGCGGTAACTGCCTCCACGGCTGGTGCGGCCCTAATGGCTATGCATGGGTCGTGCCTGCCCCAACCCTCGATTACTGCTGGCTGCATCGTCGCTAGGTTAACGGTTCTCTGAGGCTTCCTTATCGTGGGTGTGGGCCTGAAAGCAACCCTAAACACTATGGGGGCGCCGTTGCTTAGCCCGCCGTTAATACCTCCTGAGTTGTTGGTCTCGGTAACCACTTCACCGTCATGAATGACGAGCGGGTCATTAGCCTCGCTCCCCCTCATCCCCGCCATCCTGAAGCCCGCGCCGAACTCCACGCCCTTAACCCCGGGCACGGCGAACACAGCCTTAGCTATGTCACCATCCAACGTGTCCGCGGGCGGGGAGCCGAGCCCTACGGGGGCGTTGAACACCACCGTCTCAACAACCCCACCCACACTATCACCCTCCTCAGACACGCGCCTCACTAACCCCTCCATGAGTTCAGAGGCTCGGGGGTCAGGACACTTAACCGGGCTAGCGTCTATCGCCTCCCTAAACTCGGGGGAGTCCCTGGGCTTAACGGAGGCCTCCACATCACCTACCTTGACGACGTAGGAGTACACGCGTACCCCGTGCTTACCCAGCAACTCCTTAGCTACTGCCCCAGCAGCAACTAGGGCAGCCGTTAAGCGCCCTGAGAAAATCCCGCCTCCCCTATAGTCGTTCATACCCCAGTACTTCACGCGCGCAACGTAGTCCGCGTGGCTGGGTCTGGGCGTGTCCTTAATTGCTTCGTAGAAGGAGGAGTCCCTATCCCTATTATATATTATTATGAGTATGGGGGCTCCAGTGCTCCTCCCTCTGAACACCCCAGACATGATTACGGGTTCGTCCTCCTCACGCCTAGGTGAGGTGAGTGCAGAGCCAGGCCTCCTTCTCCTTAACTCAGCACACAGTAGTTCCTCATCCACCCTCAAGCCGGGGGGACAGCCCTCTATGAGGGCGCCGACGCACGTGCCGTGGCTCTCGCCGAAGATCGAGACCTTAAACGCCTTCCCGATCACTCCTTAATCACCTCGACCCTAACCCCTAATGACCTCAAGTCGTCGAAGAAGCTAGGGTAGGAGTCAGCCACGCATTCAGCACCGTCAATCACTACGGGACCCTCAGCCCTCAGCGCGGTCACTGCCATCGCCATCGCTACCCTGTGGTCGCCGAATGAGTGCACGACACCTCCACGCACACGCCCTCCCCTAACCACGATACCGTCCTCCGTCGGGTAAGCCTCAATCCCTAACGCCTTGAGGTTACGTGTTAGTGTCGCTAACCTGTTCGTCTCCTTGAACGCCAGGTGCTCCGCACCCACCACCTTAGTCACGCCCTTAGCGTGTGGGGCGAGGGCAGCCAGCACGGGAACTAGGTCGGGGGTGTCGCTACAGTCCACCGTCACCCCCTTAAGCACGTCGGTGGAAGCGACCCTAACAGCATCGCCGCTAACCCTCACCTCAGCGCCCATGGCTTGAAGGAAGCTCAGCACCGCCTTATCGCCTTGAGGGTCGTTCAGGCTTAGCCCCTTAATCACGACTTCACCGGCTAGTGCCGCGGCAGCCATTATGAAGGCGGTGGAGGAGTAGTCTCCCGGTACCTCGTAGCGTGTCGGTACGTAGCCCCCGCCCTCAACCTCGATCACCTTCCCATCATTACTGCGTGAGTACCTCGCGCCGAATGCCTCAAGCACCTTAAGCGTCACGTCGACGTAGGGAGCGGACTTGAACTTCCCCGCCACCCTAACCTTCAAGCCTATGGTGGGGGCCACCATTAGGAGGGCTGTGACGAACTGCGAGCTTATTGACGCGTCAACAACCACCTCACCGCCCCTGATGGGCCCAGCCACCGCGACCGGGGGCTTACCGTTGCGTGATAGGGTGCGCGCGCCGAGGGCCTCCAACGCGTTAAGGAGTGGCGCTACTGGTCTCTTATTGAGGCTCTCGCTACCGTAGAGGAGCGTCACACCAGCCCCTAGGGCGGCGACTGCCGTAGCTATCCTTAACGTGGTTCCCGAACCCCTGCAGTACACGTAGGGCGGGCTACGCGGCACCCCACCAACCCCGGCAACCCTTACCTCCATCCCCGCACGCGTGACCCTCAAGTCAGCGTTCCCACCGAAGCGCCTCACCGCCTCCACCGTGGCGGACGTGTCCCCGGAGAGTAAGGGATTAATCACTCGGGACTCGCCGTCAGCTAGTAGTGCGGCGAATAGTGCTCGGTGCGTGTAGCTCTTCGACGGCGGCGCCACCACGACCCCGCTTAAGAACCCCTTAACCGGGTGCACAACTACCCTCAACCATCACCACCTCCCAGAACCTTAGCGATGATGACCTCACCCCCTAAGCCAGCGTTGATCCATGCCTCAGCCACTGCCTCAGGGTCGTGGGTTAACGCGTAGAGCGCGGGTCCCTTACCGCTCACTCCCGCCGCGATGACCCCTCTTAAGCTCAGCGTCCACGCCAGTAGCTTCGGGTTCACGCCGGTCGCGATAGCTGTTAGCAACCCGTTGATGTTCGCCGCCGTCACCCACTCCCCCTTAATGGCTTCCCTAACGGCTACTTCGTAGTAGGGACTCAACTCCCTGAACCTCCTAGGGTCTACTGACTGTATGGGGTTACGTGTCGGGGGGATGAGAAGCACGGCGTATAGGCCATCGTCCGCCAGCATCACGTGCTTGATGACCCTCAACGCGTGATTGTCCGTTACGTACACCCCAGACCCTAGGGTGGCTAGCGAGTCGTCGAATGCGCCGGTCACGGTGAGGCCTGCGCGGCGGGACGCCCTAACGCCTAGCGCGGCAAGCCACTCGATGCTCCGTACCTCAACTCCTAACGCGTTAAGGCACGCCATCATGAGGGAGTTCACTAAAGCGCTACTGCTCTTCAAACCCACGGCGACGGGGATCTCGGACTCAACCTCCGCCACTAGACCCCCGGAGTACCCCGTGATCTCGTTGAGTACTGAGAGGATCGCCTCAAGCACTTCGGTGCTTAAGGGTTCCGGCGAACCCCTAACTACTGACGTGCCCCGTAACACGTAGTTACTGCCCGTTAAGGTGACGCGCGCCTTAATCCTTAACCCCACGCCTAAAGCCCCTCCAACACCGGTTGGGATGGCGTTCAGCACGCTCACCCCTCCATGACACTCACCGACACCGGAACGCGTCACCGCCACTCACCCTTGTTCAGCGGTCCTGGCCCTCAGGACCTTCAACCCTTCCTCCCTGAGGGCATCAATGCTTGCTTCGGCACCGAACCACTCCTTTAGGTTCTCGTTGGCTTGGTACACGAGCATCCATAGACCATCGATGGTGACGCATCCGGCTTCCCTAGCGTTCCTGAGTAACTCTGTTTCGAGGGGATTGTACACCATGTCAAGCACTACCGTGCCTCCCGCAAGCCCCTCCTTAGGTACGGGAGTGCCTTCATGCCCGACCATCCCTACGGGGGAGGCATTAACTATTAGGTCGGACCTGAGGGCAGCCCACACGCATGTCTTGGGACTCGCCTTGAGCCCTACCGCCCTCCTGATGCCCCACGTAACCGCGTCCTTAGCTAGGGAGCGCGCAGTGACCCCTCCCCTACTCACTATGATTAGCTCATCCACCATGTCCAGCAGCCCGTAGGCCGCGGCCCTGCCCGCACCGCCAGCACCTATTATGAGTGCCCTGCCGTAGGTCGCGGTGCCGGCAACGCGCTTAAGTGCCTTCCTGAACCCGATCCAGTCAGTGTTGATTCCTGCGAGTCCCTCACCTGACCTCACGACGGTGTTGACCGCCCCTATCACCTGGGCCGGGCCCTTAACGCTGTCGAGTAGGTGCTTAACCCTCACCTTATGAGGTATCGTTACGTTGAAGCCTAAGCAGTCCTCACTCCCCCTAAGCTCAGCGACGATTGCGGGTAAGCCTTGCTCGTCAACGTCGATTAGGTCGTAGGTTGCGTTAATCCCTAACTCCTTGAAGGCCCTGGCGTAGATTCGCGGGCTCACGCTGTGCTTGACCGGGTGGCCAATCAGGTATAGCTTAGCTACCCGCATTCCCGCATCACCCCCAGCGCTTCCCAGAGCTTCAGGACCTCACTAACGCTCAACTGGCCCTCAGCCACGGGCTCCCCGCCGTCCGGGAAGGCGTACGTGAATGGCGCGCCGAAGAACGGGGCTAGTAGCCTTGAGATCCTCCCTGCCTTGCCTAGGCAAAAGGACACTACCTTACCTCTCCATGTTGCGCACGCCTCAAGAGCGATTAGGTTGTCGTTGAGGCTCCCAGCAGGGAAGACTGCCTTAAACATGTTAGCGCCTGAGGCGAACGCCTGCCTAGCCAACCTGATTAAGTCGTACCTGCTTAAGGGGTTGCTTAGGTTGTGGGTTGAGGCAAGCACGCCCATGCCGGAGCGCCTTAAGGCTTCGACGACCTCCAGGTAGGCGGGGGACTTAAGCTCCACGTCGATGAGTGTTGGTGACGCGGACGCCAGGTCCGTTAGGAGCGCCACTTTCTCGTGCGGGTCGCCGCTGAAGGACCCTCCCTCACCAACGTTCCTTAGGGTGAGGATCACCTCCTTACCCGCGTCCCTAAGCTCACTCACTAGGGACTTAACGCCCTCCTTGACCGCAGGCGTGGTTGGGTTGGCGAGGGTGTCTAGCCTTAACTCCACCCACTTAGTGGGAGTGCTTAACGCGGCCTCCCTTAAGTCCCCTAAGGTCTTACCGGTCGCTACTAGGCACACCTTCTTAAGGCATTCCTCAAGCATTCCCCGAACCCCTCCCAATCGAGGGTCACGATCTCGAAGTCCCCTAACCTGCGGGGTAGGGGTAGGCGTGGCTCCCCATCCACGAACTTCTTGTCTAGGTGCGCGGCACTCACTACTTCCTCGGCACTCACTCCCGGCACACGCACCGGCAGCCCTGACCTCCTCAGGAGTGACGTGATCCTTGAGGCTTCGGCCTCCGGGAAGCCAAGTAGGTTGGTAGCCATGAGGGACTCCACCCTCAGCCCGATCGCTACCGCTTCCCCGTGACTTAATCCGTAGTTAGTGACCCTCTCTAGGGCGTGCCCCACCGTATGCCCGAAATTCAGCACCACCCTAACACCGGACTCCACGTAGTCCCGCTCAACCACCCTCAACTTCAGGGCAACGCTCCCCGCAATAACCTCCTCAAGAGCCTTGGGGTCCCTCCTCAACACGCTTGCTAGGCGGGACTCAACCCTCCTTACCCCTGCCTCACCCTCGATGACGGCGTGCTTAATCACCTCAGCTAAGCCAGCCCTGAATGCGCTGTTCGGCAACGTGTTCAGGAGCGATGGGTCGATAATGACCGCGTCCGCGTGGTGGAACGCACCCACGGTGTTCTTACCCGCGACGTTAACCCCCGTCTTACCCCCTACAGCGGCGTCGGCCTGGGCTAGGAGGGTTGAGGGGATATTCACTAACCTGCAGCCACGCATGTAGGTCGCGGCCGCGAAGCCAGCCACGTCGAGAACAGCTCCCCCACCCACGGCAACCACGACGGACTTCCTGGTTAGTTCGGCGTCGGCCATCGCCCTCCACAGGGTCACGAGGGTCTCGACGTCCTTGACCCTCTCACCCTCACCAACCGTGATTTCCTTAACCCGCGTCCCAGCCTCCCTCGCTAGGGCCGCTACCCTAGGTAGCCAGGTGTGTTTGAGGGAGGCGTCGGTAACGATTAACGTGTTGGGCGGTGATAGCTCGTTCAGGACCTCAGGCAGTTCCGCGAGGGCCCCGCACCCGATGATTACCTTGGTTCTCCACGACCTCCTTAATTCGGCCTTAAGCACTACCTTACCCACCCGAACCCCCTCAACACCCTCATTAGTTCGGCGAACTCCTCTGGCCTCAGGCTTTGCGGGCCGTCAGAGAGGGCCTCCTCGGGCTTGGGGTGCACCTCAACCATGATCCCGTCCGCTCCCGCCGCCAGCGCTGCCTTAGCTAGGGGCGGCACTAACGACCTCTTGCCGGCGGCGTGGCTAGGGTCAACGATCACTGGGAGGTGCGTTAACTCCTTAAGCACGGGGACCACGGCTATGTCGAGCGTGAACCTCGTTGTCCTCTCGAAGGTCCTTATGCCTCTCTCGCAGAGCATTACTTGATCATTGCCTTCAAGGAGTATGTATTCGGCCGCATTCAGTAGTTCCTCGATGGTGGAGCCGAAGCCGCGCTTAAGCAGGACTGGCTTACCTGCCTTACCCACCTCCCTGAGTAGGGAGAAGTTCTGCATGTTCCTAGCACCTACCTGCAGGACGTCCGCGTACTCAGCAACTAAGCTAACGTGCCTCGGGTCTAGGACCTCAGTAACTACGGGTAGCCCGAACGCGTCGCCAGCCTCCCTCAAGTACTTCAGCCCTTCCTCACCGAGTCCCTGGAAGCTGTAGGGTGAGGTGCGGGGCTTGAAGGCACCGCCCCTAAGCATGTGGGCGCCCGCCTCCTTAACCGCCTCAGCAACCTCCATGACTTGCTCCCTAGACTCGACCGAGCAGGGACCGGCAATCACTACGGCCCCGCCAGCACCGACGGTGATGTTCCCGACCTTAACGACGGTCCTCTCCCGGAACTCCTTACTGGCTAGCTTGAGTTTCTTCACGTCAACGCACCCCCGACCCTACGCGCCACTTCCTCGGGACTCAAGCCAGCGTACCTTAGTAAGTCCCAGTAACTTCTTGCTGAGGCGCCGAAGGCTTTGCCAACACCTAACCTAAGTAGCGGGGTACTGACCTTGGAGCTAGTCAGCACCTCAGCCACGGCCGAGCCTAGCCCACCAACGGGCCTATGCTCCTCCAGCGTTACCGCGAGGTTCGCGCGCTTAGCTAGCTTAACCACGGCGTCCGTGTCCAGCGGTTGGATTGTGTGGGCGTCCACCACACCCACACTCAGCCCCTCAGAATGCTTAAGGATGCGGGCCGCGGCTAGGGCTACGCCGACCATAGGCCCGTGCGCGAATATTACCGCGTCCTCACCGTCCTCAATCACGTTTACGTGCCCGACGCGGAGGTTCCGCACCTCACCACGCCTGTACACGGGGATCGCGTTGTCCCTACCTAACCTCACGTACGTCGGCCCACACACTTCCGTTACTGCCTGCCTAATCAGTTCCTTAACGGCTTCAGCGTCCGCAGGCGCGATTACCGTGGTGTTGGGTAGCGCCCTCATTAAGGCGATGTCTTCGAGGACCTGGTGGGACGCGCCGTCAAGGTGTGCTGATAGTCCTGCGTGGGTGCCGACGAGCTTGACGTTCAGCCCCATCCTCGCCACAGTGTTCCTCACCTGCTCCCACGCACGCATGAGGAAGGCTGCGAAGGCAGTCGCGACCGGCACCTTACCCCCTATCGCTAGGCCCGCCGCCATCGACACTAGGTCCTGCTCGCTTATCCCGACGTTAATGAATCTCTCGGGGAACGCCTCAGCGAACGCTATTGAGCCCGTTGACTTAGGCGTGTCGGCGTCAAGCACGACTAGGTCCCTCAACTCACGCCCTAACTCCACGAGAACCTCACCTAACGCCCTCCTGTAACTCCCGAGCCTGACCTCAAGCACTAAGCACCCCCTCACGCCCCACCATCACTGACCACTATGACCGCCACCGGCTTACCGACAATCTTCGATGCTTCCTCGAGAGCCGCCGCTATCCTGCCCACGTCCTGCCTAACCTCAATGACGTGCCACCCGAACGCCTCCCACCTACTCCTCAGCGGCTCCTTCACCTTAACCTCCTCAGTCCTCCCGGTGTGCTGGAACCCGTTCCTATCCACCACCGCCACCACGTTGTCCAGGCGTAGCGTCGCTGCCGTGGCTGCCGCCTCCCATACCTGCCCCTCATCAAGCTCGCCATCACCTAGAAGCACCGCTACCTCCCTCCTAATCCCGTCGAGCCTCGCGGCCATCGCTAAGCCGTTAGCTATTGACAGGCCCTGTCCTAAGGAGCCCGTGGACGTGATCACGCCCGGCACCCGTCCTGCCTCTGGGTGTGCTTGAAGCCTTGAGGACGGGGTGGCGAAGGTTCTTAGCTCGGCGTCGCTCAACGCCCCCATCTCAACTAACCATGAGTAGAGTGCTAGGGAGCAGTGCCCCTTACTGATCACCACTAACCTCTCGATACCCTCGCGGACGCCGGCAGGTACCCAGAATCCATACAGCGCCGCTATTATGTTGATGGCTGACAGCGATGACTCCACGTGCCACGGCATAACCTCCGCTGCGAACCTGAATAGCCTCTCACGCGCTTTAGCGGCCCTCAGAACCAGGGTTTCGAGGGGGTTCTCCCCGAGGGGTTCGGGGTTTAAGCTACGTAGAACTCGGGTTTTGAGACAGGGTCCCGCGTTCAGTTCCTGTATTGGAATTCCATCACGCTCACCACACCATTTAGGGTGAGGGACACCTATTTAAATCTTTCCGCCCTCTCAAGTCTCCTCACTAAGATTAGTGAGTTACTTACGTGAGAATGATAATTGTTATTCGTGAGTGGGAAGTAACTCACCGCATGAAATTCACGGAGCCCCACCCTTAAGCCTAGCTATGAACTCCGCCGTTATTTCGTAGGGGTCGTACGTCAGGTTCTTGGGTTTCGTGGCGTCGTGGTGGGGCTCGATCTCGCTCCTCTCGTGGTACTCGTTCCAACTATATATCGCGACTATGCTGACTTCCCGCGAGTGCTTCAGAACCCATGACCATTCCTTAACGTAAGCCCCTAACGCGTAGGTAGGGTCCAGAACTAGCTCGCACTGCTTCCCTCGCTCCATCCCCGACCTGCATGAGGCTCTATCGAAGCGCGGCGTGACCGCCACGTACCCGTCGACCCTGACCTTTAGGGAGATCCCCTCCCTAGGCGCGGTCCATGGGGCTAGGTAGTCAGGCCATAGGTCCCAGTCAGCCCTGAGCCCTAAAGCCCTTAACGTGTCGACGTGTGTTGCCACCACCCTAAACACGTACTCACCCGTTCTCGGGAGGTACAGGAGGCCTACCGGGGCGAAGGTCAGTATGAGGGGTTTCCCCTCAAGCTTGAAGTACGTGTCCGGGTACTTACTAATGAATTCCTTCTCGAGGTAGGGGAGGATGGAATCCCAGAATGAGGGGCCATACTTAATGACCGCATCGACGACCCCGCTGCCCTTGAAGGGCTCCACGAGTATGGCTGCCTTAAGCCCGTACTTAGGTAGTAGCTTGAAGACCTCCTTAGCGACGCGGTCCTCGTAAGTCCCCGGCCCCCACCACGAAATGAAGACCACGTCAATGCCTGCGTCCCTCATTAACCTCAACTGCCACTCAATGACCGACTCGTTAGCGCTTGAGTAGTAACCTATTGCTGGCTTGTCAACGACGGCCGTAATGACGCTGTCATTCCAGTGCCCCTTACCTAGGCCGTCACAGTACCACACATAGTAGAACACAGCCACGGTAACTCCCGAAGCGCCGCCACCATTACTCCTGCCGCCATCACTGCCTACGGGACTACCCTGACGTGAAGCCCACATAGCGAGCACCAGTAAGGTAATAATGAGGATCGCTACCACAGTACTTAACACGTCCCTCCTCAGTCACCACACCTAAACTAACTATCATGTGAGGAGTATTAACCCTAAAGCCCGCCCACCACCCATCAAGCGTAAATTACATGAAAGCAAAAACATTGACGGGGTGAGGGTGATGGTGAGGGTGACCAGTGGGTCAGGGATATCCTCGATAATCTCCGTAGTACTGCTCATACTGATAGCGGTTTCCGTAGGCATAATTATTTACGCCTTCGCCACCGGGTGGGTAGGGAGCAGGCTAAGCGGGACGATAGGGCCCTCAACCATACTAACCATCGAGAAAGGGTGGTGCAACGTAACGCTAAACTACGGCTCAAAGACCGTGAGCATCGTGAGGGCATACGTGATAGACCCCATAGGGCACGTGTACATGCAAACATACTCAAACCCCGTACAGGTGAGTCCGGGAAACGTGAGTGAAGTCACGGTAAACCCAAGCGACCTAACCCTCCACATAGGGTACACCTACAAAATAACGCTAATAGCGAATGACGGAACAGAAGCCTCAACAACGATTAAGGCGACCTAAGCACGTATCGGAGCCCAAAACACCGCTTCTCCCCTCACTATTCACCTATAATTACTGAAGCGGAGAATAATGCCGTGCGAGTCTTAGTAGGACTTCCAAGCGAGCTAACCACAACATCAAAGCTTACGCAGGCTCAGGAAGGTTTGATACAGCACTTTTCCATGCTTCACTCCCTGTGTCATAACGGTGTTTTTGAAAGGTAGTGTTTTTAGGGTGAACGTATACAACTTGTAAACGGAGACGAGTGTTGAGCGTCGTGATAAGCGTTAGGGTTCCAAGATGGGTTAAAGAAAAACTGGAGGAGTACGGAGTGGATATTGCTAGCATTGTTAGGAGGAAGCTGATAGAGGAGGTCGAGAAGCTAGAGGAGAAAAAACTCGAAAAACTGCTTGAGTCCCTGAGGGAAAGGTTGGAGCACCGCGTAGATCCGTATCGACTAGCTAGGATCGTTGATGAAGAACGCAAGAAGAGGTAGGGCGGGAATGACTTACGTTATTGATGCCAGCGTGTATGTTCCGCTCGTGCTATCGTTCGGGGGAG
>JALWZB010000138.1 GCA_027002995.1 Desulfurococcales archaeon
GTGCCGAGCCTGACGTACCTCTCCACTGCCTCCGAACTTCCCTCAGTGATTGCTAGGTAGGCTGAAAGTGACGTTGAGGCCAGCAACAATAATGAAATGACGGCGTAGTAAGGGCTTGCAGGAATCACTAGGGGGGATGATATTAACTGCATGCCGGCCACGATGGCGGCTGTTCCGTACGCCTTCTTGGCACTGGCTACGGCGGCCACGCAATTCAGTAGCGCTACGAAAACAATGAACGTCGTTCCCTGAAGCCCGGCTCCCTTCATGTTTATTGTTGAAGCAAGTATTGTTGCGGCTGAGATTATGTGTAGCGCTACCACGGCTTTTCTGGCGAGGGAGTGCTTCACCCGCTTAACCTCCTCCGCCATGCTTACTCACCTCCTGCGCTTCGGGTTTAGGTAGTCGTCTATTGCTTCACCAACGCATATGAAGCCCATCACGGTAATCGCTAGGAGTAAGCCGGGGAGCACTATCCATAACCAGTTGTTCTCCGTGACTACCGTGAACATGTTCTTGTACGCGGTGTACATCACGTAACCCCAGTCCGGGGTGTTGGGGTCTCCCAAGCCAAGGAATGAGAGGGAGGCCGCTGTCACCATGAAGCCCGGCGTGAGCACAGTTATCCTTGAAAGGAGGAGAGGAGTTGTTTGAGGCAGTATGTGCTTGAACATTATCCTCCAGGGTCCGGCCCCGATTATCCTCATTGCCTCCACGTACGGCCTGTTCTTAAGCTGCATTACCTGCGCCCTAACCATCCTGGCGGTCGATGGCCACGCGATTAACGCGATCACTATAGCGGTGTCCCAGAGAGTCCATCTCCCCACACCGGTGAGCTTAGCGACTATGAAGCCGTTCCTGAACATCGTCGCGAACACTATCAATAAGAGGAGTGAGGGGAGAAGCATGAGTGAGTCACTAAAGAACATTAGGAGGTTGTCGATGACTCCTCCATAGTACCCGGAGAGCACACCTATGAAGCCACCTATAGCTATGGTGAGTATCGTTGCTATGAACCCCACGAGCAGGGATGCCCTAGCCCCGTATATTATCTGGGTCCACACGTCCTTCCCTTCGTAGTCGGTGCCGCAGAGATGCTGGGAGGAGGGAGGCGCGAAGTTCTGCTCGAATATCTGTGTAGGTGCGTAGGGTGTGAAGAGCTGCGGGAATATCGCCATTATCGCGATGAAGGTTAGTATAGCGACACCAACAACGCCCATGCGGTGGTGGAGAACGTAGTACAGCGGGTCCTCAAGCCTCGATAGGGCGTGGGTGAGGCCTCGTCCCCTCACCTTCGCGGGCTCAGCAACCGTGCCACCGGTTCTGTTGACCATCACGCATCACCTCGTCGCCCTTATCCTCGGATCTAGGTACGCATACATGATCTCGGCTATAGTGACAGAAATAATCACGGCTAACGCGACTATGTAGAACGCCGCCAGAACCACTGGGTAGTCCTTACTCCATATGGCGTCGTAGATCAAGCGCCCCATGCCTGGGTAGTTGAATACGGTCTCAGTGACTACGGCACCTCCGAAGAGGAAGCCAATGTCTATCGCCATCATGGTAATGACGGGGGGCATTATGTGCCTCATCACGTACCTTTCGAGGATGACATGCTCGCTATACCCCACGGCCCTTAACGTGGTTACGTAGTCATTGGACATCTCATCCATAATCATGTTCCTTATCGTGAAGAGGTACCCCACCGCGGCGAGCTTCGAAAGACATATTAGGGGGAGTATGCTGTGCCAGAACCAGTCAACGACGTAGTGGAAAATATTGGACGGTCTTATCTCTGAGGTAGCGGTGAAGGGGAAGAACCCGCCTATGTAGGAGAGGAAGTATAGGAATATCATACCTAACCAGAAGACCGGTAAGGACCTGTAGACAAGGGCTCCCCAAAGGATCGCGGCCTCGCTACTCGTGCCGTGCTTCCTCGCAGTGTAGAGCCCTAGAAGCATGCCGAGCATGGAGCCGAGGAGGTAGGCCGAGATTATAAGGCCTAACGTATTGATTAGCCTAGTAGTGACTAACTCGAGGATAGGTTGGTTCCATACGGGCGAATTCATTTTGAATAGGGAGAGGGTGAACATCCCGTAAATAACCTTGCCCAGACCCACGAGTATGTTGTCCTTGTAACCCCACTTCATGAGGAGGTACTCGTATTGTTCTTTAGTTAACTTACCCATCGCGAGGTACTGGTCGAAAGGGGTTCCGGGCGCGAGACGCATTAACACGTAGATGAGCGCCATTATGAAGATGAGTGTAGCTAGCCTGTGCAGTAGCTTGGCAAGGACGTACCCCAGCATCCCCCTACTACTGCTCATGCTACTCACCGCCTGCCGGTAGTGGGAGAGCTACGCTTAGGCCTACGGCTACGTTGATAGCTTCGTATCAAAGCAAAGCAGAAGAAAAATTAATTGTTTGGGAGTAGGGAGGGTTGCCGCGCCCTTACCTCCTCCTGAAAGCTGCGAAACCTATTATCAGGCCTATTATTATACCCACTATTATTGCCCCGGCGATTAGGCCTGTGTTAGTGCCGCCAGCTACGGTTGTTGTGACGGTGGTCGTCTCAACCTCCTTCTTCGTCGTCGTTACGGTAGTGGTCTTGTAGACCGTGGTAGTGCCTGACTTAACTATGGTTGTTGCGGAGGTCTTAGTCACGGTCGTTACGGTGGGTGTTGTGCCGGCTAGGTCTGGGTTGAGCTTCACTAACTCCTCCTTAGTGGGTAGGCGGCAGTTCTTAATCAGTGCCTGCGCGCTAAACTCCACAGGGCCTGCCTTGCCTAGGACGAGCTTGGATCCCAGCACGGACCAGTAGCCCGCAGTCAGGCCTACGGGACTCGCTATCCAGTCCTTGAACTTGTCGACTCTGTATGGTGTGGCGACTATTGGGTGGTAGAGGCCTATGAGGAAGCACTCCTTTATCAGTATCTTCTCCGCCTCCCACGCATACTTCGGGTCGCCAGTGGTGACGAACTTACTCACTAGGGCGTCATACACTGGGTTGCTGTACTTGACAACGTTGCCGGGGTCGCCAGTGGTGAACCAGCTGAGGGCTAATGGGCTGTGAGGCACGTACCCTACGATCGCCATGTCGTAGGACATCTTGCCCCATCTTGACCAGTATACGGAGCTGGCTAGCTTCTCTACCTGTACCTTAATCCCTACCTTAGCTAAGTAGTTAGCTATCTCGTCAGCTATGGCGTCCCTGAAGAAGGAGTCGCCGGGTGCCCTAGTTATTAAGTCAAGTACTAGTGGCTTGCCGTCCGGTGTCTCCCTCCAACCGTCGCCGTTAACGTCCTTGTATCCTAGCTTGTCGAGTATCTTCTTGGCTAGGTCGGGGTTGTATGGGTAGACCTTCTCCTTGGGCACGTAGTATGAGTAGTTGCCGAACCTCGGGCCTAGGAAGCCCATCGTGCCCAGTATCGCTCCGTCCTTACCGTAGTACTTAGTCACTATGGCAGTGACGTTTATAGCGTACGCTATCGCCTTCCTGAACTCCACGTTCTGGAAGTATGGCTTGTGAATGTTCAGGACCAGCATGTGTATTGACGTTGACGGGCATCTGTAGATCTTGATGTTGGGGTTGTTAGCAACGGTCTTCTGCAGGGACTCAAGGAGCTTACCGAAGAAGTAGAAGTACCCTGCGTCGACCTCACCAGTATTAACCATCATCGCGAAGGTGTTCCTGTCGCTGACCACCTTAATGAGCAGTGAGTCGACCTCCGGCTTGCCCCTGAAGTACTTGTCGAACGCAACTAGCTTCACGTACTGCCCTGGCTTGACCTCAACCACCTTGAAGGGACCGCAACCAACCATGTCCTCAGGCTTGCTCAGGGAGGCCGTGGTGTCCGGCAGCTTCTCCCAGACGTGTTTAGGCACTATGTAGAGCGTCGTGAAGGCCTCGAGCAGGAACCTGTCTGCCGCGGCCTTCGACGCATCGTAGACTAACTCCACAGTGTACTTGTCGGGCTCCGTCACGTTAAGGAGGCCCTCATAAACGTACTTGCTGGGCGCTATGTAGACCTGAGGCTTACTCCTCACTAAGTTGATCGTGTAGACCACATCATCAGCGGTGAGTGGCTGACCATCATGCCACACCACGTCCTTCCTTAGGTGGAAGATCAATATCTTATTGTTGCCCTCATGCTTGAACTCCCAGCTAGCCGCTATCTCCGGCTTAATAGTTACTCCGTCAACCCACTTCTTAACGAGGGTGTCGTATATCTTCCCAAGCACTATGTCGTCATACACGGTTCTGTAGGTTAGTGGGTTCAGTGTCTTCCATGCTGGAGTGGCGAGAACTACTTCCACTCCTTGTGCGTGGACGCTCATTGCTAAGGGCGCGGCTACGGTTAATGCTACCAACACCAACGCTAGAATCGGTGGGAGGTACCTACGCATAATATTTACCCCCACCTAAGTAGGGGGTGAGGTCTCGATAAAGACGCTCTGGTATTACATTATATGTAAGGAAAGTAAGTTACTAACAATATACGTTACCGAAGCACCTAACTACTAACTTTATTATTCTTCGATCACCACGTAACTTACACGTTACTTTCACAGAGTCAAGGAATAAGCATATTACTTACTTCTCCTCAAGTATACGTGGTGCTTGCCTTGTCTTGGCTGGAGACAAGGAAGGTAATCAGGGTGGGTGAGAAGTCGTACGCGGTCACCCTCCCTAAGAAGTGGGTGGATCTCCTAGGGATTTCCCCCGGAGACACTGTTGACGTTCTCTTCGATAAGTCCGGCTACATCTGCATAAGGCCCAGGAAGTTCGAGGCTAATAAAACCGTTGAACCCGTGGTTAAGCTGAAGGCCAGTGACTGCGGGGTTCTGGTGGACAGGTGCGTATCAGGGTGCTACACGGAGGGTCACGACGTGATTTCACTGGAACTTGAGGGCCCTACGCCAGCCCTCAGCGACGTTTCTTCCAAGCTACCCGGCGTCGTAGTGGTGGAAGGCGAAGGTAATGAGGTCGTGATTAAGATCGCGATCTCGGAGAGCGTCGTTAGCTTCGATGAAGTCATTAACAGGATGATTAAGGTTCTGGAGGGCATGTACTCGTATGTTGAGAGGTTCATCGAGACAGGGGACCCGAGGTACGGTGAGGAGGTACTTAGAAGTGATGATGAGTTAGACAGGCTCTTCTTCCTAGGGTTGAGGCTGGCTAAAAGAACCATAATGACTAAGTTACTTGAAAAGGACGTTAGCTACGCTAGGGAGCTACTTGATATAGCAATGCTCATACGCTCCATAGAGCATGTGGGTGACGCCCTCGACAGAAGCGTGCGAATACTTCAGGAAGTTGAGATGGAGCCCATCAGGGACACGTTGCTTGAACTCTTCAGGCTGTCCAGCAAGATAATCTTCGACACCCTCTACGCGTACAGGCGCGTCAACCTAAAGGCAGCGTCAAGGATACTTGAGATGAGAAGGGAGCTTAGGAGGAAGGTCATGAGTATGAGGAAGGAAGCACCGCTAAGCATGCAGGGCATACTTAACGAGTTAGACCTCATAGCCACCATAGCGGAGGACATAATCGACATAACGGTGTCGCGCTTCATACGCATGCTAGAGAAGAAATCCATGTCGGGATAGTAACGCGGGAATAGCTAGAAGTGACCCGCTCGTGAAGTAAGCCTGCCTAACGATATCCTAGTATAGGTGGCACGCGACCAAGTGACCACCGCCCACGTCCTTAAGCTCCGGCTCCTCACGCCTGCAGCGCTCCTCAGCGTAGGGGCACCTCGGGTGGAGCCTGCACCCGGGAGGAACGTTCACGGCGTTCGGAACCTCACCCTTGATCGGCACCTCCTTTATCGCCCTACCTTTCCGCGGGTCCGGCTCCGGTATCGCAGCTATCAACGCTTTCGTGTAAGGGTGTAGGGGATTACGTATGACCTCAGTGGCGGGACCTAACTCAACGATCTTGCCTAAGTACATCACGGCGATCCTGTCGCAGATGTTGTTAGCTACTGCTAGGTCATGTGTTATGAAGACGTACGTTAAGTTCTTGACGTCCCTGAGCTCCAGCATTAGCTGGAGGATCTCGGCCCTTATGGAGACGTCAAGCATCGAGACGGGCTCATCAGCAACTATTAACTTAGGTTTGAGGAGGAGGGCCCTAGCTATGTTAACCCTCTGCCTCTGACCTCCCGAAAGCTGATGTGGGTACCTGTCAAGGAATTCCTCAGGCGGGGTTAACTTAACGTCCTTAAGCGCCTTCACGACCAGCTCAAGGCGCTCGTCCCTTGACCCCCCGATGCCGTGGATGATTAGGGGCTCCTCAAGTATGTCGCGTATGGTTTGCCTCGGATTGAGCGACCCGTACGGGTCTTGAAGGATCATCTGCACCTCACGCCTCAGTAACTTATCGGCCTTACCTCTGAAGCGGCCCGCTAGGTCAACGAATGAATCGCCCTCCAAGCGCACGTGAAGTGCCCTTAACGCGTCAAGCACCTCCTCACTAACCCTGTAGAGCATCTTACCTGAGGTGGGTCTTAACGCCCTCACGATGAGCCTACCTGTCGTCGTCTTCCCGCAACCCGACTCGCCCACCAAGCAGAATACCTCACTACACACCACAGTGAATGAAACACCGTCAACCGCCCTCACGTACCTTCTCTCCCTTCCGGCTAGGACGTCGGCTAGCGACCTCCTAACGGGGAACCACTTTCTTAGGTCCTCCACTACCAGCAATTCCTTGGTTGGGGCAGACACGGGCATCACCTCAAGCGTATAGGTGGCAAAGCACCCTATGACCCCGCCCTAACTCCACCATGGGTGGTTCCTCCTTCTTGCATATGTCCATGGCGTGCGGGCACCTAGGCCAGAACCTGCACCCCGGCGGCGGGTTCCTCAGGTCGGGCGGGGTTCCAGGTATCCACGTTAGCTTGGTTCTCCTGTCTATCCTAGGTATGCTTGAGAGGAGTAAGTGGGTGTAGGGGTGCTTGGGCTCTATGAAGACCTCCTCCGCCGGCCCGAACTCCACTAACTTACCCCCGTACATTATCGCTACCTTATCCGCTATGTCAGCTATTAAGCTGAGGTCATGCGTTATGAAGACAAGGGATGATGAAAGCTCCTTCTTAAGCTTCTTGAAGAGGTTCATTATCTGTGCCTGCACGATCACGTCGAGGGCCGTGGTTGGCTCGTCAGCTATTATTAACTTAGGGTTCAGCAGGATCGCCATAGCTATCACTACCCTCTGCTTCTGACCCCCCGACAGCTCGTGAGGATACCTCCTCAGCATGTCCGAGTGCAACCCAACCATCTCTAGGGCTTCAGCGGCCCTCTCTAACGCCTCTCTCCTGCTCATCCCCCAGTGATACATTAGTGGTCCAGCGAGCTGATCGCCTATGGTGAAGACCGGGCATAACGCGTTCATCGCTCCCTGGAAAACCATGCTTACCTCCTTCCACCGCACCTCCTTCCTAAGGACGTCCTCCGGCAGCCCCGTCAAGTCCTTCCCGTCTAGGATGACCTTACCCTTAACGATCCTGCCGGGAGGCGGGATCAGCTTCATGAGTGCGAAAGCAAGGGTTGACTTACCGCACCCGGACTCACCACCTATTCCTAAAGCCTCACCCCTCCCTAACTCGAAGGTAACCCCCTCAACAGCCCTAACCACTCCCTTCAGCGTCCTGTAATGCACGTGCAGGTCCTTAACCTCAAGCAACGTCAACGCTTACGCCCCCGAATCACTGGGAGGCCCGGCTAGCCCGGGCACCGGGAAACGTAAGTTACTTGAAAAATAAAGAATTGCTGTAATTAGAATTAGTAACTTACTAACCCAGCCACTAAGTAAAGGCCCTCACCGTAATTAGGAATGGGGCGGAAGAACCTCATGAGGGTGCTTAAGAGCGATGGTTGAGGTGAGGGTGTGCTCGCCGCTGAGCACTGATTGC
The DNA here is from genome assembly GCA_027002995.1 of Desulfurococcales archaeon. Classification (GTDB taxonomy): domain Archaea; phylum Thermoproteota; class Thermoprotei_A; order Sulfolobales; family NBVN01; genus WAOL01. The sequence goes on from JALWZB010000138.1 coordinate 7,923, forward strand.
TCCGAGGACTTAGTAACAGTGATTAATTCTGCATTTAACTCCTTCCGCTCCGCAGGCATGACGCCGGGACGCATGCGCTTAATCGCTGAGGAGGATGATGGCGTGGGTGAGGGGAAGGCCTACATAGCTTACGTGAATGGGGAACCTGCGAGCGCTGTCCAGGTAGTTATTAGGGACCTCACGCTAGGGGGTGAGGACGTGCTTAGGGTTGCCGGTATCGCTAACGTAGGCACCGTACCGCGGTTCAGGGGGCGTGGCCTAGCTAAGCTACTCCTGAACCACATGTTAAGCCACGCCAAGGAGGTGCTTGGTTTAAGCGCTGCTGCACTCTTCGCGGGCGCGGGAAGCGTTGCCCACAGGATCTACCTAAGGCTGGGGTTCGAGGAGGTATGGAGACCCACGAAACTCTCATGTGGCGAGGAGTGCTTGAGGGCATTACTGAGAGTTAGCGGAGGTGGCAAGTCGCTGAGCTGGTACGTGCCGAAGGACTCGGAGCCACTGAGCGAACTGCATGAGGAGTTCTCAAGAACCCATGCCTACGTTGTTAGGAGGTCCAGTAAGTACTGGGGCAGGGTGCTTAAGCGGAACCCTCACTACACGTGGTTCCACAGCAACCCCGAGGACATAGAGGTGTGTGAGTCACGCTCAGGTAACGTCGTAGCTTACTACGCGTTAACTACGTGGAGAGAGAGCGACTTGAGAGACATGAAGAGCAGAGAGGGCGCCTACCTTAAGGAACTACTGTGCATTGATGACGTGAGTTGTGTTAGCGCGTTAAGGCGTGTTACGGAGAGGCTACTGGGTAAGGGGTTGTCTAGCATGACGGTTGACTTACCTGATGATCACCCAGCGCTTGACACATTGAAGCGTGCTGGGGCGGAGCGCGTTGAAAGCGATGAGGTCTTCATGATTAAGTACCTTGAGCCGTCGGGAACCCCGAGAAAATTAAGTGTGCGCGGGGTCATTCACGTGAGCGTTATTGACAGGTGGTGAGGTTAGTAGCGCAGTGAGTAACGTCTAGCCACGCCTTACTAACGTCCCTGGCTTCCTGCCAGTGTGTTCGCCGTTCATGAGTACTGGCTCACCGTTAACTATGACGTGCACGACGCCTTCCGGCTTCCTCACGGGTTCCTCGTAGGTTGCGGTGTCGTTAATTACTATTGGGTCGAACACCGTTATGTCTGCCTTCATTCCCGGCCTTATGAGTCCCCTATCAAGGAGCCCGAACTTCCTCGCAGGTAGTGACGTCATTTTCCTTATTGCTTCAGGTAGGCTCATCACCTTACGCTCCCTAACTAACCTGCCCAGCACCCTCGGGAAGGTGCCGTAGGACCTTGGGTGGGGTTTCCCCTTAGGTTCCGGTATTACTAGGCCGTCGCTCCCCACAGCTACTAGCGGGTGCGCTATGACTTCAGCGACTTCCTCAGGATCCATTGCCTTGATGATGACTTCGGTTAAGCCCTTGTCTGCCGTGAGTACCTCCACCACGGCTGAGAGGGGGTCCACGCCTAACTCGCGTGCCGCGTCAATCAGGCTTAAGCCCTCGAGTTCCCTCATGGATGGTGAGGACGATATTACCACGTCCTCCCACTTAATGAACCTCTCACCCATTAACCCGGCCTTCAACTCCTCCCTCAATCGCTCGACCGTGCCGGGCTCCTTGAGCCTGCGTAGGAGGGCCTCAGCCCCGCCTGCCCTGACCCAGCCGGGGAGGAGGGCTGAGAGGAACGTTGATGACGCGTCGTAGGGGTACGCGTCGGCGCTTACGTCCATGCCCCTCCAGACGTAGTACTCTATTAGGGTTAGCGCTTTCCTAGCTAAGCCCCAGTTACTCCTCCCAGCTGCCTTCAGGTGCGATATCTCTAACGTCACCCCCGCCTCCCTAGCTATGCTGATCACCTCAATCACCGACTCTATGAGGCCCGCGCCCTCGTTCCTCATGTGGGTGGCTAGGACACCGCCGTACCTGCCCACGACCTTAGCGAGCCTAACTAGTTCCTCCCTGCCAGCATACATTCCCGGAACGTACATTAAGCCTAGGGACATCCCGGCCGCGCCAGCCTCCATAGCCTCAGCAACGAAGGCTTCCATCTCCCGCACCTCACGGTCCGTCGCTTCCCTAGCCTCACAACCCATCACCGCCGCCCTGATGGTTCCGTGCCCCACCAAAGCAACGACATTGACTGACTTCCTTAGTCCCTCGAGCTCCGTGAGGTACTCGCTGAAGGACGACCACTTAATCGGGACTGACTTGGAGGCCTCGCCCCACAGCAGCTCGTGGATTGCCTCCCTATTCACGTCGGTTACTGGTGCGGGGGAGGATCCGCAGTTCCCCACAACTAACGTCGTCACGCCTTGAGCGACATAGTTCTTGGCTGCGGGGTCGGTGAATAAGCTTAAGTCGCTGTGGTTGTGCGGATCGATAAAGCCCGGCGCTACGATGAGGCCTTCAGCGTCAATAACGAGTTCCGCCTGCTCGCGGCTTAAGTCACCCACCTTACGTATGGTGTCCCCAACAACACCCACGTCCGCCCTTAAGGGCGGCGCTCCAGAACCGTCGAGTATTAACCCGCCCTTAATGATGAGGTCAAACATCACCCACCACAGGAAAACCTTTGAGTCGCGAGGGTAAAAACGTGTTCTGCGTTGACTACGCCACCTCAATTAGGGCGACTAGGGCGGACTTCCTCTCCATTACCGCCTCAATACCGCTGTCGTCGAGGCGGGCGCTGGCCCCGAAAGCCCCGAGAACCTCGGCCCTCACCACGTCCTTACCCCTCACCGAGACGGTGGTGTGTGCCGGCCCCAGCGAGTGGTTTATCACGAATAGCACCGCCTCACTACCCTCACCTAACCACTGAATCACCTCTAACCCTTCATGCTCCGGCCTCACCCTCGTTACTGGCTCAAGGTCCGCTACCCTCAACGCGAACGCAT
>JALWZB010000139.1 GCA_027002995.1 Desulfurococcales archaeon
CGGGGGTTGGGTGTGGTGGGGGGGGCTGTGTTTACGCTTGCAGGATTGGGGACGAGTCGCTCGTGGCCCTCAAGCTACATAGAGTTCTAGTGCCTGTGCTTGAGGGTGGGGGTAGCTGGGTTGAGGCCCCGACGCTACCGGAGTCGCTTGTTAGGGGTGTGAGGTCGGAGGTTGAGGCGGTTAAGAGGTTGAGGCACCCGAACATAGTTAGGCTGATAGCGTACTCTGAGGTAGCTCCGCTAGTGATATATGAGTTCGTTGAGGGAGGCTCACTGAGGAAGTACTTGACGAGGTTCCGAGGGGACGTTAAGTCCGTGGTGCTCCTAGGTATTCAGGTCGGTGATGCTTTAAGGTACATGCACTCCAGAGGCTTAGTGCATGGGGACATCAAGCCAGGCAACATACTCGTAACTAAGGAGGGCTTCGTCAAGGTCGGGGACTACACGAGCGTCAGGAAGCTACTCGAGGTAACGTCAATGACTAGGGAAGCAACGCTCTGCACCCCAGGCTACTGCGCCCCTGAGCAAGTGTTCAGCGACCTACGCGCTAAGGCAGCCGAGGCAGGCATGGAGAACAGGGTCGACGTCTACCAGCTAGGCAACCTCCTCCTAGAAGCCTTAACAGGGGAGGTAATTGACGGGGAACACGCCGTGTGTAGGCCTAATGTGGTGAGGAACGCCCTAAGCAAGGTTAGCAACCCCGAACTGAGGGAGCTCCTTGAAGAGATGCTTAACCCGGACCCCCTAAGCAGGCCGTCAATGGAGGAAGTAATCAAGCGTCAGGTAGCCATCCTCCGCAACGTAACTCGTGAAAGCTTCCATTAATATCGGGCAGGCTCACTACTTCCCGCCCTAGGTAAGAGCTATGTAGGGTTCTTAGGAATGCGTCATTTGATGTAGGGAGCGTGAGGAGGGTTTCTGAGGGGTTCGTGGGCGGAGGTTTGAGGTTGCGTTGGGTGTGTTCCTTAGAGTGCTTTGAGGCAGACTAGCCTGTCTCCCTTCTTGACTCTTTCTTGGGGGTTGGGGGCCACGGTCATTTTGCCGTTGCGTATTATCGCTATGATCCTTATGGTTCTGCCTCCGTGTTTTCTAGGTAGCGTGTTCTCTAGCTCCTCTACGGTTTTGCCTTCCTCCTGCTTAGTCACGACGTGTTCTATTAGGTCGGCGGTGCCCTTGGCTGTCGTTACGTCGCGTAGGAAGTCCGCCACGCTTGGTTCGAAGGCGGCTGACGCGAGTAGCCTTCCCAGTATCCTGGCTGGTATGACGCGCGTCGCGCCCGCCTCCTCGAGGAGTTCCCTAGCCTTCTCGCTCCTGGCTAGGCATATCACCTCTGCGTCCCTGTTAAGCTTCCTTAGCATGAGGACCGTGTGTACTGCTTTGGAGTCGTCGGAGAGGCACACTATGACCTTACCCGCCTTATCGGCCCCCGCCCTCCTAAGCACGCCCTCGTCGGTGGGGTCACCCGCGACGAACTCCACGTCCTGCGGCGGCTGCTTCGGTGGTTGTGGGAGTAACCACCCTATCCTTGCGTGTGGCTCGTTAAGCTGTAGTTCGTCGAGCGCCTCCCTGCAGGTCTCCTCCCCGCCGATCACTAGGATGTCGACGCGCTTCAACTTACCCAACCCCATACTCTTCTTGAGGGAGGCATTCATAAACTCCTCCGCAAGCACCGACACGAGCATCGTGAACACAGCTATGCCGACCACGACGGTCTCGACCGTGACTACGGTTCCCCAAGTCGTTTCGGGGGTGACGTCACCGTAACCCACGGTAGCCATCGTCACGACAGCCCAGTAGAGCGCGCGCCACAGCGTTATATCCTGCCTACCCCCGATAACCCCCTCCGTTAAGTAGAAGAGGAAGCCGTTAATGATTACTGAAGCGAGGAACACTAGGGCAACGTACGATAGCTTACTCTTCCGCATTAACCGCAGTAGCTTGAGCCTGCGCTTCAGCAGCATTATCACTGACGGTATCATGCCTAAGCCCAAGGAACTAGTATGTGCGTAGCAAGAAATTATTATTCCCTACTAGTGACGGGTTGAGGAACCCATAATATGGTGTGACGCCTTTACTCGTGGTTGAGGCCATATGAAGCTCAGGCTAGACTGCGTGGTATGCATAGCTAAGCAGGCACTCAAGGCAGCCAGGCTAGCGACGAACGACCCTAAGGTGCAGGAGGAGGTACTACGTAGGGTGATGCGCCGCTTAACGGAGATGGAGTGGGTCGGCACCCCACCACAACTCGTTAGGGCGTCAAGGGTCGCCGAGTTAATCGGGGAGTTAACTGGTGTTGAGGACCCATACAAGGAACTTAAGAAGGCAAGTAACGACGAGGCCCTAGCAATGGTGGGTGAGGTTAGGGCCTTAATAGCTTCGCATAACGACCCGTTAAGGGCGGCCGTCAAGGTCGCTATAGCGGGAAACATAATTGACTTCGCCGCCGTCGAGACCTACGACCTGAAGGCAACGATCGAGAGGGTCATGAGGCAGGAGCCAGCCATAGACGACTACAGCAGGTTAAGGGAGGAGGTGCTGAGCGCGGAAACCCTCCTGTACTTCGCCGACAACGCGGGGGAGATAGTCTTCGATAAGCTCCTAATAGAGGAGATGATCAGGGTCAGGGGGAAGCCCTTCAGGAGGGTATCCTTTGTTGTTAAGGGAGGCCCGATAATCAACGACGCCACGATAGAGGACGCCCTCTACGTAGGCCTAGACAAGCTACCGAACATAGAGTTCAGGAAAGTCTCGAGCGGCAAGCCCGGCACGGGACCCGAGCGCTCCTCACCAGAGGTACTGTCGTGGATAAGGAACCACGACCTAGTAATATCGAAGGGGCAAGGGAACTACGAGGACTTAAGCAATGCTGGGGGAGTGTACTTCCTCCTAATGGCTAAGTGCCCGGTGGTGGCTGAGGACATAGGGGTTAAGGTAGGCGATATAGTCATTAAGCGGGGATAACCCATCATACCGCATACTGTTGCATGAACCCGCGTTTTACGTGTTAAGAGTTAATTTAATTTGAATCCATACGGTAAACCCTCAATGCGAGTGTGTTAAAGCTTATTTACTCATAAGCCCGACCCTTCAAGGAATGCGTGAGGCATGACTAACCATTATGACGTGCGGCAGGAGGTGGTGACGCGTGCGCGGTAGTGGCGGGAAAGTAGGTGTGGATGGAGGCTTACTGATCCTCACAGCGATATTCATAACTAGCTTAACGGCCGCAAACTTCCTCGCCGCTAAAGTAGCTAGCCTAGGTAAGGTGTTCGGCATCGAGCTACTGGTTCCTGCTGGCGTGCTTGCCTACGCCGTGACCTTCACCGCCACGGACGTGATAAGCGAGGTCTACGGGAGGAAAGCCGCGAACTACGTCGTTAGGGTGGGGTTCGCGACACAGCTACTCATACTCCTCTACGCCTGGGTAGCGGTCTCCATGCCGATAGCGCCTTTCCAGGCAGGGCTGGGTGAGGCCTTCAACAAGCTAGTCGCGTCACCGCCGAACATAGTGCTCGCATCCCTAACCGCGTACCTCGTCAGCCAGCACCACGACGTGTGGGCCTTCCACTTCTGGAGGAGGGTCACTAAAGGTAAGTGGTTATGGTTAAGGAACAACGCCAGCACGGCGGTCAGCCAGCTAATAGACACCACGATATTCATAACGCTGGCCTTCGGCGTGCTACCAACCATTCTGGGCGGCGCGTCAGTGCCGTGGCCCCTAATACTTAACACGGTGCTCGGCCAGTACCTAATCAAGCTAATCATAGCGTTGCTCGACACGCCCTTCGTCTACTTAGGCGTCGCGTTGCTGGGGCGTAGGATGGTTAACACAGTTAATGAGGTGTTGCCCGCTTGATAGGTGTTTTCAGGGTAAGCGATAAGTTAGGGCGAAGGCTTGTCCTCATACTTAAGTCGTACCCGTGCTCATGGGGGAAATGCATCTTCTGTCCGTTCGCCTTAGAGCAGTCAGTGGATATTAAGGAAATCATTAAGGAGAACACCGCCGTGGTTGAGGAGGCGTTGAGGGAGTTACGTGAGGAGGACGTGGGTAGGGTGGCGGTCTTCAACGGCAGCAGCTTCCATGAACTCCCTCTAGACACCGTCCTTAAGCTAAGGCCCTTAGCGAGGGGGAGGGTATTCGAGGTTGAGGAGAGGAGCGAGTACGTCACCGAGGACGCTGTCGAGGGGCTTGCGGAGCTAATGAGGCCGAAGGAACTGGTGATTAGGGTGGGCTTCGAGGTTTGGGATGAGGGCTTAAGGGAGGGGTACTTAAGGAAGGGCATGCCTAACTCTGAGGTGTTCAGGCTCGCGGAGCTGAGGAGGAGGCTTAAGGCGCGCGGCACGCCCATCAAGATATACGTTTACGTGCTCTTCGGGATCGAAGGCATTCCCGAGGAGAAGGTGGTGGAGTCCGTTAAGGCGTTTAAGGAGCTATTCGATGGAGTCATAGCGATCAAGTACAGGAAGTACCTACCCAACCACCCGAATGAAGTTAATGTTAGTGAGGAGCTAAAGGAATTCTTGGAGAGGAATGCCGACTTAGTGGACTGGGGCGAGGGCGAGGAATGGGAGATAGGGCGGGAGAGTAAGTGACGGTGGTGGGCATCACCACGTTATTAGGCGGGCTTAGCCTTAAGTAAGTATGATTGAGGAGGTGTGGAAACATGGGTGAGAAACGCTCCCTCAACTTAAAGGCGTTATGTCCGGGCGCCCCGGACGTAATCTGGGATGGGTCGGAGCTTGACTGGGTCAGGGGTGGGGAGCGCCTGTACTTCAGGGGTGTGGGTCTGAAGTACCTGATCAACGATGTCTTTGAGGCGGGGTGGAGGAAGCTTATCGAGGAGTACGTCCCCCCGAAGGGGAGGTATGACCTGTGCTTAATACTGCCCTGCGCTTACGGTAAGCCCTACAGCCAGTCATTCATTCACTACGCGATAAGGTCAGCGATAAAGGACTACCTGCTGGCTGGGAGGATTCACGAGGTAATCGTGACGAACGCGGGCGTCGTGCCTAGGGACCTCGACGAGTGCTGGCCGTACTGCGCCTACGACTGGAACCCAACGCATGAAACCAAGGAAATCAAGGAATGCTACACTAAAGTACTGGCGGTGAGGCTGGAAGCATACCTACGCAAGCACGGGTGGAGGTACTCGAAAATAGCCGCGTACCTAAGGTGGGACAGTGACAGCTGGAGAGCCGTTAAGGCCGTCGCCAAGAACCTAGGGTTAAGCATACCTAACCTAGCACCGAAGAGCGTGCCAGGCAATGAGCTTGAGGAGGCAAGCCTCAACGGGCTCTACGAAGACCCCGACCTAATCCTAATAACGAAGTCAGCACTGAACGCGTTAAGGGACGGCGTTAAGGCCCTCCTCACTTAGAAACACAAGTAACCATTATTTTCCTCTTCAACGTATTAAGGTTCAAGAGTGATGCTTATGTGGTCCCCTCCCGAAGGGTTCGAGTGCAGGCACATTAAGTCGTTCGACGGCGTCGAGCTGAACGTGTGCTCGAACTTCTGGGGCAGGCACGTTGATGGGCGCGTGGCGGTCCTACTGCACGGGTCCCCAGGTCAGGTGAGTAACTGGAGGTTCCAGGTGGACTACTTAGTCAAGCGCGGGCACCCGGTAATAGTGTATGATCAGAGAGGGTATGGAAGGTCGGGTAAGCCTAAGGAGGTTTGCTTGGAGGACTACCTACGCGACTTAAGCACCGTGCTTAGAGCCCTAAGCGTTGAGGATAGGCAGGCGGTGCTCGCAGGCCACAGCTTCGGGACTATGGTCGCCCTACCTTACGCGGTAACGCATGACGTGCCGGCACTATGCCTCGTAGGGCCCGTCCTCAAGCTAAGGACGGACTTCACCGACTGGATCATACAGCACTTCCCCCCAGCAATATGGAAGAGACTATTCTTCACGGAGAACTTCCTGACTAGGAGGATGTACCGAAACCTATTCTTCAGCAGGGAAACCCCTGATGAGGTATACGAGGAGTTCATCCGGGACAATAGGGACTACCTAGAGTCACTCCCACCACACACTTTCAAGTACCTCTACCGAATGCTGGACTACGACGCCACCAAGTACGCCCCCAAAGTAAGGGCAAACACAACAATACTCGTTGGGGAGGAAGACAAGGTCACGCCGCCAGAGGAATCAAGGAAGCTACACGAGCTCATCCCTAACTCCAAGCTACTCGTTGTTAAGGGAACGGGCCACATGATACTCTACGAGAAACCCGACATCGTCAACAAGGAAATAGAGGTGTACCTTGTAAAGCCTTAAGGAGGAGTCAAGGCAACCAGGAACCCTAGGTCTCACACCCTTAGGACGGGAGCGTCCCTCCTTATGGTGTTGCTTAAGAGGGCTGGCAGGGCATGGAGGTAGGGGAAATCGTAAGGGTCGATAACCTCACCTTCCGGTACGTTCAAGGAGAGGTTGTTCTGAGGAACGTCTCTCTCACGTTAGGGAAGCACGAGATACTCGGGATTCTAGGACCGAATGGCGCCGGGAAAACAACGCTCCTGAAGATCCTTGTCGGGATACTCAAGGGGGAGGGAACCGTACGCTTAATGGGGATAGGCATCTCCAGGCTCAGCTCCCGAGAGGTCGCTAAGATCGTTGGGTACATGCCTCAAGAGCACAGCATAGTCTTCCCGTACAGGGTTATTGACTACGTGCTAATGGGTAGGGCACCACACTACTCCCTCTTCTCAATGCCCTCAAGAAAGGACTACGGGAAGGTAATGCAGGTACTACGCGAACTAGGGCTCGAAACCCTCGCGAGCAAGACCGTGGCTGAGATAAGCGGCGGCCAACTCCAGCTAGTCCTGATCGCGAGGGCATTAGTCCAAGAAGCCAAGATACTTGTGCTCGACGAGCCAATATCGCACCTAGACGTGAGGAACGCCATGAAGGTGCTGCGAGTCATTAGAAAACTCGTTCGGTCAGGCACCGCCCTAGGCGTGATACTCTCACTACACGACCCCTTCCTCGCCTCAATGTTTTGCGACAAAGTAATAATCCTAGACCAGGGCAGGGTAGTGGCTCACGGGAAACCCGAGGAATCACTAAGCCCAGACATACTGGAGTCCGTCTACGGCGTTAAGTTCGACGTAATCACACACAACGGCAGGAAACTCGTAATCCCCATAATCACGTAGCCCGACCCACCCGAAGATGCCCCATCACAGATCATTAACTAAACTTACTCCACAATAGGAAACCACGCCGAAGGTACTTAATAACAGCCTAGCTTTCCCCTAGGGACTTACTGAAGTCTCCAACATTTGAGAGTAGCGCTCTATGCTCTCTATGTCCAAGTTTCTTAACGCCCCTGCTAGCTTTTCTAGAGCATTCCCTACCTCCATTAACTTGCTTCTGCCTATAGTGTATCCTTGATACGTGCTCGCCAGTAGGTCATGGAGGGATGCAACGGCATTCACAACGTCCCTAGTCCAGCCATTATCAGATAATTTGTCCAGCGTTTGCGCGACAAGTAATGCGTGGTCAGTAAGCATGTACGCCACTCCCAAATACTCACCCTGATCCTTAGCAGCGGCTTCCTTCAGTAACGCGCCTATGTTCGCCAAAATTATGGCTAGTGTAGTGCTACCCTCCCTCAAGGCATCATCCCTGCGTTGTATGCTCGTAAAGTATGCGTACGCCCAGAACGCATTACTAATCACCAGCAAGAGCACCAGTATAACAAGAGGAAGATGACGAGTGGAAGCCATTACTAGCCACCCAATCCTACCTATGTCTCCCAGCAATATTTTGATTCACCTAACTAACGCATCAGTACCACGTAGTACTATAGGCGCGCAATGGCGTGGGTCAAGACTTAGTAAGGCCACTTCAAATTGCCGGGTTTAATGGGGAAGTGAGGCATGATCAGGTAATTTCATTGCCTACTACCATAATAACGTGGTTTAGCAACGCTTAACGTTAGGCCCATGCTGAATACAACTACGGTAGTTGCTAATATGAATGGCAGGTGAGTATTTAACCCGGCTATGAGCCCCGCTACTGCCGGCATCATTATCCCTATGAGTCTCCTCAAGGCTGCTAGTGAGCCCAGCAACGTGCCCCTATAATCCTTCGGTATTGTTGAGAAGAGCACGTCCATAAAGAACGGATCCATGAGCGCGTAGCCGGCAGAGGCCGTCACGGCCGCCAAGAGGGCTATCTCAACCCTGTAGGTGAGGCCGAGCAGCAGGTCTGCTAAGGCTATGAGCCCCATACCCAATACAAGCAGTAATACCCCATACCTCCTATCAACACGTAGGATTAGTGGTGAAATCATTACAACCGGTAAGGCTGCGAAGGTCTCGTAGAGGGCGAGCCCCAGGAGAGGGTTCCTGGCTATCTTTACGAAGAGATTGGCTACTATCAGGGGCTGACAGAGTTCGAAAGCTATACCAAAGACTATCATTGCTAAGCCCATCCTTATGAACGCTCCCGGTATCCTCCGAAGTAACAGTGGCTGCGAAACCTCTATTCTCCTCACACCTATCTTAGGAAGCCATACTATGGCTAGAAGCCCCAGCACTATGGATGCGGAAGCAAATACACAGAGAGAGGCTATCTGAACGAATAGCTTACCTGTTAAGACAGCAAGTACATACCCTATCAGGGGGTATGTCACGAGCTGTACTAGGTATGGAACCAAGTTGTGCAGTGCGAAAGCCTTCTCCCTAAACTCCTCAGGGTAGGCATCATACTCGTAGACCGCGTACACGGGGTAGAAGCCCCTCGCAAGCCTCTCAATAACAGCCGCCACAACTACAAGCAATACTATGCTGACTAGGAACCCGTACATATAGACCAGGTACGCTACACCCTCAACGAAGGATATAAGCGCTATGAACACCACCGGTTCAGCTCTATCAAGAACCCTACCAATAACAGCATTAACCAGAGCTGCCACGGCGGAGGCAATCGTCAACACAATACCGGCTTCAGCCACACTTAGGCCCGTCGCCAGCATGAGGTAGGGCACTAATATCCACGTGAAGAGTACCGGTATGGTGAGTGCCTGGAACACTATATACCTCCTCGCCGCGGTCGGTAGCCTGCCCCACCACTCAACAATATCCTTAAGCAACACCAACCACCCTAAAACATCTACAGCGCAGCCCATCAATGATTACTTGCTAGCCCTTCCCCGTACCCATACAGTCAGGTTATAGTGTCTTATAGCGTAATAAACATGCATTGAGGGTCAGGGTGAAGGTGGGTATGACAAGCTACCTAAACTATGTGAAGATAGCTACGGAGAAGAGGCTCCACAAACTCCGGCACATCATGAAGGATGAAGGCTTAGATTCCATCATCCTGTTCGAAGGAGACCCCATAGCCCACAAGACCGCCCTTACAAACCACTTCAACGTAGTCCTAGTAACTCATGACGGCATCCATGTAATTGCTGACCCAACACTACATCATGAAGCTGTGAGGGAGAGCCCCTGGAATGTGGTGCTGGTAGAGAATTTCACTCTAGAAGAACTTGCCGGGAGGGTGATGAATGTACTTAGGGAACGCGGAAAGGCTGAGAAACCCATTATAGGTGTAAATAAGGTGTGGGGACGTGCCAGACTAACCTTCCTATACGCCGACCTCATCGAGAGACTGCGCTCGCAGGGTGTGGAGGTTGTTGACGCTACTGAGGTGCTGGCAGAGGTTTTCGATGAGCCTTTCGAGGAGGAGCTACCCATAATCAAGTGGATATCTAATGTTGCCTCTAAAGCCCTGCAGGCTGTGGAGGAGGCTTTAAGGCCCGGAATGCATGAGTATGAGGTCGCGGCAATAGCTGATAAAGTACTTGATGAGAACGGCATTGTTGATAGGTGGTTCACAACTATAGTGGCTTCAGGCCCGAGAGCCGCGGCACCCCATGCGAAAACGTCGGCCCGCAGGATCAGCCCTGGAGACCCGGTAGTTGTTGACCTTGGACCTATGTGGATGGGCTATGATGGGTGCGTAGCCCATACCTTCATAGTGGGCCGGAATACGTACTGGGAAAGGATCCTCGAGGACGTAGTTGAAGCTATTAGAGCCGGGCTCGAGCAAGCGAAGCCCGGCACGCCAGCAAAGGTACTAGATGAGGCCCCTCTCAAGCTTCTCAGGGAGCGCGGCTACCCAGACTACCCACACCTAACCGGGCACCCCGTGGGCGGGTTCTACAGACCCATCATAGCAGACTTCATAGAGTATAGGCTGGAGCCCGGCATGGTGTTCGCGTACGAGCCCGCCGTGTACCTCCCAGGGAAGGGCGGTGTACGAATAGAGCCCCATATACTAGTAACTAGTCAGGGACATCAAGTCCTCACAGAATACCATAGGAAGCTCTTCAACTAGCAAGATTTCTGCTAACGTTATTAACTATGTATTAGGGAAAGGTAAGGGTGCGCTTGGACTATGAGTACCGTACTTAAGCTGAGGGGCACGGAGCTCGCATTTAGACCGTGGCTCATGGACGCGTTGACGAGGCTCTGTAAGGAGAATCCATTATCAGCGCATTGCTATGCTGTCTACTACCTCACGCGCGAGCCTGATAGGACCGAGATTGCGTTGAGGACTTCGGGCGACAACATCGAGTCTTATGCTCTTATATGGTATGGTAATAGGTTTACCATTATGGATATCTACGAGGTCCACATATGGAACCCTACCAGGGAAGTAGTGCTAGGAATCAACATCCCACCTGACAAGAGGGTGGATATACAGCTGTACGACAATGCTCCAAACGATGTAGAGCTAGTAACCAGCCGTTTTAGGAGCTTAGGCTTCGGCAGGTTTCATACCGAAAAGTTCCACGATATGGTCTGTACCCATGAGAGCTTCACACCCAG
>JALWZB010000140.1 GCA_027002995.1 Desulfurococcales archaeon
TTTTTTTAATTATAGCTCATCTCCACTACCCAGTTAGACTGAAGGGTTGCTCCCAAAGTGCGGTTTAAGTCACGCACCACGCATCCACTACTATTATTTGTCTCAAGCACTACAGTTGAGGGGTGCGGACGTCATGGGCAGAAAGGCCATGGCGGAGATAAGGAGGAAGCTACGGGAAGTTGTTACGGAGGACTACAGGAAGTTCATCAAGCATTACTTAGCGGACGTCAAGAGAATACAGGAACTTAGGGAACGCCGTCTAGTAGTGGTGTCGGGAGATGACCCAATTAAGGTGGGCGGCGTCACGGCTGATGTCGTACTTAGATTCGTTAAGAAGTTAAAGAAGATGGGATTGCTTAAGGGGCCCGTGCCAGTTCTCCACGTATTCCACGACGAGTTCCCAGACGCTAGGCAACGCGCCAAGATACTATCCAACGTACTAGGGAAAAACCCAGACGTTGATCTCACACAGGCCGTGTATGAGGTCAGCAAGAAGTTCTTGGGCTCCACTTTTAAGGTACTGATAATGGATTTAGTCAACGACCTCAAGCCAAATGACGTTGGCCGGTTAATGGGTATCGTTGAGGGCGGCGGAATAATCATTTACATGGCCCCATCCCTCGAGAGGTGGCCTAAACTAAAGACAATATTCCGCCAGAACCTGGCCGTACCCAACCACCCTGAACCGAGGTACGTCTTCATATCCTACTTCATAAGGAAGCTCATGGAGCATAAGGGAATATACATATTCGACACCGATAACGGTAAGCTAGTTAAGACAGGCTTCCTAAAAATAAAGAAGCGCCGTAAGGCAAGAGAGAAACTCAAGTTACCTAAAGACACTCTATTCCCCAAGGAGGTCTATAAGGTTGCGTTAACCCAGGATCAAGTGAACGTGATTAAGTTAATAGAGGATCACCTAGTTCCAAAGCCCGGGAAGAAAAGGGTAGCCATAGTAATAACGGCTGACAGAGGGAGAGGGAAATCATCCGCGGTAGGAATAGGGATTGTTGGCCTAATAAACGAACTCATGAGGGTCAAGAACAAGGTTAGGGTAGCCGTAACCGCGTCAGCACCTCTCTCCGTCCAAGCATTCATGGAGTTAGCTAAGAAGACGCTTGACGTGGTTGGCCTCAAGTACAGGGAAATAACGCGTGAGGGGCAGGTACTGGAACTGAAGGGCGATAGGTTCAGCATAGAATACTGGGAACCGTACACAGTGCTGAGGCTGAATGTTGATGTCGTCGTCGTCGACGAGGCAGCAGGCATACCTGTCCCCCTACTGCATAAGATCTGGAGGAAATACAAAAGAACAATATATGCGACAACTATACATGGTTACGAAGGTGCTGGGAGGGGCTTCTCCATAAGGTTCCTCAAAAGGTTACAGGAGGATAAGAAGACCAAGCTAATACTATACGAAATGAAGGAACCTATAAGGTACTCAGCTGATGACCCCATCGAGAAATTCCAGTTCGACGTCCTACTCCTAGACGCAGAGCCAGATCCGCTTAATGAGGAGGATCTGAAGGAAATAGAGGAGGGTAACTTCGAATACGTGAAATATGACCCTGAATACCTGTTCTCGAAGGAAGGGGAGAAGGAGCTACGCTCCCTCTTCGGCATATACGTGCTGGCACACTACCGCAACGAGCCGGATGACCTCGGAAGGATCGCTGACGCACCACACCATAGTGTCAGGGCAGTAAAGCTCAGGAAGAGCGGGAAGATCGTTGCGGCAGTGCAGTTAGCTGAAGAAGGCGGGCTGACGGACGACATCATAGATGAGCTACTCATGGGCGGTAAGATCCCCGGGAACATAATACCTGATAGGCTCCTGAAGCACCTTCGCTTAAGGGACTTCGGAAAGGGCGTTGGGTGGAGGATAGTGAGGATCGCAGTGCATAGCGACGTGCAGGGGAAGGGTATAGGCACGTACGCGTTGCAGAGAGTTGTTGAGGAAGCCAAGAGGAGAGGCTATGATTGGGTAGGCGCGGGCTTCGGCGTTAGCAAGGAACTCATGAACTTCTGGATAAAGAATGGATTCTACCCGCTCCACATGTCTCCTGACCGCAACCCTGTAAGCGGAGAATACACGTCGCTGGTGGTCAAGCCACTCAGCGAGAAGTGGGAAGAGTTAGTTGATAGGGGAATCAAGGAATTCAGCGTTAAGCTAGTCGAGAGCCTGCATTCGGTGTACAATGACTTCGAACCCGACACCATATACCTCTTATTCAAGAAATGCTTGAGAAACAAGGAGTATGCCTCCAGGATAACCGTATCCGACGTGCAGGCGTCAAGGCTTCAAGCATACGTCGAAGGAATAATGACATTCGAGTCCGTAGGTGATGTAATGACGTTACTAGTGAAGAAAGCACTACTGATGGGATGGATAAGCGAGGTCGGTGAGCTAGAAGCCTCAGTAGTCATAGCTAGGGCACTTCAGGGGAGGGACTGGGCCTACATCTACGAAGAACTACGCGTAGGTAAGGTTAAGGCAGTAACGATCCTCAGGAAAATTGCTGAGAAACTCGGAATGCGGGCAAAGATCATCAGCCCGGAGCCGGGAGAAAGTGAAGGTGGGGAATCACCAGACAGAGTACTTCCTCCTGAAGAGGAGGGTGTAAGCAGCACCGACAATAACTATAACAACGATGGCGGCGAGGAGTGAGACGCCCTCCGCAGTCAATACACCCACGTTTCCGGAGGCCACTAAGACGTACTTAACATTGAACGTGTACCTGCTCACTTGGACATTTACCTCACCCTTCTCCCGACCCGGTTGAATAGCGGCTGAAATCACTTCGGCGAGCGTCACGCTCGTCCCAGGGATCCGGAGGAGGTGAGGGTTAACATAACTTACACCAGCACTTCTTGTGAGGTAGCATGCCGACTCAGCAATCCTTCCCTTACTAGTTACTAGCACGTCACAGAAGAGCGTGTAACTTCCTATCGTCACGTAAACGCCGTACTCGTACACTGGCACGTAGACCACGAGAGATAACGCCAACATCACCGCAAGCGCTTCCTTCAGCACGCTCAGCACCTACGCTACATGGTTGGTATGGTTCGTCCTTAATAAATAGAGCTCAGGAAGCTATGGTTAGGGCATGTTCACGGTTAGACAAAGGTCTAACACCTCTTTAACACTATCTTTTAAATCTCGACCCCCTATAAGGCTCGGGGAACCGTTATGGATCCGAAGCTGGAGGCTTTATTCAAGCCCCGGTCGATAGCGGTCGTCGGGGCTTCAAGGAAGCCGGGTAAGATAGGCTTCGAGATACTACGCAACATCATCGAGTACGGCTTCAAGGGGAGGGTATATCCAGTAAACCCGAAGGCCAAGGAAATATTGGGGCTTAAAGCATACCCAAGTCTATCGGCAGTTCCAGAAGATATTGACATGGTCGTGGTCTCCGTACCAGCTAAGTACGTGCTTGACGTGATTGATGAGGCCGGGAAAAAGAACGCGAAGGTCGCTGTCGTAATAACCTCCGGCTTCAAAGAGATTGGGAGGGCTGACTTAGAGGAGGAACTCGTCAGGAGAGCAAGGAAGTGGGGCATAAGGGTGTTAGGTCCCAACATCTTCGGCATGATTTACACGCCGGCAAGGCTCAACGCGTCCTTCGGTCCAACCGACGTGATACCTGGCTCGGTGGCTTTCATAACGCAGTCAGGTGCCCTAGGAATAGCCCTAATGGGT
Source organism: Desulfurococcales archaeon (assembly GCA_027002995.1). GTDB lineage: Archaea > Thermoproteota > Thermoprotei_A > Sulfolobales > NBVN01 > WAOL01. Next base: position 3,704 of record JALWZB010000140.1, read on the forward strand.
ATGACCATAGTTGAGAGGATTGGTGTCTCAGCAATAATTAGCATAGGTAATAAAGCAGATATAGACGACGCCGACCTTCTCGAGTACCTAGCGGATGACCCCAACACGAAGGTGATATTGATTTACCTAGAGGGCGTAACTGACGGTAAGAAGTTCCTGAAGGTAGCTCAGAAAGTCACGCTGAAGAAGCCAATAATAGTCGTCAAGGCAGGCAGAACGGAGGCTGGAGCTAAGGCCGTCGCGTCCCACACAGGCTCGCTAGCCGGTAATGTGGTGATTTACTCAACGCTCTTCAGACAGACAGGCATACTTCAGGCAAGAAACGTGGAGGAAGCCTTCGACTGGGCTAGGGCGTTCTCCTACCTGCCGGAGTACAAGGGCGGTAAGCTAGTTCTAGTAACGAACGGCGGGGGTGCGGGAGTACTCTCAACCGATACCCTATCAGAGAACGGCGTTAAGCTAGAGCCGCCGCCGAAGAGCTTAGTGGACGCGCTTAAGCCAAAGTTACCGGGCTTTGCATCCTTAGGCAACCCCATAGACGTCACTGGAATGATCAGCAACGAGGGCTTCGTAGACGCCATAATGGAGGCACTCAACAACCCTGAGGTCGGTGCTGTAATGGGTATTTACTGCCAGACCGCAGTCACGGACCCGACAGTCATAGCGAGCATGCTCGTCAGGAGAGTGAAGGCGATGGGCGGGCTACCAAAGCCACTTGTCCTGACACTCATTGGTGGTGAGGAATGCTACTGGGCGGTGACTAAGCTGAACAGTGCTAGGATACCGACGTACCCGATGCCCGAGAGGGCTGCGTCAACGATCGCTGCCGTGATTAACTACGCACGCATGAGGGAGGAGGTCAAGCGTCGCCTAAGCGAGTTAAACGAAGTAAGCGATTAACCCTGGGACCTTAATCACTTAGCAAGTTTCTCTAGGTTTACACCCTGATTAGCTAAGCTTAAAAATGCCACATCCCCAACATATCGGTGGTGAAGCGGATGGAGTACGTGTACGCGTCCCTGCTACTTCACTCAGCAGGAAAGGAGATAACTGAGGAGAACGTTAAGAGGGTGTTAGAGGCAGCCGGAATACAGGTGGATGAGAACAGGGTTAAGATGCTAGTAGCGGCCCTCAAGGAGATAAACATTGAGGAAGTGATTAAGCAGGCAACCGCGGCGCCCGTAGCACCGGCAGCTGCGCCTACTGCACCAGCGGCTGCTGGCGCGCCTGCCGAGGAGAAGAAAGAGGAGGAAGAGGAGGAAGAAGAGAAGGAGGTTAGCGAAGAGGAAATCGCTGAAGGCATATCATCACTATTCGGCTAACAGAAAAACAGAGAGTCGCACGAGAAGTTTTTCTGAACGCCTTAGCAGAACTAGTGTGCTCTGGGGATTGGCACGACCATTATTTTAACTTGCCACGTTATCCGGGTTAACTCTACTATCTCGGATTCCATCAGCAATTTGTTTAAGCCTTCCAACACACCTTAACTTAGTCAGCGCGTCAGTAAGGGTGATGAGCACGCGCGTACGGTTGGTGGGGTTCGATAGCTTAGGGGTTAGGTCTATGGCGACGTTTGTTGAGACACCTGACGCCACGATATTCATAGACCCAGCTGTCTCACTAGCACCCCGAAGGTACTCGTTACCGCCACACGAACTCGAGTGGAGGAGGCTTGAGGAAGTAGCTAAGGATATTGAGAAGCTAGCGAACGAAGCCGACGTGATAGTCGTCACTCACTACCATTATGATCACCACGATCCCGGCAAGCATGTCTCTCTAGACATCTATAACGGTAAGGTCGTTGTTGTGAAGGACCCTAAGAACAACATCAACGTGTCTCAGAGAATACGTTCATCTAAGTTCCTTAAGCTAATACGGGAAAGGGTGCGTGAGCTCAGGGTCGCTGACGGTGCTGAGTACGTGTTTGGCAGGACTAGGTTACGGTTTTCGGCTCCCTGCCCGCACGGGAGCACACCTAAGTTAGGGTACGTAGTTCAGGTGCTGATTGACGACGGTGACCGCAAACTTCTCTTCACATCGGATGTGGAGGGCCCGATACTCAAGGAGTCCCTGGAATTCATCGTGAGGTCAGCACCCGACGTAATTATAGTAGATGGGCCGCCCACCTACCTCCTAGGTTATAAGTTCGGCGTTGAGGAACTAAGGAAAGCCATAAGCAACTTACGGGTCGTAGCCTCCCTCAATACGGAACCTGTAATAGTACTTGACCACCACCTACTGAGGGATCTTAACTATAGAGACTTCTTTGGCGACATAATGCGCGACACGTCAGGTAAGGTACGTATCATGACGGCGGCTGAGTTCGAGGGCCGGGAACCCTTATTACTTGAGGCTAGGAGGCGCGAACTCTATGGGCGGTGAGGGTTTGCTGAGGAGAGGGTATGACCCAGTAGCGCTGGCATCGATTGTTCGTCCTAAGGTCTCTGAAGTCATTAACGGTGAGGAGTACAGAAGATACTTCAGGTTCAGGGGCGGGAGATGGTACGGAGGCATAGCAACGGGGGACGTCATAGGCTGTAACCTAAGGTGTGGGTTCTGCTGGGCATGGTATTTTCGCGATGACTACACGCGTGGAGAACTCCTAAGCCCTAAGGAGTCTTGGAGGAGGCTCTACAAGATAGCGAGTAAGCGTGGGTATAGGCTCGTAAGGTTAAGTGGCGGTGAACCCACCCTAACCCGTGACCACGTGCTTAAGGTCGCGGAACTTGCTAGGCGGGCCGGCATGGTCTTCGTGCTCGAGACTAACGGGATCCTAATAGGTAACGACAGGAGCTACGCTAGAGACCTAGCTGAACTCGGTAACGTGTTCGTTAGGGTGTCATTCAAGGGTGTCACCTCCCAAGAATTCGCTAGGTTAACGGGCGCCAGGCCAGAGTTCTTCGAGCTTCAGTTTCAAGCGTTGAGGAACCTCATAAGCGAAGGCATGGAGCCTGGTGAGGAAGTTATTGCGGCAGCGATGATATCGTTCAGTAATGATGAAGACATAGCTCGCTTCGTCCTGAGGTTGACCGAGATTGACGAGAGGTTAGCCCGTGTGGATTGGGAGGTTATCTTCATGTACCCGCACGTTAAGGAGATCCTAAGGAGGAGCGGCCTGAAGCCTAAGAGGTTTGTAGGCCCGGAAAAGATACCTGATGAAATGGTGTGAGGGCTTTAAAGGCGGTGGTAACCTCTTGACTTGGTGGGTGAGCTGAAGCTTCGAGAGCTAGAGCAATTCGTGTTCTCGAACCTCGCGAACCTGATGGAGGAGTGTAGTGATGTCTGCACGGAAGGTAAGCCACCTTCAGTGAGCATAGTTGAGGGTGTCATTTACGGCGGGTGTGACTTATGCCTCATAAGGGCGGCGCTGGACAAGGTCAACCCTCCCTCAGTGTCTATAGTATTCCGAGATGGACGCTATGGCGAGTTCGTGTTCCTTGACCAGTACGTCCTCGAGCTAACGGAGGAGTCCGCCCAACTAATACCTATCCAAGAATTCGAGGAACGACTTGACGACCTAGAAACCTTCGGCCTCATATCTGAGGAGGATCGCCGCGTGCTCGAGGAATGGATTCGTAAAGCACGGAAATGAATGTTTGAGTCCCCAAAACCTAATAATATACCCGCGTTAACTAAGAACGGTGTAGTAGTTGAGGTTTTACATAGCTTCTGAAGAGGACATATTGTCGGGTAAGATCACCGACATATACTTCATCAGGACAAAGGAAATCATTGCTGCCAAACACCTTGAGGACGTAAGGGTTAGGATGGAGGTACACACAGGCTCACTTCCGGAAAAGTACTCTTGGGCCGTATACGCTGGTCTAGAGGAGGCACTGAAGCTACTTGAAGGCAAGCCACTCAACGTCTACTCTCTCCCTGAGGGAACCTTAATTAAGGACAACTTCCCTGTGATGGTCATCGAGGGCAGGTACTACGACATATGTGAGTACGAGACACCATTGCTTGGGATACTCCGCCACTACACATCAGTCACGTCTAGGGCGGCTAGGTTCAAGAAGCTAGCGATGGATAAAGTGATACTGTACTTCGGGCTGCGAGGCGCGCACCCAGCAATAGCCCCCATGCTCGATAGGGCTGCGTATATAGGCGGGTTAGATGGTGTTTCAGGGGCCTTCAACGAGGAAACAATAGGGGTTAAGCCTTCCGGGACTATGCCGCACGCCCTAATACTCGTCTTCGGGGATGAGGTCGAGGCTTGGAAAGCGTACGATGAGGTACTCGATGAGAGCGTGCCGAGGATAGCACTAATAGACACGTTCAACGACGAACGGTTTGCCGCGGTCAAGGCGGTTGAGGCGTTAGGGGACAGGCTCTACGGAATACGGCTGGACACACCTAGAAGTAGGCGCGGTAACATGAAGGCAATAATCAAGGAGATATTATGGACCCTGAAGTTAATGGGGAAGGAGGGGAAGGTAAAGATAGTTGTCAGCGGTGGTGTGGGGGAGAAGGCGATGGCTGAGCTACGCGATGTTGCGGACGCTTTTGGTGTGGGTACCGCAATAACGTATCCACCATCAGTGGACATGAGCATGGACATAGTTGAAATCGAACGTAACGGTGAGTGGATACCCTACAGCAAAAGAGGAAAGGATCCTGGTGCTAAGAAGGTGTTCAGGTGCGGCACCCTAGACTACGAAGTAGTTAGGTTCGGAATGCAGCCAGAAAGATGCCACGAAGACCTCATGGTTAAGTGGCTCGATAACGGTCGCCTAGTAAGGGAACTACCCAGCCCACAGGAAATCCGTGACTACGTGCTAAAGCAACTGCGGGAAGCGCCGGACATAGAGCCACGTTAACGTAACCTTCCCATAATCAAGTATCTCTACCTCAATCAACAAATTCTTCTATGCCTACCTGCTTGATTCGTGAACAGAATTAAGGGGCCGGTATGGTGGACCGGCCGGGACTTGAACCCGGGGCCTCCGCCGTGCGAGGGCGGCGCTCTTCCAGCTGAGCTACCGGCCCACCGTGTGATGTTGGTATTGAGTAGTTTAATAAGCTTTAGTACATGGTTCTCAAGGAACAAAAAAGTGAAGCCCCGCTAGGGGAAGATCGGGCTGAAAACCTAGATTAGGAACTCTCCCGTGTTCTTCAGCCTCCTGTATCCTGTGAATAACTTCATGAAGTTATCGATGCCTCCATCACGTAGTATGTTAATTATCCTTTTAACGGCGGGTTTGCCTAGGCTCTCTTTATGAATAATGATGTCGTAGATCTCTTCGCCTATTTTAATAAAGTCTAACTTGTACAGGTCGGCTGCCCATCTTATCGCTACGCCAACGTCTGCTCGTCCTTGAGCGACTGCGGCGGCAACCGCGGTATGTGTCCTTACCTCATTCCAGTAGCCCCGGATTCTCTTTCTTAGCTCGCTGAAGCTTAGTCCCTTTTTCGATGCGATCTCCCTCAGCTTAATATCAATTAACGTCCTCGTTCCTGATCCCTTATTCCTGTTTATGAAGAGTACGTCGTCCCTTAGTAGATCCTCGAATCCCTTGATTCGCTTGGGGTTGCCCTTAGCTACGACCAGCCCTATTTCTCTTCCCCACCCGCGAATTAACCGAACCTTACTCTCGAGACCTAATTTCCTGATCACTGGCGCATTGTATTCTCCGCTCTCGGTGTCGAGTATGTGTGTGCCTCCGAGGTCGGCCTCACCTCTCCCCACGGCTAGTATTCCCCCCATCGATCCAGCCCGAAGCACTTTCGCTTCGCCTTCCTCACCAACCACTGAGTAGGTTAGGGTTTCCATGAGGTAATCATGGCTCCCTATCACGACCAGTGCTGGGGGCGCCCAGCCACGCTTGAATAACTCTACCTTAACTTCCGAGCCCTCCTCCAGTATCCCGGTGTTCTCGGGCACCTCGACGAAGCCGTCGGCGTAAGTCAGCACGTGCACCGACCCAGAATGCGTTCTTACAGGGTATGCCACTAAGTCGTTACCGCGCTCTATCAATGCCACAGGAACTAACATTACCTTACCCCTCACACCAGTGACTCTTAGAGCTAACTTAGCCCTCACACGCCATGCTGAGAGCGTGTGGAGCTTAATCCCGGCTAGCTTAGCTATTATTGGTGCGGCAACCTTCCTGAAGGCCATCATGGCTGAGAGCGGGAAGCCCGGCAAACCCACCACGACCTTCCCGTTAACCACGGCAACTATTGTTGGCTTACCTGGCTTGAGCTTAAGGCCATGCACTATTATACCCGGCTCACCCAGCCTCTCCAAGATCCTGTAAGTTAAGTCACCAACGCCAGCTGAAGTCCCTCCGGACGTAAGCACGACATCACACTCGCTAAGCGCCCTCCTCAACCCCTCCTCTATCAGTGATTCGTCGTCCGGGAACACACCATACGTTACCGGGATAGCCCCCAGCTCCGACACCGCCGCCGCGACCGCGTACGTGTTAACATCGAATACCTCCGCGCCGCGTAACTCACTACCTGGCTCCCTTAACTCGTTACCAATAGACATTATTGCGACCCTAACCCTCCGGTATACCTTAACCTTACCCATTCCGACAGCAGCAAGTGACGCTATCTCCCCCGGCCCTAGGAGGGTGCCCCTCCTGAGAACCACCTCTCCTTTAAGGATGTCCGACCCTGCCCTAGCGACGTTCTCACCTGACACGACGGACCTGAACACGAGTACGTCATCGTTCACTCTTTTCGTGTGTTCGACCATAACGACAGAATCGGCCCCCCTAGGGAGCATGGCGCCAGTATCGATCTCCGCAGCCTCCCCCACGCGGACCTCAATAGCGGGGACCTCACCTATACGTACATAACCAATAACCCTAAGCCTCACAGGCGAGTCCTCCTCAGCACCAACAACGGACTCCGACGAAACAGCGTACCCATCAACCTCAGACCTATCGAATGGTGGAGCATCCCACGCAGCCCTAATATCCTCAGCTAAAACACGGCCGAACGCCTCATCGAGCCCCACAACCTCAACACC
>JALWZB010000141.1 GCA_027002995.1 Desulfurococcales archaeon
GACTACGTGGAGGAGATAACGAAGGCAGCGCTAAGGCGCCTACCAGACTTCAGGGTGAGGGCAGAGGACTACGTCGAGGACGTGGGTGACGGCAGTAAGGACGCCGTGATTAGGGTCGAGGTAATTAAGGAGGGCGATAGGGTAGTCGTTGATTACGCGGGCTCATCACCTCAAGTGCCGGCACCGGTGAACGCACCCATAGCCGTGACGGTAGCCGCAACAACCTTCGTGCTTAAGTCCGTGATAGACCCTGAGATGCCCGTGAACGCCGGGTTCTACAGGCGAATAACGATCAAGGCACCCCCAGCAACCATAGTTAACGCGCAGTACCCAGCCCCCGTAGCGGCGAGCATAGAGACCGCGCAGAGAATAGTGGACATCCTCTACCTAGCCCTATCTAAGGCACTGCCTGAGAGGGTTCCGGCAGCCTCCTGCGGCTCCATGAACAACCTGCTCCTCGGAGGCCCGGACTACGAGGGCGGGGGCACGTGGGCATTCTACGAAACCATAGCCGGCGGGTACGGCGGGAGGTACGGGAAGGACGGGGTTGATGCTGTGCACTGCAACATGACGAACACAATGAACACCCCGATCGAGTCCATAGAGAATGAGCTCCCCCTAATGGTTGTTAGGTACGAGATGCGTGAAGGGAGCTCAGGACCCGGCAAGTGGAGAGGAGGCGTGGGCGTCATTAGGGCGATAAGGGTGCTCGCACCGACCGCTAAGGTGACGGTGCTCGGCGAGAGGGTCAAGCACGCGCCCTGGGGGCTGAGGGGAGGCATGCCTGGGGCGCCAGCCAAATACTACGTAATCAAGAAGGACGGCAGTGTCGTCACGTTAAGAAGTAAGCAGACCGTGACTGTGTCGAGGGGCGACATAGTGGTTGTCGAGACAGCTGGTGGCGGAGGGTACGGGAACCCGAGGGAGAGGGACCCGAGGAAAGTGCTTGAGGACTACCTCAACGGCGTCATAACGCATGAGGAAGCCGTGAAGTACTATGGGGTTAGGGTGGAGTCACTGATCAAGGGCCCCGTAAGCACCGTGCAGGGTGTTGGGGGCAGGTGAAGCTTGTTGTGTGTACATTTTCTCTCTTTATCGAATAAGTTTTGTTGCGAACTGTTAAATCTTTCAACATTGTTTATAAACCCCTCACGAATCAGTTAATTTTTACACGTAACGCTTTAATATAACCCCTTCATAGAGTACTCGGGTAACTTCCAACTACCCTTAGCTTCTGAGGTGACCTAACGTGTCAGGCCCAGCAAGCGAGTACTGGAAGCGTAGGCGGGGCTTCATACTCGCCGCCATAGGGTCGGCGATAGGTCTTGGGAACATCTGGAGGTTCAGCTGGCTCTGCTACAAGGACGGTGGCGGCGCGTTCCTCCTGCCGTACTTCATCGCGCTACTGATCGTTGGTTTACCCTTAATAATACTGGAGTTCCTGCTAGGCAACTACTTCTCCGGATCATCACCGAAGGTATTCAGCAGAATAAGGAAGGAGTTCGAGGTGCTTGGCTGGATAGCGGTGATAGACGTCTTCATAATAGGTACTTACTACGCCGTCGTCCTGGCGTGGGTCATGGATTACATAGGTCTCTCAGCGATGAACGCGTGGGTATCAGCAGGTGGTGCAGGGAAGCTATTCTCATGGCTAATAGGGTCACCGTGGCTAGTGCTCATCGGCCTACTCCTGACGTGGTTCATAACGTGGGTAACGGTATTCAAGGGCGTTTCAGGGGGAATCGAGAGGGCGTGTACGTTCGCCATACCTACCCTCTGGGTGCTCTCAGCAATCCTAGTGATTAGGGGCATCACGCTACCGGGTGCGGACACCGGGATTAACTGGTACTTAACGCCTAACTGGGCGGCCCTAGGTAATGGGCAGGTGTGGATCGATGCCTTCGGTCAAATACTGTTCACGCTGAGCGTCATGGCCGCGCCACTAATCGTTTACGCCAGCTACATGCCCAAGAAGTCGGAACTACCTAACTCAGCATGGATAACGGCGTTCGCCAACTGCGGCTACAGCTTCTTCTTCGGCTTCGCTACTTGGGGCATTATAGGTTACTTAATGGCGATAAACCACGTAACGAACCCCGCCCACCTCAAGGTCCCGCTAGGTGGCGGTGGCTTAGCGTTCGTCACCATACCCACGGCGGTCAGCAAGCTTCCCGGAGCCCCAGTGACCTCGGCGGTCTTCGGCACGATATTCTTCATAATCCTGTGGCTAGCGGGCTACACCTCACTAATATCCATCGTGGAGCCCATGTACGCCGCCCTAAGGGATAAGTTCGGCGTAACCAGGAGGGCAACCGTGAGCGCGATCTCCGTGCTCTCAATAATCATAGGGCTGGCGTTCGTCATCAACCCAGGCTACATAGACCCCGTCGACTTCATCACCGGCACAACCAACCTAATCTGGGTAGTGATGCTCGAGTCAATCATAGCCGCCTACTACCTAGGCGTGAAGAAGCTAAGAGACTACGCCAACCCATACGCCGAGCTGAAGCTTGGTGTGTGGCTCGACGCCCTACTAATGATAGTCGCGCCAGCATCCCTAGGCATAATCCTGGTGTACGGCCTCCTATCAACTAAGGCAATCACCCCACTATCAGCCGTAGTGCTCCTAGCCATCATAATAGCGTCAATACTCCTAGCAGGCATGAGCTGGAGGAAGAAGGAGGGGGGTGAGGCGGCATGATATCCGGCGCGGCAATCGGGATGCTAATCTTCGGGATAATCGTGCTCTACATCTTCGGCCTAGGCTGGGGAATACTCAGAGCATGGAGAAAGAAGGAAGCCAAGCCTGAAGAAAGCGGTCAGTAGCACAGCTGTTTAACAGGTCAATCCCTTTTTTCCTCCCCGAAAACTCATCACTCCTCCCCCACAATAACTAACTAATTAACCTTGCAATACGCCAGTAACAATAATGACTTTAAGGCTCATACCGCCGAGAGTTAGGGTCAATCACTTAAGCAGGCTTGCGTTAACAGCCACCCTCACCGTGCTCAGCGGTATGGGCAAAGCCCCAGGCGCAATTCCGGAACTACTTCACTATGAGAAGATTCAGCACCGCACTTAGGGCTCTTCCCGCTAGCGTCACCTTCACTCCTTCACTAACTCTTCGTAGCTCAAGACCGACACACCGTACTGTTTCTCGATGGTGCCCCTAATTGACATAATTAATGAGTCCTCAGTAACTAGGTCCTCACCGGATGCTATTGCTGTGGCTAATATGATGCAGTCGATGTAGTCGCTTAAGATTCTCCTTAAGTTGTGGGCTTCATCGATGATATCCTTCCTATAGAAAGGCACTACAGTGAATGCCCTGAATATGGTGCGCACAGTCCTAAACACGTGCTGCGGTGGGATACCTAGCTTAGACGTCTTAGCCTGCAGCTCAAATATCGATATTAAACTCACTTTTACGTCGCTAAAGCTAATTCGCTCTCTCACATTACCCTCAGCAATCGCCCTAAGGAGGTCATGCTTAATCCTTATCCTTGCTAACGGCAACAGATACGTTGTATCAATGATCATCTACCCTCAAGCCTCCTACTTAATTCGCGGCGAAACTCCTCGAACTCCTCCTGACTCACCTCAGCTAACTTCTCAGAGTATATCAACTGAATCAATTCGCTCTCACCGCTTAAGCTCTCCCTAAGCAACTCATTCAGCACCTTCGACAATGCCCTAGCGGTCCCATACCTCCTAATACTCTCCTTAACAAGCCTCTCATAAATATCATCCTCCAAAATCACCGTCGTACGCTTAGGCATACAGGCACCAAAACATCTACGCATAAAACAAAATAAACCTTCTGAGCAGCTTCCTCGCGCCTGGGCAAGTTAAGCACCACCGCTCAACGAGCTCCCAAGCTCATAGTGCGCAGGAGAAAGTTCTAAGGCTCTAACAGCCCTCGCCTCACCCTTACACTAGGGGTTGCGGCTTAAACAGCCCCGCTACTTGGCGAATCGGCAAGGCAAATTATCCTCCCTCACAGCACAAGGGATAAATCGTAACCATAGGCTAATAGCAGTGTAATTAGGCACTAATTAGTACTGGATAGTACTAGTTCTTGAGGTAGCCCTATGGAGTAGTAGTACTTTATGGTACTTATTAGTACTAGAGATAGGTTTTTAGTACTTTGTAGTACTTGTTAGTACTGGGGGTTAGGGTGGGTAAGAAGCAGGTGAAGTTCTATCTGGAGCCGGAGCTTTATGAGAGGCTTAGGAGGGTTGCTGAGGAGCAGGGTGTCAGTGTTCCCGCACTGGTTAAGGGCCTTGTTTTGGAGTTTTTGGGTGAGGCTGGGGACGGTGATCTGGTCAGTAGGGTGAGTGAGCTTGAGGCTAAGTGTGAGCAGCTTGCTAGGGAGCTTGGGAGGGTGGAGAAGGATCTTGCGATGCTTATGAAGAGGTGTTGTAGGAGTGAGCGGAGCTAAGGTCATACAGGCTCTCTTGGAACCCTACAATCCTTGGTGGGTGGATAGGGACTGGGATAGGAAGGATCCTCTCATAAGGGCTTTCGAGGAGTCGATACTTGAGAGGGAGCCGCGTCTCTACTACAATCTTCGTCGCTACATAATCAAGCCTAACGCTTACGGTATCATAACCGTAAGGGGTCCTCGAAGGGTCGGCAAGACCACCCTGATAAAACTCTTGATAAGATACCTCATAAAGGAGAAAGGCGTAAATCCTAAGTCAATATTCTACATATCCCTAGACTATGAAGGGTTAAGGGATATCAGGCTCTCCGAACTGCTAATGACTATAGCGAGAACCTCCCCTTACGAGAAGTACGTTTTCCTTGATGAGGCCTCCATGTATCCTGGATGGGCCCAGGCCATCAAAAACCTATACGACGCTGGCCTAGTAGATGCTGGCAGGATGAAGATAGTTGCTGCCGGGAGCCATTCAATGGACTTGGCTGAGGCCGCCAGCAAGCTCCGGGGTAGGCAGGGAGCCTTAGCACGGCTCTTTAACGTTGGCGGAAACCTCATCCATATCCCTCTCCGCTTTCCTGAGGTAGTGGAGGCAATTAGAGATGAGGTAAACCGCCTATTTTCTCGCTATAGGCTAAGACGGTCTGGAGCCCGCTTCAACTTATTAGTTCAGCTCTCGAACGGTAAGGTACCTCCAATTATACAGGAAATATATGACAATTACTTCCAGTTACTTCAGACAATATTGGAAGACTACCTTATCCATGGAGGATACCCTCAGGCGATAAACGAGTATTACCGGACAAACAAGATATCGAGGGATTTCTATAGTGACCTAGCTGATCTGCTTGTCAAGGATTCTGAGAAAGCCGGTCTTTACCCGGAGAACCTTAAAAAGTTATTGGAGGTGCTAACAGAACCTAAGAGGCTCTCATCCACAATAAACTTCAGAAAACTAGAGGTGATTGGAGTAGACGAAGACGCCGTACCTAAGAGGAGATTCGGCCTTAGGGATTACATAGAGTACTTGAAGACCACTTGGGCATTCTTCTTCTCATACCGTGAGCAAGGGAAGAGCGGAACCTGTACCCCTAATCTCCAAGAGAACGTGAAAAACTATGTGCTAGACCCCTTCATATATCATGCACTCTACAGCTACCTACGCAACATACCAGACCCCTTCAATACCTCCAAGGAGCTCGTAAGCAATACGGACTTTAAGGGGCAACTAATAGAAAGTGTAGTGGCTTCCCATATGCTCCTTTCCCAACAGCTTTTCGAGAGGGTATCCTCAATAGACTACACAAAGGTACTAATGTATAGGACGACGCCTCGTGACGGCTCAGAAAAAGAGACGGACTTTGTATTATGTATCAGGAAGAGAGGCCAAGATTACAGATTCATTATAGAGTCTAAATACAGGAAGAGTCCTTCACACGTCATTCCGGAAGAGGGTAAAATAGTACTAACAAGAGATATGTTAAAAATCAAAAACGGTACAGTATACATACCTGTATCCGTATTCTTGTTGATCTTTTAGAAGAAAATGCTCGAATGCGTGAATAGTTCATAGATTGTATCTGAAAATTCATGATGTCCTCTCTATTAGTGCTGTTTCCATGCGCTTTGTTTCCCTGTTTGGTGATGCTCTTCCGTGGGCATGGCTTGATGTGGGGAGTTTCGCTGGGAGTGGTTAAGGTATTACCTCTTCCTTCGTTGGGCATTGTTTCTTTATGGAGTACTTACTTAAGGGTTGTAAGGCGTTATGGTGTGGGTTGAGGGTTGCGGTTAGTGGGTATCGTTGGGAGTGGGTCCACCACGACGTACGCGCCCGTGATTGTTTGGGATAAGTATGAGCACGTGGCTAAGGAGGAGCAGTTAGTCATAGTTGATGACGAGAGGAGGGGGATTAAGTACTTAGGCGTGCTTAGAGGGGCTAAGAGGTACGAGCCGTTCCTTAACGCCTTCAGGAGGACCAGCTACGTTGACAACCCCGAGTTAGCTGATATGGGTACCCTACCCCACACGAGCGTTTATGTCGCGCTGATAGGGGTGGTGAGTAGTGACGGCGCGCTGAACGAGGTTCAGCTCCCGCCTAACCCCGGGTCGAAGGTTCAGGTCGTTGAGTCCCCTGAGGACTTAGGTGTTGACCTGGGTGAGGGGTTAATCGTCGGGCACCATAAGTACAGCGGTGTTGAGGTCCCCCTAAACCCTGGGTGGCTTCCCTACCACCTAGCCGTGGTGGGGGCTACGGGCACGGGTAAGTCCAGGCTCGTTAAGGCATTACTTGATGAGGTGCTGAGTAAGACTGGGTACCGCGTCATAGTGTTCGACCACACAGGCATGGACTACGTGAGGTACTACCCGGCGAGGACCGTGCAGGCTTCACGCGTGGTGCTGGACGTCGCCCTAATAACTGACTTGATGCTCGAGAAGACGGGCTTGAACCCCACCACGTACGAGCCCTACCTACTCATCTCAACCCTATACTACCTCTTCAGAACCCTACCTAAGGGCGTCAGGGATGAAGTATTCGGCGTTGAGGGCGGTGAAGGTAGGGCAGGCAAGCCAAGCAACAGTAAGTTCAGGAAGACCGGGGACTTAAGTCGGTTCGGGTTAAGCAACCCGCGGAGCCAAGGAGGTGGGGAGGAGGACGTTACCCTCAACGACATGCTGGAGGGTATCGATAAGCTGAACTACTCCGCCCTCCTAAAGGCTATGGCTAAGCACGCCATCACCTGGGATAAGGCGGTCTTCAAGTCCGCCGTGAGTGAGGTTGCTGAGTTCCTTAGGGGCAGGAACATCGAGAGCGTCAAGATCAGGTTGGGTGTGGCGATAGACGTTAAGTTAGGTGACGCGTTCTTCAAGTCCCTCAGCAAACGTGACCTACTCCCCTCGGACATTGTTGATGAGGCTTTCAGGGAGAGGTTAGTGGTTGTTGACCTAAGCACGGAGGACACGGTGGTGAGGAGGTACGTCGTGGCCACGGTCATTAACGAGCTCTGGAGGAGGATAAGTGAGTCACGCGAGCCCGTGGACACGATCGTGGTTATTGATGAGGCCCACAACTACGCCTGCAGATTCTGCGGCGAGGCAGGTAAGGCGATCGGGAGGATAGCTAGGGAGGGAAGGAAGTGGGGTCTAGGCGTGGTGCTCGTCACCCAAAGAATCATTGACCTTGACCCGGAGGTGAGGGGCAACATAAACACTTGGTTCTTCAGCAAGCTCCAAACACCCTCAGACTTCAACGAGCTGAAAGGCTACATGAACCTAGCCTGGATATCGGAGCAGTCCCTAGCCATCCTAGGGAGAAGGGAATTCTACGTCGCCGGCCTAATGAACCCCCTGAAGATACCTGTCCTCCTTAAGGTGAGGGAGGTGAGCGACCCTGAGCGAACCGAGTGAAGGACAGCCGCCCCCCACCGATGAGGCACTGCTTCAAGGGCTCGAGGAGGAGCCCTTAATCCTCGCCGTACTTAAGGACATCCCTAAGGAGGCAGAGAGGTTAGCGAGGCTCGTTAAGTCGCTCCAGCAAAGCAAGGGCTTAATCAGGAAGAGGCTTGAGGCATCACTAAGGCTTAAGCAAGTGATTGACGAGTCACCAACCCCTCCCTACCTCGCGTTAGACACGGGCTTCACCTCCCCTCCACTCGAGTTAATAGGTGGTAAGTTACTCGTCGTGATAAGGTCGCACGTCCTCCACGGAACCGTATCCAACGCCCTCGAGCCCGCGGCCTCCGTAGGCATAGTTAGGCTCGTTGAGGAGGAGTCCATAGGTAAGCCCTTCTCGAAGGTCATTGAGAGGCGCTTCGTTAGGGACGCCCTCAAACTGAAGAAGGAGGGCAGGCTCAACATCAAGCTAGTGATAATTGACGGGGAACTCTTCCCGAGGATCCCGCCCGGGCTTGAGCGCAGGCAGGGACCCGCCGCCAGGCTCTACGGGGAGATCCTCGAACTCACGAACGAGGTGCTCAGGTTAGCTGATGAGACCGAGACCGCGTTGGTCGGGGTTGTCAAGAGATCCTACGGGAGAGACATACCCGTAGTGATCGACTACCCTGAAATACCCGTAAACGACAAGGCACTAGCCACATACGTCCTCAACCCGGGCGAGTGGGTCGACCTAGAAACCTACTCCGACCTAGCCTACTACCTAAGCAGGTTCATCCGGAAGCACGGGGGCGAACTCCCCGCCCGCGCGGTAAGGAACCTAGAGAATAGGTTAGCGTGGATCACGGCGGTGATGAGGAAGAGCGACTACCTAACCTCCTCCATCAGGGTAGCCGTGTACAAGGCTAAGCTACCAACGTACTTCATGGCAGCAACGAAGATCGAGGCATGGCCAAGCAACGAGTTAAGCATGGAGGACATAGTGGCGTTCCTCTCAAGAATCACGGGCGTCAACGGCGTCCCCCACCCAATAGACCTCGTAGACTCAATGTGCAGGATAAGGAAGGAAGTCCTACACCTAACACAGCAACAGCTCCAGACCGAACTAATGAAGCTACTCAACGACCCAGCACTAGCAATGAGCCTAGCAGGACTAACAAACCCAGAGAAAATGCATAAGGTAGGCTTCAAGTAACGCCCACCCAACCCAGACCTTAACTCCCACTAGCCCCGCTAGCATCGATGTAGGAATCCCTCCCTACTTACTTAACAGGACCTCACATGGCTTAGCGCCCGCCTCCCTAATAATCGCGGAGCCAGTAATGCTCAAGAATATTTGCGGTGACTACGCAGGTCGTTCGGTCTAACCGATTAAGGCATAAGGCGCTTTAACTACGGCGCAAATGTTTGAGGGTATAAGGAATTGAGTGAGTGCGGCGGCACTAATCTTAAGGAGGCTGAGGAGGCCCTCGACAGGGCTAAGCACACCTTAATGGAGGGCGATAAAGCAGGCGCCTTGAGAGAAGCTATTAGGGCGGCACGTAAGGCGTTAGCGGCCGTCGCCCCCACCACCCTACCCCACACTCCTAAGGACTTACCCTTAACGGAGCTGTATAGGTTGGTAAGTGACTCACTAGGTGGGGTGTGGGTTGATGAGGCGTGGAGACGGATCCTCGACATGTGCGTTAAGCTGCTCGATAAAGCTGAGGCAGGCGGGCTCAAGGCACCTAACGAGATCAGCGAGGTTGAGGACGTGATAGCCTGTGCTGAGGAAATACTTAACTGGGTTGAAGCATTCACGCCACGGAGACTCGGTTAGTCCCCGCAAGCCCACTGAACCCAATAACGCTAGCCCCTAATTCCATAGTAGGTGGCGATGTACTTTTAGGGTGCGGAATCCTTCAGTAAATGGTGTGGGGGTGAAGGTTGTCTAGCTCTGAACTCCTGTCCGAAATTAAAGAGATAAAGGAAAGACTTGCTAGACTGGAGTTAATGTTGCGTTTTATTATAGAGAGAAACGTAGGGGAGGAGGAACCCCTACCGGACGAGGTTGAAGCTATAGAGTCCAAAGACGAACTAATAGACATTGATGAAATTAAAAGAAAATTAATGGAGAAGTCCTAACGGGAGATTAAGTTTGAACAATAATATTTTTAATGTAAAGGTAAAACGCCGCGCTTTTAAAGCATTAGAGCGGCTTCCCAGAGATTACGTGTTTAGAGTATTAGAAGCACTTGACGAATTATCGACTAACCCTATCCCATTCAAGAGATATGATTTAAAGAAGCTCAAAGGATACAAGGACACCTTTAGAATCCGCATAGGGGGTATACGCATCATCTACACTATAGATTGGGACTCCAAAAGCATCATAGTGCATTACATAGGTTCTCGAGAACGTGCATACAAGTAGGAAACTTCTTACATATAATACTGCTGTACGGTAAATAGTAGCATTCCGGATATACCTAATTTTTGGATTACACTTTTCGTATTACACGCATATCATTGAGTTGGATTGCTGAACATGTTTGCGTTCTCACACAGCAGAGGTTCAGGATCTATGATCCCTGCAGACCCATCAACAAACATTAGCTCAATCTGTTGTCCACTACGATAGCGTTCAAAGCAATAAGGGATTAGGGGTCCAAATGCTATACATTTTAATACTTAAGAACAGGATGTAGACCATTATTGGCTGTAGGCAGAGAAGCGTTACTATATAAAGAACTGCGTGAGTTGAGAACTATATTAGAGCGTATCGAGGCCCTATTGGAGGAGCGACCTATTGGCATTGAGGAGCCTCTACCAGATGAGATTGAGGTGATAAGAAAGTATGAGGGAAGGGAAAGAAAGGGCGGGTAGGGCTTGTTAATTTAGAGGACTTTTAAGAGAGAACCTAAAATTACATTAGATTGCTTAAGTATCTTCACTGCTGATGGGCTTTACTCCAAAGGACGAGCGTATCTCGGAAGAATACGTTGGCTTCCTCTCCATCTTACGTGGCTTAATGGTGTTGGGTAAAACGCTCTTTAGGTGTGTGACGCTACTTAATATGGGGGGAAGTCCTGGAGGTTGCTTTTCCCGCGCTAAGTAGGGGTGTGGATAGAGCGTCGATTAGGAGGTTGTATGAGGAGTACCTTCCCTTAATAGAGGAGTCTATTAGGTCGTGGCGCATGATTTACTATAGGGAGAAAGGTTCACGGAGAAGCAGTAGGGAGGGTGCCGGTAGTAGGTTAGGGAAGGAGTACATCTACGGGACCGTTAGGCCTTTCTTCGAGAGGTTGAGCCCGGACGATAGTCGCTACATAAGGACGCATAGGATGATAGTTTTCGGGATGATGGAGCACAGCCCCTCACTCAAGGCAGTGGTGCTTAAGGCCTCGGGAAGGAAGCTGGCGAAGCTACTGCTTAGGGAGGGCATAGTTAGGTCGCTTGACGACTTACCCATGGTCTTCATGGTTCAGAGGATAGGGTTGCTGGACATCGTTGATGAGTCCCTGAACACCATGAAGGTCAATATCTACGAGTGCATGAGTTGCTTCGGGATGAAGCCGGTCTCCACCCCAATGTGTGATTTCGAGGCAGGGATCATTGAGGGCATACTGGAGGGGCTCTACGGCAGGAACGCTACTGTCGAGAAGAACTGTTGGGGGCTAGGCAACCACTTCTGCGGCTTCGAAGTTTACTTCAAGTAGTAGGGTAGTAAGGGATGACTTCAACACTGATCGTCAGGCCGGTGGCGCACTGCGACCTCAACCACCCGACATGCCCTTTCTCGCATGGGGTGAACAAGGGCTTCGAAATACTTCACCCGGCTGTACTCAGCAGGGTACTGCGTGAGCTTAAGGGCTACGTGTTTGATGAAGCGGTGATCTCGTGCCCAAACCCCCTACTCCACCCGAGGGTTACGGAGCTGGCATCGCTAATGAAGTCAGTGGCTAAAAGGCTCTCGCTCTTCACCCCCGTCACCGGGTTAGGCAAGGTGAGTAAGGAGTTACTTGAAATGGTTGACGAGCTAGTAGTGATTAGCTCATCCATAAGCGAGCTTAAGGAGGAGGAAGAAAGGATTAAGGGGTTACTGAGCCAAGGATTCGAGAACGTGGCGATCTACTCAACCGTCACTAGGGGGGAGTCAACGCTACTCGCAGCATCGGAGCATGCGGAATTCTGCAGGAAGTACGGCATACCGTTAAGGCTTGGGGAGCTACCATACGTAAATAAGGTTCCGTTCAAGCTGAGGGACGCGCTAGTTAAGGAGGGGTGTGAAGTCTCAATACCTTACGGACTTAAGTACGGGTACGAGGCATCAGTCACGTTCATGAAGGACTACAGGGTGACCGTGCTTGAGAGACCCTCAGGCAGGGCATGCAGGATGTTATTCATAGACTATTACGGGAGGGTGGGTAAGTGCCCCTTTACCCGCCCGCTCCTCGAGGCTAAGGACGCCAGTAGCGACTTGCTGAGGAAGGTGATCTACTCCGAATGCCCGACCAAGGATATGGGACCTGACTACGTCCCGGAGGTCAGGATATCCCTGAGGGCTGGTAGGGACGTCATCATACCTCCAGACATCCTAGCCTTGCTTGAGGTCATAGAGTCCACAAACTCATTAAGGGCGGCGTGCAGGCTCCTAGGATATAACCCCTCTACCTACGTCGAGAAGCTAAGGTCGCTGGAGAAGAGGCTGGGTGTTAAGCTAATAACTTCAAAGCGCGGAGGCTCACTCAAGGGCGTGACCCTACTCACTGAGGAGGGGATGAGGATCCTAGCAACGTACAGGAGGGTTAGGGAGGCAATCATGGCGTCACTCATTAAGGAGAACGTCTACAGGTTCTCCTTCGAGTACTAAACTCCAGAACACGTAATGCAAATCCGTGTTCAGTATTCCGATCACGAACTCCTTAATTTTAAATTCTTTGAGCTATAACAAGGGGTTTTAGTACTTTGGCGTTAGCTTCGATAGCTAGGCTAGGTCCCTCCGCAGAGGAGTATGTGATATTCATTGATCCGGAGAGGTGTATGGGCTGTAAGGCGTGTGAGGTTGCCTGCGCTGTTGAGCACTCGATCAGTAAGAATATCTTCGGTGCTGTTCGTGAGAGGCCTAAGCCAAGACCGAGGATCAGGGTAGTTACGGTGGATGATCTATTCTACGTCCCCATGAGGTGCCAGCACTGCAAGGACGCACCATGCATTAACGTGTGTCCCACGAAAGCCCTTAAGAGAACTGAGGAGGGGTACGTTATCTTAAATGAGAATCAATGCATTGGGTGCTTAATGTGTGTTCTAGCATGCCCCTTCGGCCACCCAAGGTATAATGCCGACACGAAAACCATAGTTAAGTGCGACTTCTGCATCGACAGGGTGCGTGAGGGTAAGCTACCAGCATGCGTTGAGGCCTGCCCTACCGGGGCGTTAAGGTTCGGGAGGCTGGAGGAGTTACTGAGGGACGTTACGGAGAAGAAGGCCAGGGAATTAGTTAGCGGTGCGTCAGTACCCGGAATAGTTATTGTGAAACCCGTCGAGAAGGCGGTGAGGGGTGCCCCCAAGGTATTAGGGGTTAGGTCCATGTACTCCCCCGTTTCATGGAGGTGATCACCTCATGGTTAAGAGGAAAGAATACCTCAGGCTCAGGCTCCCGACGAATGAAGTCTCAATAACTCCCGGGGTCTCCAGGCTACTGGAGAAGGCGGAGGAGGAAGGCATCGAGACAGCATGGCACAGGTACCTCCTGCAACAACCGCAGTGTGGCTTCGGAATGCTGGGGATATGCTGCAGGAACTGCAACATGGGTCCCTGCAGAATAGACCCCTTCGGCTACGGACCTGATAGGGGCATATGCGGTGCTAATGCGGACACCATAGTTGCTAGGAACATACTCAGGATGATAGCGGCGGGCGCCGCCGCCCACAGCGACCACTGCAGGGACATTGTCAAGGTATTCAGGATGGTTGCCGAGGGCAAGACAAAGTACTACAAGATAACGGACTCAGAGAAGCTCAGGTGGCTCGCTAAGGCGTACGGCATTGAGGTCGAGGGTAAGGACGACTTAGAGATTGCGAAGGAGCTCGTACCCATCCTGGAGGCTGAGTTCGGCAAGCAGGATGAGGAACCATTAAGAACCCTAACAGCGCTAGCACCTAAGAAGAGGATTAAAGTATGGGGCAAGGCAGGGGTACTGCCCAGAGCCATTGATAGGGAGATATGTGAGTGCATGCACAGAACACACATGGGTGTGGACGCGGACTACGTCAGCCTCCTACTGCACGGCGTCAGAACCTCCCTGGCGGACGGGTGGAGCGGTTCAATGCTCGCCACCATCCTGAGCGACATACTGTTCGGCACGCCCAAACCAATTAAGTCCGTCATGAACTTAGGTGTGCTTAAGGAGGACATGGTCAACATAATAGTCCATGGACACAACCCAGTGCTCTCAATGAAGGTTGTCGAGGCAGCAATGAGTGAGGAAATGCAGGAGCTGGCGAAGGAGTACGGGGCTAAGGGAGTTAACGTTGCGGGGATGTGCTGCACCGGTAACGAGGTGCTGATGAGGTTAGGCGTCCCGATAGCGGGTAACATGCTCATGCAGGAACTGGCAATCATCACTGGCGCCGTGGAGGCGATAGTGGTTGACTACCAGTGCGTGATGCCAGCCTTAGTGGATGTGGCAGGATGCTACCACACCAAGGTAATAACTACTGAGCCGAAGATGCACATACCTGGAGCCCTACACATCGAGTTCGAGCCCGAACACGCCGAGGAGGTAGCTAAGAAGATAGTTAGGGTGGCGATCGAGAACTACCCCAACAGGTCTAGGGAGAGGATGTACATACCTAAGCACAAGATGGAGATCGTGGCAGGCTTCAGCGTCGAGGCAATACTCGAGGCACTCGGAGGAACCCTCGAACCGCTAGTGAATGCCTTAAAGGACGGAACCATCAAGGGCATAGCCGGAGTAGTTGGGTGTGTGAACCCCAAGGTAAAGCACAACTACAGCCACGTAACCCTAACTAAGGAACTGATAAAGAACGACATCCTAGTCGTGGGTACAGGGTGCTGGGCAATCGCCGCTGGCATGCACGGCCTCCTAAGCCCCGAAGCCGCTAAGATGGCTGGGCCGGGCTTAAGGAAGATCTGTGAAGCGCTAAACATACCGCCATGCCTCCACATGGGCAGCTGTGTGGACTGCTCGAGGATGCTCCTAGCCATAGCAGCGCTCGCGGAGGCCGTTGGCGTGGACATGTCCGAACTACCCGTCGTTGGGTCGGCGCCTGAGTGGATGAGTGAGAAGGCGGTAAGCATAGGCACGTACTTCGTAGCATCAGGAGTCTTCACGCACCTAGGCACCGTCCCGCCAGTGCTCGGCAGTGAGAGGGTGACTAGGCTACTCACCGAGGACGTGGAGGACGTGGTTGGAGGTAAGTTCTACGTCGAGCCAGACCCCATCAAGGCGGCCAGGGTAATGATTGAGGTGATTGAGGAGAAACGCAGAAAGTTAGGATGGCCGACGTGAGGAACAATTAACGCAGTTGCCAAACATAGTGAGGGGGAGGACAGACGAAGATCCTAATATCGGGAAAGGGCGGTACAGGAAAAACAACGGTGGCCGCCTTACTAGCCATGGCATTCGCCAGCAACGGGTACAATGTGATAGCGCTCGACGCGGACTCCGTGCCTAACTTGGCCCTAAGCCTAGGCGTGCCGAGGGAGCGTGCAGAAGCAATTGTGCCTCTCTCGAAAAATGAGAAATTAGCGGAGGAGAGGACAGGGGCCAGGCCTGGTGAAGGATGGGGCATACTATTTTCCCTAACGCCAAAGGTCGATGACATAGCCGATAAGTACGGTATTAAAATACTTGATAATCTGAAGCTAGTGGTTGTGGGTAGCATAGACGCTAGTAAGGAGGGATGCATGTGCCCGGCAATAGCGCTAGCAAGAGCTTTCCTGCTACACGTGATGATACGGAGGAACGACGTAGTTATAGTTGACTCCGAGGCCGGAGCTGAGGTGTTCGGCA
The DNA here is from genome assembly GCA_027002995.1 of Desulfurococcales archaeon. Lineage (GTDB taxonomy): Archaea > Thermoproteota > Thermoprotei_A > Sulfolobales > NBVN01 > WAOL01. Next base: position 15,849 of record JALWZB010000141.1, read on the forward strand.
GGGGCCTTGCGGAGAAGTTTGAATTCAACGTAACGGTTGCTGAACCAACAGTTAAGTCCCTGTCGATAGCCTCTAAACTAATAAGGATGGCCAACGAGTTAGGTGTTGCTAAGAACGTCTTGGCAGTAAATAAGGTAAGGGACCACATAAAGGCACTCCGGCTGGTAGCTAAGGTGCTTCACCCTGAAGCACCGCCGACCCACCTTATCAGGTGGGACGATAACGTGGTCAAGGCTGAGGAGGAGGGGTTAGGACTAAACACCCTCCCCCGAAACTCACCCGCAAAAGAAGATGTTTTTCACCTAATGTCTAAGCTAATCTCCTTCTCAAAAAGACCTTAAGCCATCCGTAACTTCAAGGGTGGTTCACGTGTGTGAGTCTAAGGTCTACTTAAGAGGCGAGGGTGGAGAGCAGGAAGTAATGGATGACGTCGCGTTCCTGAAGTCCTCAGGTAAGGAGATAGAGCTTGTCAGGATAGACGGTGCTAGGAAGAGGTTGGAGGACGTAGCGATAGATGAGATAGACTTCATACATCATAAGGTGTACCTGAGGAAGCTCTGTTAAGGGTGTTACTGGATGGTTAACCTCCCCCTCACCCAACCCGAAGTGCTTTTTCTACTACCTGTGATCTCCTGCCTCCTCTGCTCCGCCGCATCCCTCATCCTAAGGAAGGGTGTTGTGGCGCGTGCTCTTACCTCGCTACTGACATCACTTTCCTCCGTCCTCATGCTGGTCGTGGCCCTGATGTGCGCCCTCTTCGGGGTGAGGATACGCTTAAGCATTGCGACAGGTCTTTGGGGATCCTCAAACACCGTGCCCTGGCCGCTCAATACTATTGTGTTCGGGATCGATGGCCTCTCCGCTACTTTCGTCCTAATGCTCGGCATCGTGGGTCTAGCATCATCCATATACTCACTAAGCTATCTGAGGAGGTTTGAGGGTGAGTATGACCTGCGTTTCTTCGGTGTTAACTACTCGCTATTCATCCTGCTGATGTACCTCGTTGTGACTGTTCGCGACCTCTTCTGGTTCTTCATTTTCTGGGAGCTCATGACGCTGACATCTCAATTCCTAGTGTCCTTCGAGTACCGTAGGAGAGTGGCGGTAGCTGCTGGCCTGAAGTACTTCACCCTGACTAAGGTGCTGGCTGAACTCATGATTGCTGGAGGCGTAGCCGTGATTGTTCTTGGAGGTTTACCGCATGGGACGGGGTTCCGGGAGGTCGCTACGTCACTTAACGCGATGCTCTCCAGTGAGCCTGTGATAGCGATGATTGCTATCGGTCTATTCTTTGCTGGCCTCATGGTTAAGGCCTCGCTGACCCCCCTACACGTTTGGTTACCCGACGCCCACCCTGAAGCCCCCAGCAACGTGTCGGCACTGCTCAGCGGTATAATGATTAAGGTCAGCGTCTACATGATGTTCAGGCTATTCCTCTTCTTCAGCCCGCCGAACCTGCTGTGGGGAGCGATACTATCGTTTGCTGGGGCCGCGACCCTAACCTACGGAACCATGATGGCGTTAAAGCAGGTGGACAGTAAGAGGTTGCTCGCGTACCACAGCGTCGGTCAGATAGGGTACGTCGTCCTCGGCTTGGGTGCGTGCGTGACCCTACTCTCCATGAGTCCCCCGAACCCGGCGCTCGCGGCGGTTGCCGCGCTAGCTTCCCTCTACCACGCCCTCAACCACGCTGTATTCAAGTCGCTCCTCTTCCTGAACGCTGGCTCGGTGGAGTACGTGACTGGGACTAGGGACCTCAACGTTTTAGGGGGGTTGGGTAAGGTGATGCCTGCCACGGCGTTAACGGCGTTGATAGCGTCGTTCTCGATCGCTGGTATCCCTCCGTTCAACGGTTTCGTGAGTAAGTGGTTAATTTACTCATCAACAATGACTGTCCGCGGGTACCTGCCGGTTCTGGGTTTCCTCGCTCTCTTCATTTCCTCAGTAACTACCGCTAGCTTCATAAAGTTCTACACCTCGATCTTCGGCAAGCCCTCACGTAAGTCCTTCAGTAACGCGCGTGAGGTTCCCGCCTCCATGCTGGTTGCTCAGCTACTGCTTGCCTCCCTCTGCGTCCTCCTAGGTGTCCTCCCTGGCCTAGCATTCACCCTCCTTAAGCCCGCCTTAGTTAGTGCTGGCTTGAGCATCGCTGGCTTAGGTGTTAGCTTAACGGCCTTCTCAATACCTTCCGTAGCCATTAACTACCCGACCCTGATAGCCGCGACCCTCTTCCCGGTTGCTGGCGTTATTTACGCTGTCCTGAGTGGTAGGGAGGTGCACGGTATTGAGGGGTGGGCGTGCGGTGCCTTGAGGAGCCCGCACTCCCTCTCCCCTCCAGCCAAGTCTTACTATGAAGTGTTTGAGGAGGAGTTCCGCGGGTTCTACAGGGTTGGGGAGGCGCTGTATGATTACGTGGTTATTAGGGGCTCCCAAGCACTGCGCGCTATCCTTAGGGGGGCTCAGCACTTGACTGAAAGTCCCTCACCCATGTCGGCGCTGACCGCGCTCGTGCTGATGGTGGCGCTCCTACTCTGCCTAACGCTTAAGTTGATGGGGGTGATGCTCCCGTGAGTGCCGCATCGCCCTTACTGGCGTGCGCCTTCATACTGGTTAACGTTGCTTCACTAGCTGTTCTCGCACTGATTCTTGACGGTGTGGATAGGAAGGTTAGGGCTAGGGTGCAGCGTAGGGTTGGCCCGCCAATACTTCAGACTCTCTACGACGTGCTTAAGCTGTATAGGAGGCCCGTAACGCGTGATGAGCTAGCAGGTCCCTTCCACTCGGTAGCCCCTGCCCTAGCGTTCGCTACGTCCCTAGTCGGTGCGGCCGTGATCCCCTCACTACTCCCTACCAGTGGCTTCCAGGGCGACCTAATAGTTGCCGTCTACCTAATCTCCTCAGTATCCGCCATAACCTCGTTCGGCGCCGCGTCATCCGGGATACCCTTCAGCGTGGTTGGTGGGTGGAGGGAGGCGTCATTAATGATGACTTCCGAGCTAGTCCTCGGAGCTACGGTGGCGGCCATAGCAAGCTCCAGCGGGTCGCTAATGCTTTCCTCCCTAATGCCGTTAATCCGGCCGAGCACCGTTAAGGTCTCACCGATAATTGCGTTGGCTAGCCTAGCATTACTAACATACGTTGAGGGAGGCAGGCTACCCTTCGAGATAGCTGAGGCGGAGCCCGAGCTGGCTGGCGGGGTTGCGTCAGGCTACGGTGGCCCGTCACTAGCCCTCCTCATGCACTCGCTACTGCTTAAACGCGTGTTGCTGGCGACGCTCTTCCTAGACCTGCTTGTCCCGTGGGGCGCGATCAGCAACGCGTTAGGCGCGCCTCTCGGGCTCGCCGTGAGGGCGCTGGCCTTCACCCTAGCCCTGACCCTGGTTTCCTTGGTGAGCGCCGTCATTGAGGCGCTGTACGGGAGGTGCAGGCCAGGTCACGCGATATCGATTGTGAAGAAAGCGTTAATTGTTTCGGGGGTGGCGTTGATTGCGGCGTGCGTCGGGTTCTGAGGTGCTGGGCAGGGTTGTTGAGACGCTTAAGCGCTTGGGCGCCGAGAGCGTGACGGTTACGCAGGAGGGGGTAGTGCTCTCTACCGTGACTAAGGATAGGTTAAGGGACTTCGTGAGGGCTTTGATTAGGGAGTACGGTGAGTCCTTAAGGCACTCAACATGCATGGGGACCGACTTAAGGCCTGTTAGGGGGTCCTTCAGCGTTACCCACGTGCTGGCGCTGGATGGTTTACGCCTGTACCTACTGGTGGAGACCGAGGCCTTCGGCAACAGACCTAAGGTACCTTCACTAACCCCGCTCCTGCCAGCCGCTAACTGGGCTGAGAGGGAGGCGAGGGACTTACTCGGCATTGAGTTCGAGGGCCATCCTGAACCTGTTAAGTTAATACTGCCGGACCCGTGGCCTGAGGGCGTGTTCCCCCTCAGGAAGGACTACCCCTACAATAAGAAGCTTTACGAGACGCCGGCGCAGGTGCGTGGGGTGAGGGGCGAGCCCAGGTTCTTCTCCGCGAAGCCTTCCCCTCCGTCGGAAAGTGTTAGGGAGGGCTGCGCATTAATACCTGTGGGGCCTTACCACCCAGCGCTTCACGAGCCGGAGTACTATGAGCTCTACGTTGAGGGGGAGAGGATCGTTGAGGCTAGGTATAGAGGTTTCTTCGTGCATAGGGGGATGGAGAAGCTTGCAGAGTCTAGGATGACGATTAACCAAGTTCCCTTCCTGGCTGAGAGGATCTGCGGTATATGCGGCTATACCCACGCGTGCGCGTACTGTCAGGCGGTGGAGGCAGCGGCCAGGATAGAGGTGCCTGAGAGGGCACTCTACATAAGGTCAATACTCCTCGAGATCGAGAGGCTCCATAGCCATATCCTGTGGTTTGGTGTCGCCTTCCATATGCTTGGGTTTGACACAGGCTTTATGGCGATGTGGAGGATTAGGGAGGAGGTTATGAGGGTTGCTGAGGCCCTCACAGGCAACAGGAAGACATACGGCATGAACCTAGTTGGTGGGGTGAGGAGGGACATAGACGAGGGTAAGGCGTCACTCGTGCTGAGGATGCTTGAGTCCGTTGAGGGAGAGTTCAGGAGGTTCTGCGACTCCGTCCTCTCAATGCGTGAGGTCGTTGAGAGGGTTAAGGAGGTGGGTGTGCTCACCCGTGAGGACGCGCGGAGGCTCGGGGCCGTAGGTCCTCACGCCAGGGCGTCGGGGCTGGGGATAGATGTTAGGGTCGACCACCCCTACGCCGCCTACAGGTTCGTCGACGTTAACGTAGCTGTTAGGGACTCGTGCGATGTCCTAGCCAGGATACTGGTGAGGTATGATGAGGTCATCGAGTCCGTGCGCCTAATCAGGGAGCTCCTCAAGAACATGCCTAAGGGAGAGCTAATGGCTGAGTACGGTGACCTACCCCCGCTACGGGTAGGGCTCGGGGCAACGGAAGCGCCTAGGGGTGAGGACATTCACCTCGTGATCACTGGTAGGGGGAATAAGCTCTACAGGTGGAGACCCAGGGCACCCTCGTACGTCAACTTAGCGACAGTCCCCACGATGCTTGAGGGGGAGAGACTGGCTAACGCACCCATAATAATAGCCAGCATAGACCCCTGCTTCTCCTGCACGGATCACGTGGTAGTGGTTGATTTGAGGACCGGGGTGAGGAGACGTATGAACCTACTTAGGAATGCATTAACGCGTGGGTGATGGTCGATGGGCAGGCTACAGGTAATGGTCGAGGGTCTGGGCAAGCGAGTCGTCACTGAAGCGTACCCTTGGGCACCGCTGGAGGTTCCCGAGGGCTTCAGGGGTAAGCCAGTAATAGATCCTGAAAAGTGCGTTGGTTGCGGTTCATGCGTTAACGCCTGCCCGCCGAACGCGTTAACCTTGAGTGATGATGGGCGTCACCGCGTGGTTAAGCTGTTCCTCGGGCGATGCATTTTCTGCGGTAGGTGTGAGGAGGTGTGCCCATTCAACGCCATTGAGTTAACTAAGGAATTCGAGCTAGCAACCTCAAGCACCGAGGACTTAGTTCAGGAGGTTAGGCTGGTTATGGCTAAGTGCACTGTCTGCGGCAGGCCCTACGCCACGTTAAGGGAGGTTAGGAAGGTCGCTGAGTCGCTACCGGAGAACCTGAGAGGCTTAGCCTATGTCTGCCCTGACTGCAGGGGGAGGATCTCATCATACTTCGTGGGGTTCGCTAGGAGGTGAGCTGCGTGGGGACGTGGTTCAGGAGAAGCACGTGGGTCTTCCACCTGAACTCCGGGTCGTGTAACGGGTGCGACATAGAGGTTCTTAACATGTTCGCCCCCACGCAGGACGTTGAGCGCCTCGGCGTTAAGCTAGTGGGGTCCCCCCTACACGCCGACGTCATAGTTTTCACAGGACCCGTCACGTTCCAAGCCCTCCCCTACGTTATTGAGGCGTTGAAGGCTGTCCCCAACCCTAAGGCAGTGGTTGCGTGCGGGTCATGCGCGTGCGGTGGGGGTATATGGCATGACTCATACAACGTTGTGGGAGGGATTAACGCCCTCTACGAGATCCTTGATGCCTTAGGAATCCCGAGACCGCCTACGGTCTACGTGCCTGGGTGCCCGCCGAAGCCGGAGGCGATGATGTATGGGGTGTTACTGGCTAGGGGCATGGTGGGGCAGAGGCAGAGGAGGGAGGTCTACGTGGAGGAGGTAAAGGAGGTTGAGGCTCCCCAAGATGTTAGGGAAGTGGTTGCTAAGGCGGTGAAGGCCTTCAGGGGTGGTGAGGCATGAACACTGCCCACATCCTCTCCTGGTTCGTGCCCGCCGTGACCTCAATCTTCCTGGCGGCCTTCACCCTATACATCGTGAGGGTCGTTAGGGGGCCGACGCTCCCGGACATCGTGTTAGCGATTGACTGCCTGTCGTACGACCTGGCGGTGTTCGTCGCCCTAATGTCGCTTTACTACGGCACGCCCTTCCTCGTCATCGGCGCGTTACTCCTGTCCCTCTGGGCGTTCATATTCGACGTGTTCGTGTCCAAGTACCTTGTGAGGAAGGACTTAGGGGGTGGGTAGCGGTGGTTAACGCGGTGGTGGATCAGGTACTGCTCTACGTCGGGATGGCCTTAGTCACCGTTGGGGCTGTCTACGACTTAATAGCTGGGATAGGCATGGCTAGGTTCCCGAACTTCTTCGTGAGGCTCCACGCGGCAACCATAGGTGCGGTGGGTGGTGCGGCGCTTCCCCTAGTCGGTGTTGCCCTGATAGCGCTTGCGTCGGATCAGCTAGGACCCTACAGGTTCGGGGTGTGCGCGGTGTGCTTGCTGACGGCTGCCGCGATACTGATAACTGCCCCTACGGGTTCACACATACTCGCGTACGCCGCGTACAAGACCCACGCCTCACCTAGGAAGCCCTGCATCCACGACGCCTTAAGGAAGTTCCTTGAGGAGGGTGAGGGAGGATGAACCCGGCCTTCGCATTAGGCATAGTCCTGTACCTCTGCGTCACCGCATTAGTAGCGTCGATCCTCGCCATCCGCGCAAGGGACTTAGTGAAGGCTGTGGCGTTCTCCGCCATGCAGTCCGTCGCGTACGCCATAATCTACGCGTTGCTCCTCGCCCCAGACATACTGTTTGTTTACGTCGCCGTGGGTGTGGGTATATACCCGATCCTCATGCTCTACGCCATATCGAAGACTAAGAGATTCGAGGAGGTGAGTGAGGGTTGAGGAAGGCCTCCTACATCGCGCTGGCCGTGGTGGGGTGTGCGGCGTTAACGCTCGTAGCGGTGCTCGGCACCTTCGCGAGCCCCAACACCTTAAGCAGGGTTAGGGCTCTAGGGGAGTTCATCCTTTACAACACCTTCAATGTCTTCAGCAAGCGCTGGTGGGCAGGAAGCCCGGAGGCGGTGACGGCAGTACTTTGGGACTACAGAGGGCTGGACACTATCTTCGAGACCACCGTGCTCTACGCCGCAGTAGCTGGGTGCGTCGTCCTAGGCTACACCAGCCTACTGAAGCGGGGCAGGGGACGTGACGAGGCAGGCGGGGGCCTAACCGTCGTCGTTAAGGCGGCCACGAAGATACTTTTCGCCTTAATACTGATAACTTCAGTTAATGTCGCCCTTCACGGCTACATAACCCCCGGAGGAGGTTTCGCGGGAGGCTCAACCTTCGCCATAGCCCCGCTACTAGTCATAGCGGCGTACTCCACTGAGAAAGTTGTGCGGATGGGGTTCAGGTTCCTTAGCTCGGCGGTTATGAGGAGTGCTGGGTTGCTGGCCCTAGCGCTGGTGGTGCTCTCGCCGCTGATATACTACGGCTTCGTCCTCCAGAACCAGCTAAAGCCCAACTCCGGGTTCCCCGGGTACCCGGCCTTCCTAGGCCCGCTCTTCTTGGGCGGGTCCCTCCTCTACCTCAACTTCGCGGAGTTCCTTGTTGTTGGTATGGAGTTCGTCTTGGTCTTCCTAGCATTCCACTTCATGGATAAGCTGATGGGGGGTGAGGGCAGTGGTTAGTGTTGCCTACGTTATTTACGTCGCGTCATTCATAACCCTAGCTTGTACTGCGGCCGTGGGGGTTTACGGAGTCCTAGCTAAGAGGAACATCATCAAGAAGATCATAGCCCTCACAATAGTTGGGGATACCGCGAACACCTTCGCCATACTCCTAGGGTTCAGGGTTTCAGCGAACGTCATGCCGCCGGTGCTTCCTAGCCTGAACCCGAGTAAGGAGTTACTGACGCGCTTCGCTGGGGCCGCGGTGGACCCTGTGCCCCAAGCCCTCGTCATAACGGCGATAGTGATTAACCTAGCGATAACTGCGTTCCTCCTCTTCCTCGCTGTCCGTATTTACTCCCTCTACGGCACGCTGGACTACGGTAAGGTAATCCGGGTTAGGAGGGGTGAGCTGGATGGTGAGGGCTAAGGCGTACGTGGTTACCGCGCTCCTGCTCTTCGCAATATACCTAATGCTGGCGGGCTCGTTATCGAGTACGGACCTGATCTTCGGGGCTGCCGCCGCTGCATGCGTCTCCGCCATAGTGTGTGGCGTCCTAGTAAGGGATCCGGGGAAACTCAGCCCGACTAGGTTAGCGTACCTCATTAAGTACATGTTAAAGTACTTCCTCATCTACGAGGTCAGGGCACACGTAGATGTCGCGAGGAGGGCGTTAAGCCCGTCACTCCCCATAAACCCAGGATTCGTTGAGGTCCCCTACGACTTAAGGAGTGAGTACGCGGTGCTAACCGTGGCTAACTCAGTCACGAACACCCCAGGCACCGTAACCGTTGCTGTCGACGAGAAGGGCAAGAAGCTGTACATTCACTGGATAGACGTTAAGGCGGTCGACCCTAGGAGGTGTAGGGAGCTGATAACGAGGGAGTTTGAGGAGTACGCTAGGAAAATTTTTGATTGAGGGGTGATGATCATGGTTGACCCAGCAGCGCCCGAAGCGGTTCTGCCGGCGCTTGCCGTGCTTACCCCAGCCGTAACTGCTTTCGCGCTCCCGCTAGCCCACATTGCTGGGTTAGGGAGGAGGGGTGTTGAGGCCCTAGCCCTGCTTTCCTCAATCATAACCGGGTTCTTCTCGGTTAAGCTCCTAGCGGCGGCGCTGAGCGACGGCACCCCCCTAACCTACTGCTTCGGTGGGTGGCCGCCGCCACTAGGGATATTCTACGAGGTTGACGTTACTGGCGCCTTACTCGGGTGCTTGACGGCGTGCCTAATGTTCCTCATAGTGCTGTTCAGTGTTGGGTACATGGAGGATGACGGCAGGCTCTACCTGTACTACACGCTACTAATGGTTGTTGAGGCGGGGATGCTGGGCTGCTTCTACACTGGCGACTTCTTCAACCTATTCGTCATGATTGAGGTTACCGCGATCTCGTCCTACGCCCTGGTCTCGTACCTCAGGAGCGATAGGGTGGCGGTGGCTGCCTCGCTGAAGTACGCTGTTTACGGGGCGTTAGCGACTACGGCGTACTTCGCCGCTACAGTCTTCGCCTACGGCTCGATGGGGACCCTCAACATGGCCGACATGCACGCTAAGATAGCGGGCATCCCAACACCCTTAACGGGGACGGGCTTCGCTAACGTTGGCCTTGGGTTGCTGGTGTTCGTTGCCCTAGCCCTCTACGCCTTCACCTACAAGTCAGCGTTATTCCCGAACCACTTCTGGTTACCTGAGGCCCACTCATCAGCCCCGACACCGGTGTCGGCCCTCCTCTCAGGCCTCGTAGTGAATGTGGGGATCTACGCGATAGTGAGGTTCACCTACACGGTCATAGGCGGCGCGTCAGCCGTCGGTAAGTACCTCCCCATAGCCCTCCTCGCTACGGGGGCGGCGTCAGCCGTTATTGGCGGTCTACTCATGAACCTGCAGAGGGACGTTAAGAGGTTAATAGCTTACAGCACGGTAATGAATCTAGGCTTCATAGCCCTGGGCTACGGCCTATCCACGGACTTAGGGGTGGCTGCCGCCACCTACCACCTAGTCACGCACGCAGTGGCTAAGGCGATGCTCTTCATGAGCGCGGGGCTAGCGATAGCGTGCGTAGGGTCACGCAACCTCAGCGACTTGGAGGGTGTGGGGCGTGCCTCCCCCTTCATAGGGTTCATGATTGGGGTATCAACCCTAACCCTAGCTGGGGTGCCCCCGCTAAGCGTGTTCATGAGTGAGTACGCCCTAATAACGGCCATGGTGAGGGCGGGGAATTACTTCGCCCTAGCAGCGTTCCTCACAGCCTACGTGTCTGGGGCGGTAGCGTACCTCAAGCTACTCTACGTGACGTGCGTGAAGCCCCCGAGGAAGCCTCGAACAGAGATCAGGGGCAGGGGGGCGACGTACAGCGTCCTCACAATACTCGCGGTGGCCTGCGTGGCCCTAGGCCTCCTAGCACCGCTGATCTTCAGGAGCGTGTTCATGCCTGCCGCACACACCCTAATGAACCCCTCACAGTACCTGAAAGCCTTCCTGCACTACGCGTCCACACTAACCAGCTACTCACCATGAAATGCGGCCCTCAAAGAACTCAACTCCCGGTGAAGGTAAGCACGCCCACGGAGAGGAGGTTAAGGTGAGGGATAGTATGTCTAAGCTCATACTTTCTTGTAGTGCTTTGCCTTCTTCAAGCTCTCTTCCTTCCTGTGCTTGTGGGTGAAGTGTATGTCTGCTGGGTGTTGGGGTGTTAGGCCGGCCCTCTCCTTGATTCTCGCCTCCACCTCCTTCTCTTCTTCGGGTGTTTTCGGCGGGTTCTCCGTGATCACGAGTATGTCTACGTCGTGGGCTGCGTGTTCCTCGCCCCTGACTATACTACCTACTAAGTAGACTTCAGCGTCCCTGAATTCTTGCTTGATGTGGTGGATTAGCTTGGGTACCCACTCGAACCAGTGTTTGATGTTTTCCTCCCTCTGCCTTAGGCGGTGGTCCACGTACTCCGCTATCTCCCTGCCCGTTGCTTTCCTGTAGGCGTACTCGATTATGAATGAGGCGATCAGTATCACTATGAACACAACCAGCTTCTCGGGGGCTATGGTGATCATCCTGTACGTGAGTATCGCTAGGGCGGCTGCCGTAGCTACCGCACCGATCCCCGTAATCACGGGGTTGGCTTTGGCTTCCTTCCTTAGCCTGAGGGCCGCTAGGTTGACGGTGAGGAATATTAGGAGGAACCCGCCGCTCCCCGCCGCCGATATCTCCTCCAAGTCGGCGGTGTTTGCCAGGATTAGGGAGGCTAGGGAAATCATTATTAGGCCTTCGTACGCCTGCTTCCAGAGGGGCTTCTCGACTGCCTTAGGTAGTTGGCCGTACTTAGCCACCATGTAGGACGCCCTAGCCGTGCCGTATAGGGTGGCGTTAATTGCGGAGCTCGTCGACGCTAAGGCTGCTGCCGCGACCAGCACGAAGCCCACCTGCCCTAGGGAGGGTTTGGCGGCCATCGCTAGCGCGTAGTCCCTCGCCCTCAGGATCACGTCGTAGGGTAGGTTGCCGACGGTCACGACCGCTACGAGGACGTACACGGTAATCACGACTAGTACGGCGGCGTAGAAGGTCTTAGGGAGGACGTCCGGATCCTCAACGTCCTGCCCCGCATTAGCTATTAGCTCGAAGCCCTCGTACGCGAGGAAGATTATCATGCCGCCAGCGATTAAGCTGACGGGGCCGGGCCAGTTGCTCGGCGCTAGCCTGCCCCAGTCAACGAAGAGCATGCCAGCACCAACCACGAGGATCAGTACGGCGAGCTTGAACCCAACTAAAGCGTCCTCAGCCCTACCCGAAACCACCGCGCCCAAGGCATTAACCACCGTGAACACTACGATGACTAGGGTTATGAAGACGTGCTTGAGGAGGGGGTTAGACCCTATCAGGCTGGCTCCGTAGCTTCCGAAGGCGTAGGAGTAGAGGGAAATCATTACGACGTAGGAAGCGAGGAGCATCACATTCAACCCGCCGGAAAGGACGCCTGTACCGAACGCCCTAACAAGGAACTCGATCGTGCCGCCCTCGCTGGGGTACCTGCGTGAGAGCTTAGCATAGGAGTAAGCGGTGGTCAACGCGATTAAGCCGGCGAGGAGGAACGCTATGGGGGCGCCGCCGTGGGAGAGCTGAACGCTCAGCCCGAGGACGGCGAATATGCCGCCCCCAATCATCCCGCCCACACCTATGCTGAAGGCTTCCCAGAAACCTATCTTACCCTCCCTACGCCCCACCGCAAATCACTAACTAGAGTAATGCGTGGAACCAATAAATCGGTTAAGCCAAAAAGCGGGTCACGCCCCCACCCATCACGCGGGCCCATGCACCTGCACCACGACCTGACGCAAGTGGTTCTGCACGGGCCTGGTCTCAAGGAAGTATAGGCCGTAACCTTGAGGCAACGACGGCTCCCCGCCGAGGACAGGCACGGCCTTAAGGGTTGAGAGCACAGTTGAGCGGAGGTGCGCGTACGCGTTCCCATGCTCCCAGGGCTCCCCGGGAGGGATTGCTGGGAATAGCTTCTCAACACACCTAACGGCATCCCCTACAGCGTCGTCCCTAACGATAAGTAAGGCTGGGGTCGCTCCCTTAGCCGAGACCCACGCCACCCCCTCCTCGATGCTCGACGCCTTAATGACGCTCCTTAACGCGTCGGTTAAGTCGTAGATGCCTGAGGGTCCGTTAGTCCTGAACCTCAGTATTGCCGTGAATACCTTCAAGGGTTATGAGCACCTCCTTAACCCCCGCCCTCCTGGAGAGGTCCACTAGGATGAAGTGCTTGAACGTCCCTAAAGCCACCTCCCCATCAACTACGGGTGCGGCGGCGAACTTACCTACGAGGGCCTCAGCTAGCACAGGGTTAGCGCCGCAGTACTCCCTAATAACCCTCTCCAAGTCCTTCATTAATCCAGGCTCGTACTCAATCATCGTCACGGAGCACCCCGGCTCTGGAGTGAAGACGGACACCAAACCCTCCCTTAACCCCTCAACACGCACCACGTCCTCAACTATCTCTGTTATGTCCTCCACACCGTACCCGCTTGACTTGATCCGTACCTTAATAACCTTAACCAGGGTTTCCCCACCCACACGCGTTCACCCCCTACTGAGTCACCAATGATTAGGGACGTCATGAAGTATATACGTTACCTTTATTAGTTTTCCTAACAATTAATGTTAGGGATCAAACATGTTCAGGATTGGAAACCTAATCAATACGCGAGACACGGCTAAAGGCCCCGCACTAGCTAAGGTCGAGTCCCACACCCCGAAAATAGAGGCACCCGACACCGTGAAAGCAGGGGAACCATTCAAGGTTAAGGTCAAGGTAGGACCCCACCCATCAACGCCGGAACACCACATAGCGGAAGTAACGATATACTTCAGCAAGGAGGGCAAGCCATTCAACCCAGTGAAGGTGGCTACCATAACCTTCGAACCAGGCATCACGGAACCGGAAGCCGATGTAGTAATGAAGGTCGACGGCCCCGGAACAATCCACGCTGTAGCGTACTGCAACCTCCACGGACTCTGGGAAGGAACGAAGGAAATCAAGGTAGAGTAACCACAGCAACACCGCCAACAACTCAACCACCGAGCACGGGTGCGGGGCGAGGGGTCAGGGGTTAGGTAATGATGGCGCATCACCCCACCAAGCCTGGTGGGGTTCCGGAGCACGTGGTTAGGGCTCTGACGAGGTTAATCAATAGGTACAACAGGTACCACTCACCGGAAGCCGTAGCGAGCCTAGAGAGGGTGGAGGCGCTAAACCCCGACGATGGCCTGTACTTGGTTAGGGTGAGGTTTAAGGGGAGCTTCTGCGCCACGTGCGGTGTGAGGGACTGGGTTGAGGACCTAGCCTACCTAGGTGAGTCCCTAGGTGTTGAGGCTAAGTTAGAGGAGGTCGTCGAGCCTGAGGGTGTTGAGGACGAGCGCGTGGGTTACTTCATAGTTAAGGTACCTAGCCCCGCACCCGAGGTTAGGGCGTGAGGCGATTGAGCATGGGTGAGTCAAGCATCGATTCGGGCGTTGAGGACAGCATTAAGTCCCTCCTCAAGCTAATGGGTTCCTACGCCGCCGTAATGACTGTCACTGCCCTAGCGATTGGCGTGCTGTATCGTGAGGTCAGCAAGGCGTACCTAGCGAGCGTACCGTTGAGTGACGCCATCACTGCCTCCTACTACCTAAGCGTGGCGCACGGCCACACCTTCATGGCGGGAGTACTAATACCTGCGGCCCTAGCCACGCTAACCTACGTTGCCGTCAAGCTGGGCGGTGAGTTAAGCCCGAAATCAGCGAGGGGGCGTTCGCGGTATACGTGATCGGCTCGCTGATGATGCTGGCCCTACTCATCTATAAGGGCTTGGGTATCGTGATGACTTACGGCTCTAACCCCGCGGCAGGTCTTGACGTGGCGAACAACGCGTTATTTCTAGGGAGCCATGCCCTGAGAGAATCCCTCTACGGTGCCGCCCACCTACTCCTTGGGATCGGGTTGGTGTGGTACGTAACGCTACTGATTAAGGCGTTCAGGAGGGCGTGAACCCTCCCTTTTTAAGGATCATTTCCCTATTAGGAGGATGTTTTAAATACCTGAACAGGTAACTCATGTAAAGGTGGTTAAATGACTTTGCCACAGTCCTTAGGGGGTGACGTAGCGGCTTTCGAGGAGGGCATGAACCAGCTTAAGACAGCAGCCATAATAATGATAGTCGCCGCCGTACTCACCGGGCTCGGGGCGCTAGCGTCAATAACGACCTTCCTCACGAGCTTCACCGCGTCACCAGCGTCAGCAATATCCAAGGTATTCGGGGGTGTCGCGGCTGCGGGCATGCTGGGAGGCGTCATAATCCTGGTCGCGACGTTCCTCTACCTAATTAAGGCGTTCGACAAGCTGAAGGAATTCGACCCAAGTAAGTTCGGCGCACCAGCAACCATCATTAAGATAGGGTTCCCAGCATATGGAGTGATGGCGATCATCGCACCCATAGCCATGTACGCCACAGTATCGCAACTCCTAGGTAGCGGCGCGCCAGACTTCGCAACCGTACAGCAAGTGATGGGGACCCTGCAGGGAATCAACGCGCTCGTCTTCATAGCGAAGGCAGCGGCGATGGTGGGGATAGGTATAGGGACGTACTACATCCACGAAGTAACTAACGAGGGACTCTTCCTAGCCGCCGCCATACTCTTCTTCATAGCCATATTCATATCGCTCCTAGCATTCATTGCGTGGATACTAGTGATAGTTGGGGCAGGCAACGCAGTAAGTAAAGTCAGGGCTACTCAAGCAACGCAAGCACAACAACTGCCACAGTAAGCAACTATTTTTAAGACATATTTTATCGAGCCAATGGCTACGTCCTTAAACATCACGACCTTACCACGAATACCAATGTCTGACAACACCACCGCACCCACCGCTTGTCGAATACCTTACGCTAACTACTAACCCCTTTGTGGGTGCTCGAATAAAACACGACAGTATTTCACTTTAGCACTTAGGGGAGAGAATTTTGAGTGGAGTGAATATTTCCTCTCTACTCTTCCCTGTACCCGAACCTCGTTATCTTGACTACCTTGTCTGGGAATACCCTGATTCCTTTGTCGGTTATTTCGAATGGGTGTCTGCGCATGTCGTGTTTCGTGCCCCTCATCTTCCATACTATTAGGGAGCGCTTTAACTCGCCGTTGACCTCGTCTAGGTCTAGCCTTATGATGCCGTCTACGGCGTGTTCGACGCCGGGCCCGCCGAAGCCTCGTTCGGTTACGCTTACCTGCGATACGAGTATCGCTGTCGCCCCTAGTCCTGCTAGGACTCTCTTGAGGTTCATTAGGACTCCCCTAGCTATGGCTGGCTTCGTTATGTATAGTGTCGACACTGAATCCACTACCGCCCTCACCGCTCTCGTGTCCCTTAACGCCTGCTTCACCACGTCAATGAATTCGCCGAAGTCATCGACGCTCGTTACTACGTAGCGCTCCCTCTTGGCTGCCTCACCTATTCCTCCCGTGAAGGCGTCCACGATCGCGAAGAGCCCTTCCTCCTCGAACTTCCTCACGTCCCAGCCGAACTCAGCCATGTTCCTCCTCACCTGCACTGGGTGCTCCTCGAGCGCCACGTAAACCGCTGGCTCGCCGTGCAGTAGGCCGTAGTACACGTACTGCTGGCTGAATATCGTCTTGCCGGTGCCGGGCCCGCCGGAGAGCAGCACTATGTTCCTCTTAGGTATGCCTCCGTAGAGGAGCTCGTCCATCCCGGGGATCCCGGTTTTAATCCTCTCGACCACGATAATCACCCAAGTAAATATAATTCAAAACCAAGCTAATAACCTTCCCTCAAGGAATCAGGCGGCGAGGCAGGCTAATGATTTAATAAGCCTTAAACTTGCGGGCAACCACTTACTTAGGGCTTAATCCTCTCCTCAACCATCCAGTATCGATGGCTACGTCCTTGGCTTTCTCCAGTATCTCCTTATCATTTGTTAGGAGCTTCGCCTTACGTAGCCTCGCGTAGTGGACGTAGGCCGCATCATACGCTGTTAGGCCCAGTTGCTCACCTAACGTGCTAATGTGCTTCAGGTCTTCGGGCTCTACACGTATTATTGTTAAGTACTTAGCCAGCTTGGATACGGCGGTAACCACTTGCTCGAGATTCCTTATCCTTCCCCTACGCGCCTCAATTACCGCGGCGTTCGCTACCTCGTAGAGCGTTAAGTCAAGCACCGCCACGCCCTCCTCAAGTAGTTGTTTGATGGCTTCCGTAGCGCCCTCACGCACGAATTTAGCTATGGGGTACAGTGCTGACGCGTCAAGTATTATCAAGTGTTCTCCCCCAGCGGGCAGCTTTAATGACATTAACCCACTCATCCTCGCTTAAGCCCTCACAAGCCTCCGCCAGCTCCCTTAAGGCCTCCATCACCCTCCTCCTCTTCTCCTCCTCGATAGCGCGGCGCAACGACTCCTCAATTACTTGACGGATATTCACCCCTAACCGCTCGGCCTCCTCCTTAAGGCGCTTAGGTATGCGGACCGAGACAACTACCGTTGACAAACAATCACCGTATACGTAATGACGTAAACAAGGTAATAAGTCTACGTAAGGCCTACCCTGCGGGACCCTACACCGCCCTATACACGCGCCTCCTTAGATCCCTTAGGTCAGTAACCCTCCTCACTAACCCTCTTCTGAGGAGGACTGAGAGGGCGTGCCTAACGGTTCTTTCTGGTAGGCCCGTTAGTGCTAGTAGCTCCTTTGTTGAGGCAGGGCCGTACACCTTGAGCATTTTGAGGACATATTTAGCGCTGGGCGGTAGGTCCTTGACCTCGCCCGCAACTACCCTTACCTTCCTTTCGATCACGTCGCTAAGGCCCTCGCCGAACCTTATGAAGGTTACGGGTGAGGGTGCCTTAACCACCCTTACCTCCTCCCGCACCCTAACTCGCTCGACGCCATCCGCAATGACCTCCACGACGTACCTGCTGGATATGTTCGTTATGGTTACTTCGGCGTCCTCAGGTATGACCAACGCCCTCCTTAAGGGGTTAACGGTGTTCACTGGCACGACCTCCAGCACTTTCGAGTGAGGCATAACTATGGGGCCCCCGACGGAGAACGCGTACGCGGTGGAGCCAGCCGGGGTCGCGATTAGGACGCCGTCTGCCTTATCCCTCCACACGAACTCCTTATTCACGAATAGGTCGTACTCCATCACTGAAGCGCTCCTCGAGGGGAAGACCGCCACCTCGTTAAGAGCCCTCGTTACGGCTTCCCCATTCACGATCGCCTCGATCCTCGTGTAGGGCCTGAGCACGTACTCCCCACGCGCTAACCTCTCCACCGCTTCCTTGAGGCCTTCCCAGTCGGTTGATGCAAAGAACGTGGAGTACCCTGGGGGAGAGATCGGCAGTATCGGGAGGGCCTCCACCACGGCTTGATGCGTTGCTTTAAGGACGTCGCTGTCCGTGCCTATGATCACTAACGCGTCAACGTCGCTTAAGTCGCTTGGCTTGATCGAGGTGAGGGGCTTCGTCAGCACCCGCGCGTCGATTTCCGTGGTTGTGAACAGCTTAGTTATTGCTGCTGCCCTCGAACCTAAGCCCCTGCTGAGAGCCACGGCCACGCGTTTTACCGGCATCACTTGCATTTTAACCATGGTTAAATGCAATTATTGCATAAATAGCTTGCCTTAAAGCGATCCCCGCATAATCATGGTTGGGGTGCCGCCCGTGGGTACCGGGAGGAAACTACTGTACCTCACGTGGTCCTTACTCGTGCTCGCCCTAGCTTACGTCGCCCCCTACACCCTCTTAGCCGGGGTTGAGGGGATGGAGCTCTACGCTTTCTGGGCATTGCTTGCGGTGACCCACATCATCGTTTCCTACGCCTACGTTAGGTTCGGGGGTGATGACTCGTGGACGCGGCCCTAACAGCATTCGCTGCTACGCTCATCATTTACTTCGTTGCCGGCACCGCCTTAGCCCTAGCCTCGAGAAAGGCTGGGATAGGAACTAGCAGGGACTACTTCGTGGCCGGGTACAGGTTAGGCGGGTTCCTCGCTGCGATGACTTACGCCGCCACCACCTACTCCGCCTTCATGATGGTGGGGCTCGTCGGCCTAACGTACGTTACGGGCGTCGGGGCATTCGGCTTCGAACTCACGTACCTCCTAGCGACGGTCTCGATACTCGCCCTCCTAGCCCCTAGGGTTTGGGGCCTGGCACGTGAGAGAAGGTGGGTTAGCCCGGCGGAGATGCTCTCCGACCTCTACGGCTCCAAGGCGTTGGGGCCGGTCACGGCAGCCACGTACTTAGCCGCCCTAATACCGTACACGGCGGCTCAAGTCATAGGGATAGGCGTCATAGTTCAGGTGCTTGGGGGTGGTAGTGAGTCAGCTTACTTAGCGGGCGTGTGCTTGGCTGTCGCTACGATCGCGCTGTGGGTTTACCTAGGCGGGATGTGGTCCGTCGCCGCCACCGACGCGTTCCAGGGGCTCTGGATGATTACCGCGGCGTTAGGCTTCATAGTGTGGCTCTTCACCTGGGGCTTCGGGGACTTGAGTAAGCTCGCGTCGTCTCTGGCGGTCCTAGGTAAGGAGGGGTTGCTGAGCACGGGTAAGGTGTGGACACCCATGATATTCGTGTCCTACACCATCCCATGGCTATTCTTCGCCGTAACTAACCCGCAGGTAGTTCAGAGGCTCTACACCCCGAGAAGCAAGTCCGCGTTAACGCGGATGATAGCTCTCTTCGCTGCCTTCGGCCTAACTTACACCGTCATAGTCACGATGGCCGGCCTCATGGGGAGGGCCCTAACCGCTACGGGCGTACTACCGTTCATCAAGGATAGGGACGCCGTCACCCCAACCCTACTTGCCCACGCACCACCATGGCTC
>JALWZB010000142.1 GCA_027002995.1 Desulfurococcales archaeon
CCCCGGGAGTACCCTCGGCCTCTCCCGCCCCCTAGCCCGGCAGTATCCTCCCCGTCCCCGGGTTGTGCCCGGGGCTTTAAGGGAGGACTTACCGGGCCGGCTACGGGCGCTTTAGGCCCAATAATCGTCCCGACCATCCGCGCCGGGGCTCCCCGGGAAAACCGTAGGATGAGCACGATGTAAGTACTTTAACCCATTTGGGGTGCCTAAGATCGAGGTGAGGTAAGAGCTTAAACACGTTTTTACCGTAAATCTCTATTACATACCATGTACTTTTCCCTCTCCGTCTCTCGTAAACGCTGTAGCTCACGCCCACTTTGCCTAGATAACCACTCACTAGGTCTACGATGCGGGGATCTTTGTTTGTGAACCTCAACCGTCTTTTCGCTACTGTGTAGTCACCCTCAGCATCGAATAGGCCTCCAATCAGGTACGGATCAGGTTGTTTGATCGCTTCACTAACTAACCTCTTCATTTTCTCGTACGCGTCTTTTCGGTACACCCTAATACGCCACGCTTTCCTGAACCTATCCCTAGTCAGGGAAGGTCTCACACCCAGAACCTTCTCAACTAGGTCGGCGAGGTAATTAACATGCGTCCTATCTCTCTCAGTTAGCTTGACCTCATAGCCGCTCTTCCTGTAATGTTTAATCATCCCGTCGCCTAATACGTAGCCAGCAAGATACTTAGCGTCTGGATCCAATTACCACACCCCATAATTAGAACTCATCTTACAGAGTTCACACCCCGGAGAGACCCCGGTCTCGCGGGGCTGGTATTACCGCGGCGGCTGACACCAGACTTGCCCCCCGCTTATTCCCCCGCCTTCCTACAGCGGGGAAAAGCCCCTCTTCGGGGCACTCGGGGTGGCCCCGTCACGGTTGCCCGCATTGCGGAGTTTTCGCGCCTGGTGCGCCCCGTAGGGCCTGGGCCCTTGTCTCAGGGCCCATCTGGGGGCTCCCGCTCTCACGGCCCCTACCCGTTATAGGCTTGGCGGGCCGTTACCCCGCCAACTACCTGATGGGCCGTGGCCCCATCCTCGGGCGGCGTCGCGGACATCCCCGCGACACCCTTTCGGTGGAGGACCCTTCCAGGCCGCTCCACCTATCGGGGATTAGCCCCAGTTTCCCGGGACTATCCCCGTCCCGAGGGTAGGTTAGCCACGTGTTACTCAGCCGTCCGCCACGCCCCGGTAACCGGGGCGTACGACTCCCATGGCTTAGCCCCACCCCGATAGCGGTCGGGTCCGGCAGGATCAACCGGAATCGCGGCCGCAGGCCGCGGGGCGTGGGGACCTACCTAACACGTGGTCCGAGGCGGCCCCTGTCAGGCCCGAATGTCCTGGGGTTAGTGCCCCAGGTTATTCGGGCCCCCATGTGATGCCCGTTGTGAGCGCCCTTACGTCACTGTCGCCGCGGCTGGAGGGCGGTGCTTCACTCCCGGGGTTATACCCCGCGTCCGACCCAGCCGCCGCCTTGAGCCGCGGCGTTTCTGTGTGTTGTGAGCGCCGATTAGTAGGTATACTAGTACTCCTTATAAACTCTTAGGGTGACTCCTCCCCTTCGTGAGCGGTGTTACTCAAGTATTTTCGCTTGTTTTTTGTATTATTTGGGGGTAATTTTTTGTATAAATTAATGCCAATCACTTGGAACAAAACTATGAAAGTTTCCGGAACATGATATTACGTGGGGTGCGTCACGCGTGAGTGCAGGGGACATTAGCAACTACGTTGTCGGCGTGACTAGGTACTCAGCACTGATAGTGGTTGATGTTCAGAGGGACTTCTGCGAGGGTGGCGCGTTACCTGTGCCAGGATGTTCCAGGATCGTGCCCCGCATTAATGAGTACATAATGATGTTCAGCGAGTTGGGCTTACCCATCATTGCCAGCAGGGATTGGCACCCGCCGAACCACATGTCGTTTAAGGAGTTCGGAGGTCCGTGGCCGAAGCACTGCGTGCGCGGGACTGAGGGAGCGGAGTTCCACCCGGACCTTAGGTTACCTGAGGGCACTGTAGTGATTTCTAAGGCCACTCAGCCTGATAAGGAGGCGTACTCGGCGTTCGATGGAACCGAGCTTCACTACGTCCTCACCTTGAGAGGGGTTAAGCGGGTGTTCGTGTGTGGTGTGGCGACCGACTACTGCGTTAAGGCTACAGCGTTAGACGCGCTGAGGCTTGGTTACGAGGTCGTGTTACTTGTTGATGCAGTCGCTGGTGTTGCTAAGGAGACTAGTGAGGCCGCGTTGAGGGAAGTGCTCAGGGAGGGTGGTGTTCTGGCATCGAAAAACCTTATCTACGTGGGCGGGAAGGGCAGGTAATCGCTTCTACGGGAGGATGAGGGGCGGTTGAAGGCACTAAGGATGCCGGAGGACGTTAGGGGCGAGTTAAGTAAGGGAGCTGGCGTTATTGTGGAGGGACGTGACTTCAGGGAGACGGCATTGAAGACCCTCCACCTACTCAGCGAGTGCAACATAGTCATCGCTGTGGGGGACGTGGTGTGCCGATCACTAATACATGCTGGCTTACTGCCCGACGTCTGCGTCATTGATGGGAGGACCCTGAGGAGAGACGTAAGTGGTGCTGAGGTGATTGGTGAGGAGCTATTTGATGAAGTGGTGACTGTATGTAACCCGCCAGCACACATAACTGTGGAAGCCATGGACGCCTTAAGAAGAGCCTTCAGTATTGCTAGGAAGGGTGATAGAGTTCTCGTGAAGGTTGAGGGGGAGGAGGATCTACTGGCGCTCTACGCCTTAACGCTCGTCAAGCACGGGGAATGCATAGTGTACGGAATGCCTGGGAAGGGCGTCGGGGTGATGACTGCTGACGACGAATTGAAGCGTTACGCCGGTAGAATATTGAGCAAGTTCGAGGAAGTGAGTGTTACGTGTTCGGAGTAGGGGGACATGAATAATTAACCTCTTTATTGTTGTCCTTCAGAGCGCGGTTTCCTGGAGAGGAGCGCGCCGGCAATAGCCCCCAGTAACGCCCCCATCCCTATGGCTATCGCGGTTATCATCACGTCGCCTCCTGGAAGGTTCGTCGCCCAGCTGGACGTTCCTGAACCCGTGTTTTGTGTGCCTGTATTTGTTAATGTCGTCGTGGACTGGCTTCCCTGATGTGTCGTAGTAGTGCTTACTGGCGTGGTTGCTGTCTGTGTTGTCTGCGTTGATGGCGAAGTTACCGGTGTTGACGTTGATGTAGTTGATGTAGGTGCTGTGGTTACTACATGCACCTTATTGCCGGCGATTATGAGGTACCACATAGTATTTATGAGTGCTAGGTCGTAGAAGTACACCGCGCTGGCGTCGTCAATCCCGCGTAGTGTATCGCCACGCTCTACGTAGGATAGCGCAACGATTGGGTTGAATCCTGACGCTACTGCTTCCCCTGCAGCCTCTAGCGCAGCGTCTCTCAGCCTATCGGCCGTTGCGCCCACGTCTGTAGTGAAGGCTGTGTTAAGCATGGCTGACGCGTAAGCTGAAGCTCGCAGAGCTTCAGCCAGCGCGGCCAGGTAATCGGTATCGAGCAACTGCTTCGCCTTATCCGCCATTTCCAAGACCTTCGTCACTGCCGATTGCTGACCTATGAGTGACTCTATGTAGGATGCAGAAGTCATGGCGAAGTACGTTAGCAGGGATGCATGCCTCCTCAGGGACTCTGTGTTCACCGTTATGCCAGATGCGGGCACGGCGTAGTACATCTTGGTCCAGTCCATCACAGTCTTAGCCCTCCAGTAAGCGTAGACGGCATCGTAGATCGTGTCATAGCTCACCACGGTCTGCGGGAGCGAGTTAAACGTCTCGTTAGCATCAAGGGCCCTAGAAGCTATCTCGACGGCCACGCTTAACTTAGCGATGTCAACGTCCTTCACGTTACTCCCGAGGAGGTCCTTCCTGACGGAGTAGTACGTGTTTAGTGCGTGAGTTAATTCGTCCTTAGCCCTACTAACTAGGGCTTCGTAACTCTCGTCCCCTGTAGCTATCGCCGCCACCCAATATGCTGTGTCCGCATAGATGTTGGAGGCGAAGAAATCTGATGCGGCAGAATAATAGTTACCAAGCTTTAGGTCCTTCCAGCCATTAACGTAATACTGCCTAGCCTTCTCAAGGTACTGCTTAACGACGCCCGACACCTGCGGCGCCTTAAGGACTTCTGATTCCGCACGCGACTTTATTTGATCATAAAGTTCCTTTGACTCGTTAATCCATTCCTTAATCACGTTGATAACCTCAGAGGGTAGCTTCACCTTGGCCTTAGGCGGTCTAGGTATGTCTATGCCGAACCAGTGAAGAGCATCGTAAATAGTTGACACCTCAACAACCTTCACTCCCTTCTCCTCACCCAACTTTACTACGTCCACGTACGCGTGTCTGGACAGGCTGTAAGCGATCCGCTGGCCAGCAGGTATTAACATGACCTTAGCGCCGACCTCCGCCGCGGCGTCCAGCTTCTCCGGTATGCCGCCAACAGGCCCTATAGTGCCATCAGGCATGATCATCCCTGTTTCAACGACTGACTCGTTAATGGGTTTATTCAGTAACGCTGACACTATAGCCACGGTCATCGCAGCACCTGCTGAGGGTCCGCCAACGATGGTTGAGTTCGAGACTACGGATATGAAGTAATCGTAGTCGAAGTAGTTCTTGCCCGCTACGTAGGCCGCCACCAGCGCCGCCAGCCTGGCGGATGCCTGCATGTCCACCTCAGTCAGAGGCTCTGTTGATAAGTATACCTCACCATCACCGGGCGTGACGACCACCTTAAGAAGGGTTGGGACGCCGAAGTACTTACCGTTAGCCTCACCGACAGCAAGTATGTGCATCTCACGCACAACACCACCACACGGGAAGGGCTCAGCGCCCCAGGAAGGTAGCGTACTTACGAAGCCTGTAAACACCGCACTAACTACTATGATGGCAAGCACCACTGTTAACACGTAGCGGGTACGGTCACGCATCACTCTCACCGCAATTCTTTACATCCCGACAGAAAATAACGTTTGGCCGGAGGTGACGTAAACACTGAGTATCACGGTAATCGTGGAGAACCTAGAGCCCTGCCTCTCACCATGGCTCCGCGCAGAATACGAGTACGTAGTTAAGGTGCTGAAGGGGTCCGTAGTATTCACTAACGTTAAGGACCCGCACATGAGGGCTGAGCTAAGCAAGCTCGCCCCCACGTTCGCGGAGGACATAGTAGAGTACGTCGCCCGAAGGAACCTCAGGAAAGTCATAGTCCTTGACCCTAAGGGCGAGAAGGAATTGACGCCGGAGGACCTCCGGGACTGCGATGCCGTCGTAATAGGCGGGATCATGGGGGACTACCCGCCGAAGGGAAGGACCTGGGAACTCATAACTAAGCGACTTCCGAATGCAATCCCGAGGAACCTGGGTAGGGAGCAATTAACGATAGCTGGCGCCACATACGTGCTCAAACAGATAATGATGGGGCGCACGCTGAGGGACCTAGAGTTCGTTGATGGTCTAAGAATATCTCTGAGCTTAGGTGTCGCCGAGCTCGAGATAGAGTTACCGTACAGGTTCCCGTGTGAGGGCGGTAAGATCGTGCTACCGGAAAACTACGTCGAGATCGTCGCAAGGAGGAGCGTGTTTTACGAGAGCGAGGAGGTTTGCGAGGAGGGGCGGAGCCCCTGAGGTGTTCCTTACCTCCAAGACACGACCTTATACGCGGCCGAGCGAAGCCTATACCTTATCGCGACCCACAAACCCCCGCCTGGGAAGTCCTCAGCAATAATGCACGTTTTAGCTAAGGCCTCAGCAACGCGTAGCGCTTTGTAGAGCTTCCTAGCCACATCTAGGGCATTGCTCCGCGAACCAATATCAATGACTTTAAGGCCGGACGTAATGTACGCTGCTGCACTCTCCGAGCTTGCCAGTATGACGCCGCCCTCACCGCAGAGTTCCAACGCTACTTGCAACACTCTCTCCGCATACTCCCTTAGGGTAACACTTTCCGCGAGGTTTGGAGGCGCCTCTACAACGATTAACTGTTTTGAGGGAGAGTACCTAGCCCTCTTAGATGATCCGGTGCCTGGCTTAAGTGCGACTGACTTACCTAGTACACCTTCTATTTCCTCCTTGGGGATTGCTCCTGGCCTGAGTATTGTGGGTGGATCCACTGTTAGGTCCAGTACTGTTGACTCGATCCCTATGGGGGTCTCCCCACCGTCAACGATTAGATCGATGAGCCCTCCTAGATCTGCGAGAACATCGGAAGCCCGGGTGGGTGAGGGCCTACCTGATAGGTTTGCTGAGGGCGCAACTACGGGCCTACCTAAACCAGATATTATCGCTTCGGCAACAGGGTGGGCAGGCCACCTAACGCCTACCTTCCGCCTCCCGCCAGTCACGACCTTAGGGACGGATTCTGCCTTGCTGAGAATTAGAGTTAGTGGGCCAGGCCAGAACCTCTGCGCCAGCCTCTCGGCGTCTTTCGGGAATTCACTGACGCATTGTGGCACCATCTCCATGCCTGAAATGTGCAGGATGAGGGCATCGCTTAACGGTCTTTTCTTGACCTCGAACACCTTGAGTACAGCTGATTCGTTGAAGGCGTCTGCCCCTAAACCGTAAACAGTTTCTGTTGGGAAGGCAACTAACCCGCCGGATCGTAGCACACGCACCGCTTCCTCGAGCCACTCACCCTCCTTACTGGTGGCCTTGACGACCCTAGTCATTTCCGGACACCTGCGGAGAACCACGGTTTAAATTACGTTGAACTTAATTTAAAGGTGGAACTGATGATGTGTCGCATCCTTGCTGACTTACGTGATGAGTACGAATCCCCCTGAAGCCTTCTGGGACTACCCCACCTTCACGTCAACGCGGTAGATGAACTTGCGGGGGGCGTAGTCAAGGACACGTGTGGCATCAAGGATCACTACCTTGGAGTCGTCCGGCACCGCATTCATTACTGCCTCTCTTGCCTCACCCGCACTCCGCGCCACTGTATACACGTGGAGATACCCGGCAGGCTTCACCTTACTTAGAACCTCACCAATGAAGCTTACTGCTGCATGCGGGAGGTTCATTATGACCCTGTCGAACGATGCTGGGGCTACCACAGCTAGGAAATCCCGCACGTCACCCATCACGGGTACTGCCTTACCCTTAATTTTCCTTGAGTTAAACTCCAGGGACTCTATGAGGCACTTTATCGCGTACGGGTTTATGTCAACCGCAAATACCCTAGCCCTCCGCGTGGTAATTATGTGTAGCGTGAAGGGCCCAACACCGCAGAATAGGTCGGCAACATCTTCACCCTCGCTGACTAAGGATGCCACCCTGCGGTGTTCCTCCGAAAGAGACGGGTTGTAGTAGGTCTTACCCACGTCAACGCGTATAAGCACGCCGTACTCCTTATGTACCGTCTCAGTACGCCGCTCACCACCCAAGTGAATTAGCTTACGTACACGGTACTCACCCTCAACGGGGCCTGCTGCATATACTGACTTGACGTTCTTGGCGACACGCATTATGGCCTCAGCAACGGCGTCGCCGTACCTTAGGGCCTCCTCAGGAAGCTGAATGATTGCTATGTCTCCGATAATGTCGTAGGACGACGGCATGGACTCGAGCAGTTCTCCAGGAATCTTCCCCTTGAGGTAGTCCTTGAAGGTCTTTCCGAGCATTGTTTCCTCAAATAGCTCCTCGCAGACCTCAGCACTCACTAGGTGCTCCCTCAGCAGAGTCACGGCATCACTGCCGGAGCATGCTAAAGGTATTAGCAAGTAGTTGCCCACCCTGCGAGCCCTTAACCCCTTAGCGACGAGGTTACGTGCTTTAAGTAGCCTTAACGCCTGCTCAGCCTGCCTTAACGGGACCTTAACACAGTGCTCCTTCCTCGCCACGCCGCATACCAAACATAAATTGCATTGAACACCCATTATCTTTTGGTGCTTAAGTGGTTTGAGGGTAGGGGTGGTTCCGAAGTTCAATAGTCCGCAGGCGATAGAACTCACTAAGCGAATACTGGATTATGGCGAGTTAAGCGGGCTTAAGATGTACGTGGATCGAAGGGCTGCGAGGATGATCGACTGGGACAGGAGGTTCACGCTCGGCAAGGATGACGTGGACCTAATAGTGGCTGTGGGTGGTGACGGCACTGTCCTAAGCACCCTGCACCTTCTCGGCGATAAAGCCATACCAATAGCCACAATAAGGTACGGCAGGAGGGGGTTCCTCTGCGATGTCGCGCCCTTCGAGTACACAGACATGATCGACCGCATCGTGACCGGACGGTACAAGATAGTTAAGTACATGCGCCTCAAAGCCACCTGGCGTGGAACCACCTTGCCGTACGCGCTGAATGAGTACGCCATAGTGACGTCGAGCGAGGCGAGAACGAAGGTCTCGAGGATCCATGTGTGGAAGGACAGTGAGGAAATATATTACTTAGTGGGTGACGGGGTAATAATCGCCCCGCCGATAGGCTCAACAGCATACAGCCTAGCTGCCGGGGGGCCTGTGGTGGAACCCACGATGCGTGCAATAATAGTAACGCCCCTAGCACCCATAACCTTCTGCTGCAGGCCAGTAGTGCTTCCCCCAACATCCACCGTACGTGTTGTTGCGTCAAGAGACTCACCCAGCCTTGAAGTTATCAGCGACGGGAACTACTCGATAACGATCAGGCCGGGTGAGGAAATCACCATAACGGAGGCACCGACCCCCGCGTTATTCGCTCGATTCTACATGGGTGATTACTACGTCCGCCTCTTCGAGAGATGCATGTAAGGGGAAGGGAAAGCAAGGCTCTGAAGTGGCCTACGTTGTAGACGCTGCAGGCTTCTTCGCAGGACTCCAGAACGTGTTAATGGGTAAGGCATACACCACACCAGAAGTGCTGAGTGAGGTTAAGGATAAATCCAGCCGGAGGGCGCTGGAGCTAGGTTTGGCGGCTGGCAAGGTGGTCGTTGCTGAGCCCTCCGAGGCGGAGCTCCAGCGAGTTGTCAGGGTTGCTGAGTCACTTGGTGAGCTAGGGAGACTTTCAACCACTGACCTGAGGGTCTTAGGTATCGCATACTCACTAATTAAGAGAGGGTTCAAGGTAGTCGTTGTTAGTGATGACCGTTCCGTTCAGAACGTGGCGCTGAAGCTGGGGGCTGAGGTGATGGGAGTTAAGAGGGCCTCACTCAGGAGGCCAAGAAGGTACGTCTATGTTTGCCCGGCATGCGGTGCAGTGTTCGATAGGCCCGGTATCTGCCCTAAGTGTGGTGCAGCACAACTTAAGCGGAGGAAAGCGTAGATTCATCAGCCCCACTCGGTGAGGCGCCATGCGAGGATCCACGGACTCCCTAAGGAACTCATTCCCTTACGTATGGATTGCTCCTGATTAGCTTGACTTAGCTTTTCTTCCCTGTACTTGAAGTACTCCTCCGCAGCTTCAGGGAAGAGGCAGTATGTCAGCACATCCTCCCACTTCCTTAAGTATCCTTTCCTAGCTACTTCCTCCTCACACTTCCTCAACGCCGGTTCTAAGAGATCTGCCGGCCTTACCGTGATTGGTTCCTTGCCCTTAAGCACCATATGCTTGATCTCCTCCTTTATCGGCGCTGGTGGGCGCCCGTAAAGCCCCTTCACGTAGTCCCTCACCTCCTTAGCTATCACCTTGTACCGACCGAGAAGCACATTGAGTACTGCCTGCGTCCCCACTATTTGTGATAGGGGCGTCACGAGCGGCGGGTACCCCAGGTCAGCGCGGACTCTCGGGACCTCCTCAAGCACGGCGTCCAGCTTGCTTAACGCGCCCTCCTGCTTTAGTTGCGCAACTAGGTTCGACAGCATTCCTCCCGGTATCTGATGCACAACGACATCCGGGTTCGGGAGGAGGACCCTAGGGTTGAGGAGCTTAGCGTACTTCTCGAACAGCACGTGCTTCAAGTACTTCGAGATCTCATGTATTACTTTCTCATTGAGTTGTGGCTTTAAGTCGTCCGGCAACGCGTAGAGTACTGACTGTATTCCTGGTTGCGCTGTCCCGAAGGCTAGAGGAGATATAGCTGTGTCTATGAAGTCCGCACCTGCCTTAACCACCTCCACGTAGGTCGCGACCGCCACGCCGCCTGTTGCGTGTGAGTGGACGTTCACTGGAACATCGAATTCCTTCTTTATCGTGCGCACAAGTTCGGCCCCGATGTGAGGACGGAGTATGCCTGCCATGTCCTTAATCGTTATCACGTCCACCTCAAGCGCGAGGAGCTCCTCCGTTACCTTCAGATAGTACTCCAGGGTGTGGACTGGCGAGACTGTGTAGGAGATAGCTCCTTGAACTATTGCTCCTATGGACTTAGCCTTCCTTATTGAGGTCCTCATGTTCCTTACGTCGTTCAGGGCGTCAAACACCCTGAATATGTCTATGCCGTTGTCGTATGCCTTCTCAACGAATGCCTCCACAACGTCGTCGGGGTAGTGGCGGTACCCTACGAGGTTCTGACCCCTTAGGAGCATCTGTAGCTTGGTTTTCCTTACCTCCCTCCTTAGGGTTCTCAGGCGCTCCCACGGGTCCTCCTTAAGGTACCTTAT
>JALWZB010000143.1 GCA_027002995.1 Desulfurococcales archaeon
ACTTGGTGCTCTGTACTATTCAAGGCTTAGGTACCTCCACACGGTTAAGTAGGTCCTCAACTACATCCTCACCGCGCAGACCCTCCGCAAGGAATTCTGGCTTCAGGAAGAGCCTATGGCTCAAGGCAGGCATGGCCGCCGCCTTAACGTCGTCGGGGATCACGTACTTCCTACCGTTAAGGAGGGCGAAGACCTTAGCCACCCGCAGAAGCACTAAAGCGCCACGAGGCGTTACCCCTAGCCTCAGGGCTGGGTGATTATGTGATGCCTCGCATATCCTCGTGACATACTCCACTACGGGTTCCTCAACCCTCACCTCCTTGATCTCACTGCGGCATGCGATCACCTCGTCACGACCCGCCACAGGCCTCAACGAGTTAAACGCCTCATCAATGCGCCACGACCCCCTGAGCAGTAAGGACTTCATTTCATCTCTCGATGGCTGATTTACGCTAACCTTAATGAGGAACCTATCCAGTTGCGCCTCCGGCAACGGGAACACGCCCTCCAGCTCTATAGGGTTCATTGTGGCTACCACGGTGAATGGGTCCGGTAATGGTCTTGTTTCCCCTTCTATGGTTGCTTGCTTTTCCTGCATTGCCTCCAGTAGTGCTGACTGCGTCCTCGGCGATGCCCTATTGATCTCGTCCGCCAGAACAATGTTGGCGAATATGGGTCCCTCACGAACAACGAAGACACCGCGGGAGGGATCGAAAACACGCGTACCAACAATATCGGCAGGCAACAAATCAGGAGTAAACTGAATACGCCTAAAAGAAAGGTTCAGGAGGCGCGCCACCGTCTTAGCCATTAAAGTCTTAGCGGTTCCAGGCACCCCCTCAACTAGGGCGTGCCCGTCAGCGATTATCGCGATCATCAATAATTTTACTTCACGCTCCCTACCAACAAGCACTTTCGAGGATTCCCTCACCACCCTATCAATCAGTGATGCAGTCAACGTCACCTAGGTTTTCCACCAAACACATAATTCGTTCGAAGCCCTTATATCTCAGGGCCGACGCCTACAATGACATTAACTACGGCTTCAGCGAGAGTAGTAACGGCGTTACTATGCTTGATCGTCTTAGCGACGATCACGGCACCTCCGGTCAGTGCTTACTATGGTTACCCAGCCCCGCGACATAGTGATGATGTTGCTCGTGAAGCTACGTCGCTGATAGCGGCATTGAACGTACTTAAAGCGTGGTTAAGGGGGTGGAGCGAGCCGATCACTCAATTGAGGAGTAACTCAAGCCTGATTGAGTGGGGTAACGCGATGCTTAGGAGGGTAACTAGCCCCAGCGAGTACGCGTTGCTCGTCGGCGGCATACAGCTTAAGGCGCTGAAGGTACTTGCTGGGCTCAACCCCGTCATCAAGGCGCAGGACGTCGTGGGGGTGTTGAACGCGTCAATAAACTACATGGTAATGCAGGGAATCGTGAACTCCACGAAGGTCATGTGGGATGCCCTCACCAACAGAGCCTCGTGCCAAGTAGCGCTTAACTACGTTGCCTTAAGCATAGCGAGGGCGCCGAAGGGCAATAGCTCGATAGCGCTGAGGGCTCTATCCGCGATAGCCGCGTTTCAGGAAGCCCTAGCGACCCACCGCTACGGTGACGCGCACGCAATCATGCGTGAGACCGCGGAAAATACCTCGTTAATTGTGGCGGCATACATGGCCTGCCAGCTACCCCCACAAACAATCAATGAGGTAGTCCAGCCACCAAGCACGGGAGAACATCAAGGAAGTGACTGGACGGCAATCAATGCGAAAGACGTGCTTAAGGCAGTCGCTGTTCTCGAAAGGCTCGGACCCAGAGCAATCGAGATCCTCAGCAAGGTACCTGTGACTGCAGTGATTAACGCCGTCAGTAAGGTACCGCTCAACGTGCTACGCAACATGAGTGTTGACGAGATAGTTAAGGCAATAGAAGTTGCGGCAACCAATAACAACGTAACACTCAACCCCAACGCGCCCCTGGTGTTACCTAGCGTAACGCACACGACCCCTCCAGGGATGAGTACGGGCCAAAGCACCGGCAACGTCATTTCAGGCGCTACGGAGGGAGAGCGCCCTCCAATACCTAGGCACTGGATTAGGCCTCAACCCAGCAACCCACTTCGGGTGCATGGAGCGTCGGAAAGCCCTACCGTGACCCATAGAACGCCGTCAGCAAGCTACGTTACCGTCCCCGCGATAGGGGTATTGGTTGAGGTGGTTAAGTCCGTGAATTTATCGACCCTGCCAGCGCCTTCAGCAAGTACGAGGTGGTGGTCATTAACCCTAGCTGAGGCAGGAAGCGTCAAGACCGTTGCGGGGACCGGGAAGGGTACCGTCATCGTCGAAACCCTCCCCATACCCTTACTCACGCTACTTCTAGGTCTCGCGGTATTCGTAGCCCTTACGCTGACGCTCAGGATTAAGCGGGGGCCCGCCCCAGTGAAACCCTTGCCTAGGGTAGTGGGGAGCGAGTTACCAGCAGTGGTGAGGGAGTTCTGGGAAGCCGTCACGGTAGCGTCCAGAGTCTCGGGTGCGGAGCTACGTGCAAACCTAACACACAGGGAGATAGTTAGTGAGATACTACGCAACATAAGGACTGACGCGGGAAGGGCGCTCCTCAAACTAGCCGCGCTTTATGAAGGCGTGAGATACGCGGGCGTGAAGGCAACAAAGGAACTTTCCTCCATAGCCCAGGAACTCCTGCAGGAGGTGAAGACACTTCTTGAAGCCAGGTAAGGCCCTGTCCGCACTCAGTATCCTACTGTCTATTTTATCGATAGTGCTGTGTGCCTCAAGGGTTGAGGGCATCCCGGCATGCGCGGCGGTAGCATCCTTCGTCGCGGCATCCGTATCCTTCTCATTAGGTGCTCAGATCCTCTCCATGGTAGCGTTGATTACTGCTTTGATTCCTCTTAAGGGTAATGCATTGCTTGGTATCCTAGTAGCGTGTTTTCTGGCGTTAGTCGGGGTTATCACTAGGTTAGCGCTGAGTGATGTTAGGGGCTACGTGCCAAGAAGCTTTGTTGCCGGGAACGTGGCCCTGATGGTTGGTATGCCGCTAGTTATTGCTCCATCGCTTGCTTCACGCTCATTAAGTGTGGCGGAACCCTTAGCTGTGGTGCTGGTGTCAGCTATCGCGTCGTACGCGCTAGGTATTTCCTACGCACTTGGACGCGGTCTACGCATAGATACGGCCCCGATGAGCTTAAGATGGTTGAGGGGTCTCAGTAGACGGGTGCTTGATAAGATCTCCGGAATGCTTGTTTGGGTCGTATTGACCGCCTTAGTCACTAGGGCCTCAATCCTAGTGGGGGTGCCTGTGGTGCCCTCTATTGCGGTGGCGACGCTTACCTCCCTGCTCGCAGTACTTACCACGTGGAGGAGTCGCGTCGGGCGAGTAGCGCTCCTTGTTGCCTGCGCAGTTGCCTCCGTAGCCCTCTTGAGGGAGGCTGACGTTATCAGTCTCGATAGTACGCTACGAATCGTTGAGGAGGTGGTAAAGCACCTTGGCTGGTAGTGAGGATGGGCCTGCTTCACCAGGTCCCTCCTCAGGCGCGGCCACCCTAGTGCCTGTAGCGGTGGCGATAGCTTTCTTCGCCGCAGCCGTGATCGCTGCTGGTTTCGGCAAGTACGTCATGTCGTTGGTGTCTCTGATTTCTGGGTTGGCGATCCTATCCTACATAGTTGAGGTGGGTCGCCACGGAAGGTAGAGGGAGGTTCACACTCCTGTTGCTTATCGCGGCGTTCCTGTTAGCGTTGATGCTGGAGCCGAACACTACAGGCCTAACGTATGTTGGGGCTTCTCCACTCAATAGTAGGTGGGATGGTACGTCGGCGCTGGCTAACATCCTAACCAGTAACTTATCGATGAGAACCGTAATAGTCCTGGACTGGGAGCACGTGGTCCTCCCGAGGGGTAAGGGGATGGTGTTCTTGATTTCCCCTACGAAGCCCCTCAGCAGGCAGGAGGTTGAGAGGATCTGCAAGCTCGTTAGAGAGGGTTACGTCCTTGTCGTAGCTGATGAGGGTGTGTACAGCAACGCTGTCCTCGAGGCTCTTGAAGTACCTATACGGGTTGAGGGCAAGGTACTCCTAGTTAATGAGTCACCAACATTCGTGGTGCCTGTCAAAATACACGGGGAGAGCGTGAGTGTGGGATTCGCCTACGCATCCCCCCTCAAGGTGTGGGGCGACGCCAAGGTCATAGCTGTTGCCGGGGGCGCACCTGTGGCCGCCGTGTATAGAGGGGCGGTGACTGCCTACGTATTTGGTGACGGAACAATATTCACCAACGCGGCGCTAACCCCGCCAAGTAACCTGAACCCTTACGTAAGGCTACTTACCCTCCTCAAAGCCGATGCCGGTAATGTGTCAGTATCTATCATTGACGCCAAGCCTTACGTGTTAAGACCTGAAAGCCTACCTGAACTCTTGAGTAGTGGGCAACCCGCTCCGAAGGTAGTGGCGGCCATCATTAATCCTTACCGGTACTACTACATATTCATGAGTTCCTACCGTGAGGCCCCCTTAGCTACGATCTTCGTGATGGGTGTTGTAACGTTAGCGCTTGTAGCTTACGTAATTAACGTTGCATTACATACACTCAAGAGTTATGGGGAGGTCAGAATACCTGAGCCCGCACGCGAGTTTAGGTTAGGTGGGCCCAGTCCTGCATGGATTACCGTGATAAGGCAGGCCTGCGTTAAGAATATGGTTACGCATGCAGACCTGAATAAGGTATGTGAGGTCTTAGCTAAGGGAAGGGAGAGCGTAGCCCGTAAGTTAATGGTTGAGGCTCTCAGCGATAAACGAGTTAGGGAGGAGGTGTTACGTATAATACTATTGCTTTCTAGTGGTTGAGTATTATCGTGTGTATGTTTTACGGGCACGTAGTTAAAATTGTTTTAAGTGTAGGGGTCGTAGTAAGACATTTATTTATATGCACCATGTACTAGATGACGAAGTCTCGTATTAGGGGTGTGAACCATGCCCAAGCCCATAGTGGATGAGGCGAAGTGCACTGGATGCGGAACCTGCGCGTCATCATGTCCTCAAGGAGTGTTTGAGATTCAGGGAGGTAAGGCGAAGGTAGTGAACCCGGACGCCTGCATTGGCTGCAGGGTCTGCGAGTCCGTCTGCCCAGAGGGCGCCATAACAGTACAGGACTAAGGTGCTAGCGA
The DNA here is from genome assembly GCA_027002995.1 of Desulfurococcales archaeon. Taxonomy (GTDB): domain Archaea; phylum Thermoproteota; class Thermoprotei_A; order Sulfolobales; family NBVN01; genus WAOL01. The sequence continues at coordinate 5,182 of JALWZB010000143.1, forward strand.
CACCCAAACATCACTCTCTTTTTCCCCTCATAACTCCCTTATCGTGTGCTGAGGTTGCTTCTGCTTTAACAATGCCTTCAAATGTTCTCTAAACATTGGTGAGGATCGTGACGTGCAGATACTATGACCCTACTTTACGGTAAGGTACCCATCCCTTAGGTGGGAGGGGCGTGGCGTTTCCTTCGACCGGAGCTCCACGGGGTGCGAAGCTAATGGACCCGCACCAAGGGCTACCTCTAAAGTATTGTGATGGGAGGAATGCGCTCTTATTTCTCCCCTAACCAAGTACTACTCAGGGAGCGGTACTGGGTCATGGTGAGCGCCAGCATCTGCCTCCTGTGCAGGGGTGCTAAGTACTTATGCGGTAAGCCTTACTGCCCCATACTCGCTAGGGCTAGGGCAACGGTTACCTTATCAGTGCTTAAGGCACCCTCAAGACTCCCTAAGGACTCGTTATTTGGGTCCTCACCCCCATCGGTTTTCGTGGGTAGGTTCGGGTACCCTAAGGTCGCGTTAGGCCCGTCCGCGCCGCCCTTAAGGGGTGACACCTCCACGTATGACCTGCCTGAAGCGTGGCTCAACCTTAAGCTAGAGGATGTCCTAGCGATGAGACTGTCCTTAGTCAGGGGCTACGGAGTAGTTAACGTGAAGAACGCGTGGTCCCCCACCGTAATGAAGGTTCAGGAAGTGGCGCTCTCCGAGAAGCCCGTGGAGATAGAGGTGGAGTTCCTTAAGCCCCCGAGACCCGAGCCACTCCTAGCCCCTGAAACCCCGCCCATGGGGCCTAGGGCCCCCGCAAAGCGGTTCAGGGTTGTTGGTAATGCGCGTTTCCCGAAACCGCTGAGTAAGGCGTATTACGACACGGACCTAAAGGCTACGGACGCCATTATCGAGTTGTACAGGAGCGGTTTGCCCGTGTCAAGCATACAGAAGGCTTTGTCGGTCGGGGCGTTAGGTACTGGCAGGAGGAGGCGTTTAGTGCCAACACGCTGGGCGATAACAGCCGTTGACGACACCGTGTCAAGACACTTAGTCAGGATCGTTAAGGAACTGCCTGAATTCAGCGAGTACCTCCTCTTCATCAGGGAGCACGCAAGGAACCTATTCATAGCGATAATCATTCCAGGTCAATGGAGCTTCGAGTGGATGGAGGCATGGTTTCCCGGCTCCACATGGAACCCCAACGGAATCACGGTTAGCTTGGAAGGTGATTGGGAGGGGCCTGGCGGCAGGAGCGAGTACGCCTCAATAGGCGGGTGCTACTACGCCGCTAGGCTAGCCACGGCGGAATTCATGCTCCGCACACGGAGGAAGGGGATGGCCGTACTGTACCGGGAAATCTACCCTGGCTTTAACCTCCCCATAGGTGTGTGGTATGTTAGGGAGAACCTCCGGGCACTGTTTTGGGGCAAGCCTAAACGCTTCTCAAGCCTGGAGGAACTACTGCGTGACATTAAGGACTTAACTAAGGTGCCCCTTAATGTGTGGGTTAGGAGGTCAGCCATACTGAGTAAGTTACTAAGGAATAGGAGGCTCGACGAGTATGCAGTTAAGCACCACTAAGCCCACCTTCATTAGGTACTCATTCACTAAGGCGTCCAGGGCATTAACCCCTTCAGGCCTCCCAGACATAGACTACGCGTTAAACCCTTACGTAGGGTGCGCTCACGGATGTACCTACTGCTACGCCCGTGCATATGTGAAGGACGCTGAAGTAGCTAGGGAGTGGGGCTCGGTAGTCAAGATACGCGTTAACTTAATAGATGTGCTGATCAAGGACGTGGGTAGGCTTAAGCCAGGCGTGGTGGGCCTAGCAACCATAACGGACCCGTACCAACCGATTGAAGCGTCCCAACACCTCAGCAGAGAATCGCTGAAGATCCTACTCCGAGCAGGCTTCAAGGTCGACCTACAGACGAAGTCGCCTCTAGTACTTAGGGACGTCGACATCCTAAAGCGGTGGCGGGACCGTGTCGAGGTAGGATTAACGATAACAACGCTGAGAGACGAGGTGGCAGCCATCATAGAGCCGGGCGCGCCACCACCCTCAGAAAGGGCTAAGGCACTAAGAGAACTCTCCACATCAGGAATAACCACATGGCTCTTCCTAGGCCCCATAATACCTGGGGTTAATGACGACTACGTTAGCGTGAGAAACGTCGCCAAGTTAGCGGCGGATACAGGCTCACTACTAATCCATGACCCCCTAAGGCTGAAGCCCCAGATACTTAAGACGTTAAGCCAAGCCCTAAGAACCATAGGACTAAACCCAAATGACGTGATTAACAAGGCAAGGAGTAAGGCATGGCTCCAGTCGATAAGGGATGTGGTGAGGAAGGCATGCACTGACACGGGAGCCGAATGCGTCCCCGCCTTCTAGCCCGGCGTTCGAAAATATCGCACTATGTTCGAACAACTGTTCTATTCTTAAGGTACTTTTAAAACGGGTTCGGTAAGACCACGGTGAAGGACACCGTGATGAATAAAGTACACTCTAAGCTAAGGACGGGGAAGCTCTCAGCAACACTCATACTTGCACTCGTATTACTAGCTGGTCTCACAGCCTTACTAACCATCACGATACAGGAGCGTATGCCGCCAACCACAACAACGAGCACGAAGCCATCGAGCAACGCAGGTGACGCGTCATTCGTGAAGCCCATAAAGAGCTACGAGGAGCTAGCGAACATCGTCAGTAGCGGCTTAACGCAATACTACTCACTTGGTGGCGTAGCAGTGTATGCGGAAATGGTTCAGGCAGGGATTAAAGTGCCGGCACTCGCAACGACACCCCTCGTCACCACGGTAACAGCCACCACCACGGCCAGTACAGGGAGTTCGACACCTGAGTACTCACACACGAACGTCCAGGTAGCTGGGGTAGATGAGGCTGACATCGTGAAGACTGACGGCAGGTACATATACCTAGTTGGGAGACCGAGCCTCATCAAGACACGGTTGAACGGGAAGGAAATCTATATTCAGAGAACACCAATCTACATAATACTCGCGTACCCGCCCAGCAATATGAAGCTAGTGTCCAAGGTCGAAGTGCTGGGTAGCGTGAACGGGATATTCATAAATAACAATCAATTAGTGGTGATTAACAGTAGCACCACGTATTACAGGGTGCTTAAGTACACAGTAACGTCCTCAACACCGGCAACAACCACGGTAACCGTAACCACGACCAGGGCGCCCGCACCCCCAATACCCGTGATTAAGCCGGTCCAGAACACCACAGTGTTAGTTTACGACGTGAGCAACCACGAGGAACCAGTTCTGAAGTACAAGGACAGCGTAAGTGGGTGGGTACTGGCCGCCAGGATGATAGGGGATAAGGTGTACGTAGTAACGGTCATTCGCAACAACTTCATCATACCTCTCTACGGTCGGGAGGAGGGAGAATCCTCGGTAGTGGTTCCAGCCGTTAACGGCAAGGTAATGCCGCCTAACAAGATTATGTACGTGTCACTCAAGGACGTAATGCCCTACAATAACGGGTACGTCGTCGTGGCCGGCCTAAGCCTAAGTGATGGAAACTTCGATGCGAAAGCATATGTCATGCCTTACCCCGACAGAGTATATGTTAGTAAGGAGTCGATATACTTGCTCTCAAGCCGGTGGTCATACTACGAAATAATGCTCGATGTAATCAAGAACGCAGTGTTTCCCAACCTCCCGCATGACGTGGTCGTCAGGATAAACGCGACTCTATCCAACACGTCACTGCCAATCTACGTTAGGCTAGCGAAGGCAGGGAACGTGTTGGAGGAGTACATGAGGAGCGCACCTAAGGATGACCTAATCAAGATATTCACGAGCGTGTACGAGTACCTTGAAAAGAACATCACTGGAAGACCGCTAACAGTGACGCACGTCTTCAGACTTAAGCTAGAAGGATTAACTGCGGCAATGGTAGCGCATGCAAAAGTCAGCGGAAGGGTGCTGGATCAATTCGCTATGGATGAGCGTGACGGGTGCTTCAGAGTAGCGACCACAGCGACAGTGATAAAGGAATTCAGGATTGCCGGGTACTCTGGCAACATTGTTCCTACAGTCATGCCTGTCTACGAGGACGTAAATAACGTGTACGTGCTGAACGCATCTAACCTCAAGATCGTGGGTAAGTTGGAGGGGCTGGAACCAGGCGAGAGGGTCTACGCCGCTAGGTATGTGGGTAAGTACCTATACCTCGTGACATTCAGAAGAACCGACCCACTCTTCGCTATAGACCTCAGCGATCCGAGGAAACCCAAGGTAATAGGGTTCGTGAAGATGCCTGGGTTCTCCGAGTACCTACATCCATACAAGGACCGTTACCTAATAGGTGTCGGCTTAGACGCTGACGAAAACGGAAGGATAAGGGGCCTGAAGATCTCCCTCTACGACGTAAGCAACCCCGAGAACATAACGGAAACATCAGTGATTAAAATCCGGGGAGGGTGGAGCACCTCCCAAGTGCTATGGGATCACAAGGCATTCCTAATAAACCCAGCTAAAGGGTATCTATGCATACCCGTGAGGGTGTATGGTGAAGGCAAGGTAAGCGGGTACCTATACATAGTAAGGATAAGTGATGACGGCAAACTCAGCGTCGCTGGGAAAGTACGGCACCTCGACGTCATCAGGTCGCTCTACATAGGTGATTACCTATACACCATCTCACAGACGTTAGTGCAGAGTGTTGACCTAAACACAGTGAAGGTTATATCCTCGGTTGAATTAAGCTAACCAAAACCCTTTTCCCTCAACGTTGTTCAAAACTGTGGGTTCCTTATATTGAGCTATTACCCCCTATAGAAACTGGATACTGTTAAGGCACAACACACTAACGTCACGGTAAGTCATGTGTGAAAAGGCAAGTAGAATTCCTACTGCTTGGGGTGAAGTGATGTTGGGGGAAGATAAGTACGTATACGCATGCGTGGAGAACGGCATGGACGTTAAGTACGTCTTAAATCCTAAGAAATGCGCTGGACGGGCTGAACCATTAATGAGTAACAGACAACGCGTGGCCCTAAGCAAGCTAATGAGCGCCCTACTCAGACACATACCTCATGAAGCCGGGCTCACGCTAGATAAGGAAGGGTGGGTCACACTTAAGGAACTTGTTAAGGGCATCACTAAGGCATGGAGGAATAAGGAACTATACTCATGGGTAACTGAGCGTCACATACGTGCGGTCGCCGAACTAGACCCTAAAGGAAGGTTCGAGATCCGCGGAAACAAGATAAGGGCAAGATACGGGCACAGCATTAAAGTGACCCTAACGCACGCTGTTGACGAGAGCGTGAAGACCCTATACCACGGAACGACGGTGAAGGCATGGCAAAGAATAAGGCGCGAAGGAAT
>JALWZB010000144.1 GCA_027002995.1 Desulfurococcales archaeon
TGATTCCTGCAAGCCCTTACTACGCCGTCATTTCATTATTGTTGCTGGCCTCAACGTCACTTTCAGCCTACCTAGCAATCACTGAGGGAAGTTCGGAGGCAGTGGAGAGGTACGTCAGGCTCGGCACGGCTGCGTACCTAGTGGGTGTGGGGGTAGCGTTGGCGGTGGCGGCGCTGACATGTCAGCCCTCACCGGACCTGTTCAGGGTTGCTGCCTTCATGGCTGAACGCAGGTTAATCACGTGGCGCGTGCTGGGAGTCCTGGCCGGCTTAGCGCATGTGCTCGCTGCTCGCTACGTGATTAAGGGTAGGCTAATCCACTACCTCCTATGCATCGGGATGTTCGTGTCCCCCATATTCCTTCTAGCTCAATCCCTCCAAGCATCGCCTGCTGTGGTGTGGGCTCAGGTAGTAGTAGTGCTCGAGGCATACGCCCTAGGGTTCAACGCGGCTAGGAGGGCCGTCTAGGATGGGCACTACGCCACGCTTCGTCGTAGGGGTAGACTGCGGCGCCACAAGCACTAAGGCAACGGCCTTCGAAGTACTTGGCGACGGATCGCTAAAGCCCCTAGCTAGGGTTGTCTGCGGTCCCTCAAACCCTGCCTCCACGGATAGGGTTATCGGGCAAGCCAACATAATGGAATGCTTAAGGAAACTCGCGGAGGAGACAGGCTTAAGGTGCTTCGACCTAGTGGCATTCTCAGCAGCCGGGACGGGACACGGTGCGTGGAGGAATTACTACGTGGAGGCTGTGCTTAACACGGGATTAGCTGATAAGGTGATGGTCTTCGAGGACTACCTAGTAGCGCATTACGCGTGCTTCGAAGGAAGACCGGGGATAGTCGCGATATCGGGAACCGGTAGCTCAGCCTACGGAGTTGACAGGGACGGGACGGAAGTGAAGGTTGGCGGGTGGGGTCACTTAATAGATGACGGTGGGAGCGCGTGGCACGCAGGCAAGGAAGGCATCAAGGCCGCCCTCAAGTACCTGGATGGCCGGGGACCGTACACATCGTTATTGGGTAGGTTAGTACAGTACCTAGGGCTACGTGACTTAGGAGATGTAATAGTTGAGGTGTATGGGAGCAAAGCACCCAAGACGTTAATAGCGGGATTCGCTAAGTACGTGGTTGAGGAGGCCGTTAAGGGGGACGTTGTTGCTGTCAACATTATTGAGGAGGAAGCCCATGAGATAGTGGAACTTCTCCTCGCGGCAAGGAAAATGCTTAGTGATAATGAACTACCTTTGTGCGTTGTCGGAGGCTTTTATGAGGGTGCAAGGGAGCTACTGCAACCGTGCCTACTCAAGGAGCTAAGTAATCACGGGATTGGTGGGGAATCCCTCGTGGAGGCTTCACTAAGCCTAGAGGAGGCAGCGGTTAAGCTGTCATTAAGTAAATCTTAGGGGTCAAGTACAGCTAGCTAATGCTCTTAACAAACCTTCAGTTCTGGGTTGAGAGGAACTAAAAACGAGTGTGTTTTGCTTTATGATAATTACTTCTGCATGAACACGTCGAGGAACATCAGGACAGCGTCTATGATGTCTCGCAGGGAGATCATGCCCACGGGCCTATTGTCCTTATCAACCACGGGTAGGTGCCTGACGTTAGCCTCCCTCATAATCCGGACGGCCTCTATTATCGGGACTCCCGGAGTGACTGTGAGGGGATCTTCAGTCATGATCATGTAGGCGGGTAGTCCCTTACCTATCTTGTCGTGCGCGACGGCGAAGAGTATGTCCCTCTCCGTGATTATGCCTTCGAGCTTCCCTTCATCGTCAACTATCAGTATGCTTCCTATGTTGTTCTCGTTCATTATCTTAGCAACTTCCTCAATGGGGGCGGATCTATTTGCCGTTATGGGTGGTGTGCTCATTATGTCCTCGACTCTTATCGGGAATTTTCTTCTCCTGCGTAGGACAGGTACCATATGTTTTCCCAATATAAACTTGCTTTAACTCAATAATAAACTATTATTACCATACTCATGCTTACTTTTATCGACATAAATCCAGCACAAGGGAGTGTGTAGTGTATGTATTTTCATAAGGTATGAAAACACTAAGGAAGACCACGGGCGTGCCCCTCTATAGCTTCAACAGAGGTGGTAGGGTCAAGGGATCCTTAAGGGCCAGAGGAGTTATTTTCGCTTCACTTAAACTGTCTCGGTGGGTTAATTGAGCATTAACCAGCGTCGCAGGCTCTACTTACTTGGCCATAGTCACTTAGATGTTGCTTGGTTATGGTCAACCGATGAGGCGAGGAAGGTCTTCATCAAGACTGTTGGGAACGTGCTTGAACTCATGCGTAAGTACCCTGGCTTCACCTTCGCTCAGAGCACGGCTCTCTACTACGACTGGTTAAGGTTGCTTAAGCCGGAACTCCTGGAGGAGGTTAAGCGTAGGGTTCGTGGGGGGAGGTGGGAGGTTGTTGGCGGGTCGTGGGTTGAGTGTGACTGCATACTCCCTTCCGGTGAGGGCTTGGTTAGGCAGTTTCTGTACGGTAAGAGGTTCCTTAAGCACGTGTTGGGTGTTGACGTGAGAGTGGCTTGGTTCCCCGATAGCTTCGGCTTCCCGGCCTCACTCCCCCAAATACTTCGGGGGTGTGGGATCAAGTACTTCGTCACGCAGAAGCTTAACTGGAACGACACTGTCTTGTTTCCCTACAACTTATTCAGGTGGTCATCCCTCGACGGCTCTGAGGTCCTCGCCTACCAGACCGTGGGTGGGTACTGGGGCAGCCCAGGTGAGGTGTGGAAGGTTGCCACGTACTTCCTAGCCCTGCACGCAAGGCAGGGTGTCGGGGACTTACTCCTCATATATGGTTACGGTGACCACGGATGCGGCCCTAAGGAAGAGGAGGTTGCCGCGGCTGAAGCCCTCGTGAAGGAAGTGCCGCCTGAGCTCAGGGCTTTAGGGGTTAGTGAGGCTAAGCACTCACGGGCCGAGGACTACCTGAGGATGGTGGAGGGAGTCTATGGCGACCGCATACCTAAGTACGTTGGTGAGCTTTACCTTCAATTCCACCGCGGGACCTACACCTCGCAAGTAAGGGTTAAGGAGCTCGTCAAGGAGTGTGAGCGCCTGTTGGAGACCCTCGAGAAGCTCCTCACGCTGAAGTACCTGGCGTTAGGGAAACCGTATGACAGGCGGGAGGTTGAGTCCCTCTGGAGGGAGGTTCTCGAAGCTCACTTCCACGACGTGCTCGCCGGCTCACTCTCTAAGACGCCCTACACGGAGTTCCTGAGTAGGCTCTCGAAGCTACGGGAGAGGCTTCATGCCGATGTACGCGCGCTAGTGACAGAGCTACTCAACGCGCTCAACGCTGAGGATGGTGAGGGGGACTTAGCGGTGTTTAACCCGCTACCGAGGGAGGCACGCACCTACGTCGAGTTACCGGGCCACGGATTGATTAGGGTGAGGGCGCCGCCGCTAGCGCTGACCATCGTGGAGCCTGAAGAAGTTGAGGGAGGTGTGGAAGTGGTTGATGGCGGGGACCACGTAATCCTGAGGAACGGGTTGGTGGAGGTTAGGGTGAGTAAGGAGACAGGTGAGGTTAAGTCCCTGAAGCTCCTAGGTAATGGTCAGGGCAAGGAGTTCTTGGGAGGTCGTGGCGTGGGGTTTGAGGTGTATGACGACACCCCGCGCCTCGGCAGGGCGACTGCCGGAACCCTCGAGAAGTTCGTTGACTACGCCTTCGACTGCTGGGAACTCTACCACCTCCAGAGGTTGGACGGGGTTAAGTACCGGAGACTCGCAAAGCCCGTCAAGGTGGAGATCACGGAGCGTGGCCCATTAAGGGCGTCAGTAGTGGTTGAGTACGTGTACGGGGATGAGGGCGGTGAGGCCAAGCTAAGGCACCACATACGCGTGTATGCTGGGGAGCCCTGGATTGAAGGTGTCGTTGATGTTGAGTGGGGGCTCACCCACCGCCTACTGAAGCTCGTGGCCGACCTAAGCACGTGGGCGGAGAACATAGTCGTCGGGCAACCCTACGGCCACGCGGTGAGGAGGAACCCGGCATCACCGTACTCCACCCTCTACGACAGGGCGATGTGGGAGGCGTGGTTCAATGGATGGCTAGACTACAGCGACGGGGAGAAGGGATTAGCGCTCATCTGCGGCACCCGCTTCGGGTACGACGTCATGGGTAAGACCCTCAGGCTAACCCTGTTACGGGGCCCGAGATTCCCTCCTGAGGGCGCGATCCACACTCCCTGGGTACCTGAGTTGCTTGAGGCGCAGGAACCTGTCGAGGCAGGGCATTACCGGGTAACATATTACCTCTACCCGCATGAGGGTGGCTGGGTGGCTGGAAAAGTGCCTTCGAAAGCCGAGGAACTGCTGAATAAGCCGTACGTCATGATGGTGCGTAAGCCCAAGGTGAGGGAAGTTGCTCCAGTAACGATTGAGGCTAACGACGTTGAGGTCCCAGTACTGAAGGTATGTGAGGATCGCGATGATTGCGTGGTGTTAAGGGTCTTCAACCCGTATAGCCATGACGGTGTTGTGAGCGTGAGCCTAAATGGTGTCGACGTGATTAGGGCCGAGGAAACCAACATGCTTGAGGAGGGCTTAAGCAACGTGCCCGTGAGTAACGACGGTAAAACAGCCCTGAAGGTGGGGCCGTTTAAGGTCACCACACTTAAGATTACGGTCAAGCGCGGCGGGTCGTGATTAACGCTGAGCTCATTTCCCTCGCTAGTTTGAAGTAAGGCTCCCTCAACTCTGTCGCGCGCCTGAACGCCTTCTTTAAGCCATCAACATCTCTCCTCAGTATGGCGTCCCTGGCGTCGACGGTTAGGTCGGGCCTGTATATGCATGTCTGCAACTTACCGTCGGGAGTCATCCTTAACCTAGTGCACCTAGCGCAGAGGTAGGGGTTCCCGAAGCCCTTAATAACGTAGACCTTAATGCCGGAAGGCATTAAGTAAGTGGGCCTGTTCTGGAACTCAGCGAGCCACACCTTAACCGCCTGCCTCCTCAGGTAATCCTCCACAGGATCCAGCTCAGCATGCAGCTCCCTATAGACGTTGGGTGGGGTGCCCACAGGTATTAACTCAATCACGTTCAAGTCAGCCCCAATCCCTGAAGCATAGTCTATGATCTCCCTGAACTCACCAGCATTCAGGGATAGCACTAAGTAGTTAAGCTTCACCTTAAGCCCAGCATCAATCGCTGCCTCAATACCCTCCAAAACGTCACTCAGGGAACCCCCGCCAGTTATCCTCCTGAAAACGCCCTCCCTCAAGGAATGCAGGGACACGTTAACCCTGCCTAGCCCGGCCTCAGCGAGTCCCTGTGCGAACTTCTTCAACCTTGAGGCGTTAGTGACTAAGCTAACATCCTTAATGTGCTGGGATATCGCTGAAACAACGTCCACGATATCATCCCTAACTAAGGGCTCACCACCTGTTAACTTGAAATCAACAATACCTAAGGACGAAGCTACTTCCGCCACGAAGCCTAGGTCATCCGCGCTTAACTCACCTTCAACCCGCGAGGCACTTATTCCTTCCCTATGACAGAATATGCATGCGTGGTTGCACCTTAACGTCACGCTAATCCTCAACCTATTCACGGGCCTGCCAAACCTGTCCACTAGTGAATCAGGCGGTATCCTCACTCACCCCCTCAAACCACTAAGCATAGATGGAGCACAGTAAAATAAGTGTATTTTATTGAAGTTAGTTAAAGTTAAACATAGGCGATATACTTATCCCCGCACCGGTGCGCGAAAACCTACGAATGACAACCCACGCATTGTTGCCGGGTCTACTAACCTTAATTAATCATTATCAGTTATTTGATAACGAGGATCAAGGGTAATCACGGCATGCAGTCCTAAGCATGAGGGGCGCCTTACTAAAAAGCGAACCCACGATTACTGATGACAACAGCGGAAAGCAAATATTAGGTGTACTAACTACCATAACGAGGTGCACTAAATGAACAGAGGAGGCTTGAGTAAGGTAGCCTCTGCAGTGATACTTGCAATAATAATAATCATCTGCGTCATCGCTGGCGGCGCGTACTATTACTCACGCTCAAGCATCCATAAAAGCATCACTACAACCACATTCTCCCCCACAACAGCAACCGTAAAAACCCTGGTAACCCCAACCGCCACGAGCACCGCCTCAAGCACCACAACCATAACCACCCGAACAACTACGAGCACATCAACAACCACGCAATACGTGGTCGTAATCGACGCCAGAGGTAAGGAGGTGAGGATCCCCGAGCCCGTCACGAAGGTAATCACGTTATACCGCATGGCCACACCCTTCATATACCTACTGGGTGCTGGTAGCAAGTTCTACGAAGGATGGTCATGGGGCTCCGGGTTCTATGAACTCGTTGACCCTAACTTCAAAAAGAAGGTAATTCTTGGACAAGAGTTAAGCGTCGAGGAAATCGTTAAGATAAGGCCGCAGGTAGTCATAGCGTCGACGTGGGAGAGAACCGCTAAGGAGGTCTCCCAGCTGGAGGGGCTAGGAGTGCCTGTGGTGTGCATTAAGATTGAGAGCATTAAGGACATATACAACACGATACGGATGCTTGGGAAGATCTTTCAGGAGGAGGGACGTGCTAACAGCATCATTAACTACTGCAAGTCCATAGTCCAAGAAGTTAAGTCCAGGCTAGCGAACGTAACTACTAAGCCTAAGGTCTTAGTGCTATACTACAGCGGCAGGCACCACAGCCTAAGAACCTTCGGCGGTGACATGTTCCAAAGTAAATTAATTGAGCTTGCTGGCGGAGTGAACGTCGCCGGAAACCTGACAGGGAAGAAAGGGGTTAACGTGGAGCAGGTAGCTAAGTGGGATCCAGACATAATACTGATAATACAGTACGGCGTCCCAGCAAGCAAGGCCCTCCAGCTAATCAAGAACGGCCCAGCATGGCAGGCAATCAAGGCCGTTAAGAACGGGAAAGTATATGTGGTGCCCTACGACGGCGAGAACTGGATTGACCCCTGCCCGAAATGGCCCCTCGGCTTGCTGTGGCTCGCCAAGGTTCTCCACCCACAGCAGTTCAAGGACATCAACATCACTGAGGTCGCCGCACACTTCTATAAGGAATTCTTCAACCTAAGCATAAGTAAGGTGCACATAACCGGCAACCTAACGGTGACTACCGCTAAGGGGTAGCGCGATGGATAAGGCGATCCTAAAGCTCACGGTGTTTTTTGCCTTCCTGCTCATAGCCTCACTCTGCGTAGGCAGGCTCCTTTTCCTCCCGTGGCGCGCTAATGCTCTCAACATGACCATAGTTATGTACGTGCGCTTACCGAGAGTCATGGCAGCCTCACTTGCGGGCGCTGCGCTGGGCTTAGCAGGGGTGGCGTTGCAGAACACCTTCAGGAACTACTTAGCTGGGCCCGGAATACTCGGCGTTACGAGTGGCTCAGCCTTCGGCGCCGTGCTCGCCATACTTCTCCTCCCCCCGAACCCGGCCGCGATTCAGTTAACTGCATTCGCGTTCGGCCTGGTAGCGATGTCTCTCGCATACTACTTAGCTAGGCTTGCGGGTGGCGGGATACTGGCGCTGATACTGGCAGGCATAGTTACCTCAGCACTCTTCTCGGCATGCGTCGGCATCGTTAAGTACATGGCGGATCCCTACAATAAGTTACCGGCCATGGTTTACTGGTTATTAGGTAGCCTCGCAGGGACTAGGTGGGGTGACTTAGCCCCAGCGGTGCCGCCCTTACTCGTAGGGGTGGTGACGCTCCTCCTACTCAGGTGGGTCCTCAACGTGCTTTCCTTAGGGGATGATGAGGCTCTGGCGCTAGGCGTGAACGTGGGTTTGTTCAGGGCTCTGGCGGTAGTGGCCGCGACCCTAGCCACCTCCGCCTCCACCTCCCTAGCAGGCATGATAGCTTGGGTTGGGGTGGTGAGCCCACACATCGCTAGGTTACTCGTGGGGTACGACAATAGGAGGTTGGTGCCGGCATCCGCGCTAGTCGGTGCCACACTACTGCTTTTCTGCGACGACCTAGCCAGAACCTTATCCGCAGCTGAGTTACCGTTGAGCGTTATGACGAGCTTCGTCGGCGCCCCCATACTCTTCGCCATACTCGTTAGGAGGAGGGCATGCCTTGCTGGAAGTTGAGGATCTGTGGTTCGCGTACGGTAACCTAGCCCGTGGGAAGTACGTGCTGAGAGGGGTTTCACTGAGGGTTAGCTCCCGCGTTGCATGCCTGCTAGGCCCTAACGGTGCGGGGAAGACTACCCTCATGAAATGCATTGTGGGGATCCTGAAGCCCGAGCGTGGGCGTATACTACTTAGGGGGCGGGACATTACGGGCATGGACTGCAGGTCAAGGGCTAAGTTAATTTCTTACGTACCGCAGGAATTCACTATCCCGTTCCCCTACACGGCCTTCGAGGTAGTGTTGATGGGGAGGAATCCCTACGTAAACATCCTGCAGGGACCGCGGGCTGAGGATGAAGTCAAGGCACGTGAGGCCCTTGAGGCTTTAGGCGTAGGGCACTTAGCGGGGAAGCCCTTCACGTCACTCAGCGGCGGGGAGAAGAGGTTAGTCCTCATAGCCAGGGCGCTCGCACAGGACGCCCAGCTACTGGTTCTTGACGAGCCAACATCATTTCTCGACTACAGGAACAAGCTGGTGGCGCTGGAGACCTTAAGGGGTGTGTCCCGGCAATTCAGTAAGTCAGTCCTCATATCGCTTCACGACCCGAACCTAGCGTTACTGTTCTGTGATGAGGTCTTCCTAATGAGGGGCGGGGAGGTGGTTGCTGGAGGAAGACCTGATGAAGTAATAACGAGGGATAGCATAAGGCGAGTGTATGGTGTTAGGGTGAGGGAGTTACGCGTTAACGGTTGCAAGCTGATAGCTCCGGAGGATGTGCTACTCAAGTAACCTGGCGTCACCTTACCAGCCAGTTATAGTAGCACTTCCTGCGGGTTACGTTCCTTGCGAAGCTTCCCTCAATGTAGTTGATTACTGCTTCAACGTACCTCATCCCCTTAGCCGGCGATGCTTTGAGGGGGTTCCCGACGACTCCATAGCGGTGGGGGTCCCCACATCCTTGGTAGAACCCTAGGTTCTTGACGAGGGAGTTATCTATGGCCATTACTATGCTGGTTTCCCACTCGCCGGCATGCCTGTCCACGCTCGTGTCCGCTAACCCGAGATCGTTGAGTATCCTTGAAATATGGAAAGCATTTATCACGGCTCCCCACCCCCTGCAGAGGTTGTCGCATACCTCGACAAGGACGTTCTTCATCTCCGGGCCGCCGTGACCTACGATTAGTATGAATTCCCTCTGCCCGAAGGATACGAAGTGCTCGAGGATGGACCTCAGGTACTCCTTAAGTACTCTGGACGGCACGTGCACGTTCCCCGGCCTAACGGGTACGGTGACTGTGTAGGTGATGGGCGGGAGTGAGACCCACTTATTCCTCTCCGCCAGCTTATCCGCTATGAAGCTAGCGATGACCGTGTCAGTGTTCACGGGGAGGTGCAGTCCATGCCCCTCCACGGAACCCACTGGAAGCACTAGGGGTCCCTTACCCCTCTCTATGTATTCCTTAAGCTCCACCCACGTGAGGTTGCGGGGATGCATAGGGAGTGAACCCGCTAATATTTATGCGTACGGAAGTATTAACGACTCCGCCAAGCACTGAAGCCTTCCCCACGAGAAGGGAAAAGGCTTTTACCCCGAGACTTAATCATGTCCCTCAAACCGCTCGCTTCAGAGGTACCCTGAGCAACTCCCTGTACGCGCATGCCTGCGCTTGAATAACCTCGTCAACAGCTTCGGCGAGCTCACTTAAGCTACCCACGCCCGCCGTGACGGCCACGTAACCCTCCTCGGTCAGGTCGAGCCTCGCGTAGCGTCTGCTACACTTACTCACCGCCTCAGCCATCACGTTGAATAGGGCCACGTCACTCAACCCGTTGTTGAACACCCCTAACGTCTCGCCCTCCACGTGCGCGCCGTAATCCTCGACGTAGACAGTCGCGGCGGACCTGTGAGGGTACGCATCCATGAGCTTACACGCCGTGATCACCCTAACGCCATCATCTAAGGGAGTCGCCACCAAGTACCCCCTAGACCTAAGAACTTCCGCTACGTCCCTCAGACCCTCATCAATGACGTGCTCCTTAACCCTAACCCCGCACTGCTCCCTGAACTCACCGGCCAGCCCCGGAACCCTCTGCACGGGATCAACAATCACCCCGACCCTAGCTACGGGGGTGTACGCGTGCGTGACTCCATAGAACAGGCAAAGCGACCTCTCAGGAGGCCAGTAGTAGGCAAACCCCCTAACCACGTTAGCACTCAACCCAGCACCACGTAAGTCCAGCTGCACGGGGGTCGACAAGTACACCTCCTGCTTCCAAGCCACAGCAACAGACTCAAAAGGCAGGGAACCCCTAAACGCCTCAGCCACATTGTCATCCAAAGCAATCACGACGGAGTGAGGCT